>JAPLIE010000018.1 GCA_026389265.1 Cyanobacteriota bacterium | reverse complement strand
CCATGAGGAGGGCCATGGCCACCACGCCGACCACCCCCACGAATCGGGCTGGCAGATGGCCATGCCCCTGGCGGTGTTGGCGGTGCCTTCGGTGCTGATCGGCCTGCTGGGCACCCCCTGGCACAGCCGCTTCGCTGAGCTGCTTGATCCCCACGAAGCGGCGGAGATGGCCGAACACTTTTCTTGGGGTGAATTTTTGCCGCTGGCGGGCGCCTCGGTGGCCATTTCCGTGGCCGGAATCACTCTGGCGGTGCTCGCCTATTACCTGCACCGCATCGACCTGGGCCAGGCCGTGGCCGCCCGGTTCCCGGCCGTGAATGCCTTCTTCGCCAACAAGTGGTATCTCGACGCCATCAACGACAAGATCTTTGTGCAGGGCAGCCGCAAGCTGGCCCGCCAAGTGCTGGAGGTGGATTCCAAGGTGGTGGACGGCGTGGTGAACCTCACCGGCCTGCTCACCCTGGGCAGCGGCGAAGGGTTAAAATATTTCGAAACCGGCAGGGTCCAGTTCTACGCCCTGATCGTGTTTGGGGGGGTCATCGCCATGGTGGTACTGTTCAGCGCCTTCGGCTGATCTCATGCGAAGCTACCCACCACCACATAGGCAATCCAAATATCAGTCGATGGCCAGAGGAATCGCAAACAGCACTGGCGAGCTCAAGCGCCTCGCCATAGTAGCGGGTCATCCGGTTCAGTACATCTCTCCCTGGCTCAACGGACTTGCTGACAAGGCCGGCATTGAGGTGAAGGTCTTTTATCTCTGGGACTTGGGTGTATCCAGCGCGAAAGACCCCGGATTCGGCAGGCAACTGCAATGGGACATCCCCCTACTCGATGGCTACGCCTATCAGTTCATCCCCAACAGGGCCAGCAAACCAGGCAACAGCCACTTCTTTGGCTATATCAACCCAGGGCTCCCCTCCAACCTGGCAGCCTGGCGACCAGACGCCATTCTGCTGATGAACTATGCCTTTCTCACCTATGTTCTCCTGCTTCTTGATCCACGCTTCTGGAAGGTTCCCTTCATCTTTCGAGGCGATTCCCATAATCTGAACAGAACGCCAAGCCTGAAGGACAGGATCAGCAGGCTGTTTCGCAATCTTCTATTCCGGAGATTCGACGCTTGTCTTGTTGTCGGCAAGGCCAATTACCACTACTATCGCGATGCCGGAGTGCCGGCATCCAAGCTGTTCACAGGCCTCCACGCCGTAGACAATGCGCGCTTTATCGATGCCAAAAAATCAGCCGCCCTTGAGGCTGGCGAACTTAGGAAAAACCTCGGTATTAATCGGGAGATCGTGATTATTTTCGTCGGCAAGTTTATAGAGGTGAAGCGGCCGCTCGATCTCCTGATCGCCTGTGCGCAACTGCCAGCTCATCTGCTTCGCACCGCGAAGATTGTTTTCGTGGGCGATGGACCACTGAAAGAAACCATTCGGCGTCAGGCGGAACGCCTTGGGCTTGACGGCGTACTCTTTCTCCCCTTCCAAAACCAAAGCATGTTGCCCGCCGTATACAGCATGGGAGATGTGCTGGTGCTGCCTTCCCTGAGCGAAACCTGGGGACTGGTGGTCAATGAAGCCATGAATCTTGGCTGCCCCGCCATCGTGACGGAGCGGGTGGGATGCGCCTATGAACTGGTGGTGCCGGCGCAGACCGGCTGGGTGTTCCCTCCAGGCAACACGGGGGCCCTGACGCAATGTATTGAGGAGGCACTTTCCGATCCAGAACGCCTGTATCAGATCGGAGAGAATGCACGCAGGCACGTATTGCAATTCTCGTATGATGGAATCACGGCGAGTCTTCAGCAAGCCCTGCAACATGCATGTCACGCTTAACAAGCCACAGCCATGAGCATTAATCCCAGCAACACCACAAATCCAGCAACGATCGGGTCCGTTACCCAGCCAATAGGACGTCGTTATTTGGTCATCAATGCCGATGATCTCGGCTTCTCTCAGCAGGTCAATCATGCAATTGATCAAGCCTTGGCACGTGGTTGGATCAGCAGCTCCACACTCATGGCCAATGCACCATGCTGCGAAGAAGGGGTGGCCGTTGCCCAGCGGCACCGATCCCATGCCAGCTTTGGAATCCATCTCAATCTCACGGAATTCAAGCCCCTTACCAAGACAACCGAACTGCAGAGATCTGGCTTGCTCGATGAGGGTGGCTTGTTTTCTGGATCGATCCGCGAACTGAGGGGCCGCCCGGAGACCATGGCCGCATGTTTTGACGAACTGGATGCCCAGATCCAGCAGGTGCGTTCCATGGGGCTGGATATTTCCCATTTCGATTCCCATCACCATATACACACCATTCCCTGGATGCTGCCGGTGATCCGCAGGCTCCAGAAGAAGCATGGGATCTGGCGGATGCGAACTACAATGAACGTTTACGGCCGCAGGCTCCACAGCAAGCCGCCCCTCACCCGAATCCTGGCAAAAAAGGCCTGGTCGACCATCTGCCGGCTGCGGGGCAGCCGCATGCCGCAGGTGTTCACAGGGCTGGATGTCTTTCTGGAGGATCCCACTCGCAAACCCTTTCAACAATCAAATTCGATTGAGTTGATGTGCCATCCCGGGCAGGAGGGCTACGGGGAAGATCTTTTCCTGCTTGAGTGTTGTCAGAAGCTTCTTAAGGAAAGCCCTTATCACTTGCGCACCTTCATGAACATCAACTAAACCGATCTTCGGCGAGAGCCTGAGCGCGAGCCATAGAAGCAAGCGCTTGCCGCCCGATTTCTACGGCGATCTCTTGAGATTACCTTAAGGAAACGTGCCAAAATCCTGAAAGTCCCTAAGCGGGGCGGCAAGGCCTCAATCTGTGTGACATCCCGCATGGGTGTAGTGCCGCCCTGGATTGGATTTCTACACTCCCTCCAGACGGTGTGAGTGGTTGGTGCCTTTTCCCTGGCTGAGCGCCGCGATCCTTTTCCCGATCGCTTCTGCGCTGCTGATCCCCTTCATCCCCGACAAGGGCGACGGCAAGACCGTGCGGTGGTATGCCCTTGGCGTAGCCCTGCTCACCTTCCTGATCACGGTGGGGGCCTACCTCAATGGCTACGACCCGGCGGTGGAGGGCCTGCAGCTGGCCGAGCGCTACACCTGGCTGCCCGACTTGGGCCTGGCCTGGTCCGTGGGAGCGGACGGCATCTCGATGCCACTGATCCTGCTCACCAGCTTCATCACCTCCCTGGCGGCCCTCGCGGCCTGGCCGGTGACCTTCAAGCCGAAGCTTTTCTTTTTCTTGTTGTTGGCGATGGATGGCGGCCAGATCGCTGTGTTCGCGGTCCAGGACATGCTGCTCTTTTTCCTGGCCTGGGAGCTGGAGCTGTTGCCGGTATACCTGCTGCTGGCGATCTGGGGGGGGAAAAAGCGGCAATACGCCGCCACCAAGTTCATCATCTACACCGCTGGCAGCTCTCTGTTCATTCTGCTGGCGGCCTTGGCGATGGCCTTTTACGGCGGGGGCAGTCCCAGCTTTGAGTACACCGTGCTGGCCGCGAAGGGCTTCCCCGTGGGGTTCCAGGTGCTCTGCTATGCGGCGCTGCTGATCGCCTTCGGCGTGAAGTTGCCGATCGTGCCGCTGCACACCTGGCTGCCCGATGCCCACGGTGAGGCCACCGCCCCTGTGCACATGCTGCTGGCGGGGATCCTGCTCAAAATGGGCGGCTACGCCTTGCTGCGCTTCAACGTGCAGTTGCTGCCGGCGGCCCACGTGCAGTTCGCGCCGCTGCTGGTGGTGCTGGGTGTGGTGAACATCATCTATGCGGCCCTAACCTCATTTGCTCAGCGCAACCTCAAACGCAAGATCGCCTACAGCTCAATCAGCCACATGGGCTTCGTGCTGATCGGCATCGGCAGCTTCAGCGCCCTAGGCACCAGCGGCGCCATGCTGCAGATGGTCAGCCACGGGCTGATTGGGGCCAGCCTTTTCTTCCTGGTGGGTGCCACCTACGACCGCACCCACACGCTCCAACTCGATGACATGGGCGGGGTGGGCCAGAAGATGCGCAAGATGTTCGCTCTCTGGACCGTGTGTTCCCTGGCCTCCTTGGCCCTGCCGGGCATGAGTGGCTTCGTGAGCGAGCTGATGGTGTTCGTGGGCTTCGCCACGAGCGAGGCTTACACCCTGCCCTTCCGCGTGGTGATCTGCGTGCTGGCGGCCATCGGGGTGATCCTCACCCCGATCTACCTGCTTTCGATGCTTCGGGAGATCTTCTTCGGCAAGGAGAACGCCGAACTGGTGTCCCACACCCATCTGGTGGACGCCGAACCCCGCGAGATCTATGTGATCAGTTGCCTGCTGGTGCCGATCATCGGCATCGGCCTCTACCCCCGCCTGCTCACCGACACCTACAGGGCCTCGATCGAGGCCCTGGTCAAGCGGGAGTCCATCGCCATGGCTCTGGTGCAGCACCCACCCGGAGCCGCTGTGATGCGCCAAACCTCGCTGGCCGTGGCTCTCCCGGGAGTCCTCCAGGCTCCAGCCCTCCCCCGGGTGGGCAAGGGCTTTGATCCCTCGGTGTGGCTGAATCCCGCGGCGGGGTAACAAAGTTCTGCGCCTCATGGCCCGATCACTGGGGGAGCGATCGGCTCGATACCCTCAGGTCATTCCGACCAAATCCCCAGCGATGCGGCAGCTGAATTTCCTGCTGATCTTCAGTTTCGGCCTGGCGGCAGTGACGTTCACCCTCGAGAACACGGAGCCGACCACGGTCCATTTCCTGCCGGGGATGGCCACCACCCTTCCCCTTGCCGTTCTGTTGCTGCTGGTGGGTGGCATTGGGTCGACCGCCGCCTGGATCTTCGCGGTGTGGAGCGGGGTGGTGAAGAAGGTGGAAACCCTCAAGGAGAGCGGCGAGCTGGAGGCCCAGCAGGTGCGCATCCAGGAACTCGAGAACGATCTGCAGCGCTACCGGGCCACCTTGGATGCCCAGCTGAGCCTGCTGCCGGCTGCCGGTGGCAGCAGCGCACCCGCCGCCCCACCCGCCGAAACGGTGTCGATGGATTGAGCCCAGCGATCGGAGTCTCTGGGTGACCCCGAGCGTGACGGTGCCGGTCCTAGCCGATACCGTGAAACGCATCTGGGCTTCGGAGCGCGGCTGAGCGAGTGGCAGAAGCAGGCGCCAGGCTGGCCATCCGGTTGCTCCAGGACGCAGCCGAGCGGGGCGAGATCGACCCCTGGGATGTGGATGTGATCGGGGTGATCGATGGTTTCCTCGATCAGCTCCGCCAGAGGATCGCCCTGCCACGCCTGGCGGCCGCCCAGGGTGGCAGCTTCGAACGCGATCTGGCGGAAAGCAGTGAGGCCTTTCTGGCCGCTTCAGTGCTGGTGGGCCTGAAGGCGGAGGTTCTGGAGGCATCCACCTTTCCTCCAGAACCTGTATTCGAGGATCCGTTCGGTTTTGATGATCCCCAAGACGGCTTCAGTGCCCCCTCCATGGCGCTCCCCCGCCGGCCGGAGACCCACCTGCGGCGGCGCCCGGTAGCCCCGCCGCCCCTGCAGCGGCCGGTGACCCTCGGCGAACTGATCCGCCAGCTGGAGGAGATCGCCGAACGGCTGGAGCAGGAGGGACCTCGTCCCCACCACCGCCCCCGCGGCCGGGCTTACAGCGAATCGGCGGCCATCGCCCAAGTGAGCGCCCTGGCCCACCGAGAGAAACTGCCGGAAACCACGGCAGCGCTCAGTCTGTTCCTGCTGGAGTGGAATGCCGCCCGCGACGAGAGCTGGGTGGGTTTCGATGAGTTGGTGGAGGCCTGGAACACGGCAGGACTCCTCTCGGAGGACGACCTGGATCGGGACCGGGTGGGCGTGTTCTGGGCCCTTCTGTTTCTCTCGGCCCAGGGCAAGCTGGAACTGCAGCAGGATGGTGGCTTATTCGGCAGCCTGCGGCTACGGCGCCTCGGCGAGCTCCAAACAGCAGCAACGCTCCCGGTTATCAGTAGCCAAGGGCCAGATGGGGGGCCGGCTCTGGAAGCACAGGCAGCCTGAGAGCGGTTCGTAGGCTGGCGCCACCAATCTGAAAAATTCAACGCCGATGAAGGCGATGATCCTGGCGGCGGGAAAGGGCACACGGGTGCGACCGATCACGCATACCACGCCCAAGCCGATGATCCCGATCCTGCAGAAGCCGGTGATGGAGTTCCTACTCGAACTTCTGCGCCAGCACGGCTTCGACCAGATCATGGTGAACGTTTCCCACCTGGCTGAGGAAATTGAAAACTATTTTCGCGATGGCCAGCGCTTTGGTGTGCAGATCGCTTATAGCTTCGAAGGTAGGATTGAGGATGGTGAACTGATCGGTGATGCCGTGGGCTCCGCCGGCGGCCTCAAGCGCATCCAAGACTTCCAAGCCTTTTTCGATGACACCTTCGTGGTGCTTTGCGGAGATGCACTGATCGATCTTGACCTCAGCGAGGCTGTGCGCCGTCACCGTGCCAAGGGGGCGATGGCTAGCCTGATTACCAAGCGAGTTCCCCACGACCAAGTGAGTAGTTATGGGGTTGTAGTAACCGACTCCGAGGGTCGTGTGCTCTCCTTTCAGGAGAAGCCGGCGGTTCAGGAAGCCGCCAGCGACATGATCAACACGGGCATCTACATCTTCGAGCCGGAAGTTCTCGACTACATTCCCAGTGGTGAATCCTTCGACATCGGCTCCGATCTCTTCCCCAAACTCGTAGAGGCCGGAGCCCC
This sequence comes from Cyanobacteriota bacterium, assembly GCA_026389265.1. Classification (GTDB taxonomy): domain Bacteria; phylum Cyanobacteriota; class Cyanobacteriia; order PCC-6307; family Cyanobiaceae; genus Cyanobium. The sequence continues at coordinate 18,544 of JAPLIE010000018.1, read as the reverse complement.
ATTCTACGCTCTACCCATGGAATTCGAATGGGTTGATATTGGTAAAGTTCCCGATTACTGGCAGGCGATTCGTAGCGTTCTTCAGGGCCATGTGCGGCAGGTGCAGATCCCTGGTGTTGAGGTACGGCCAGGTATTTATACTGGCCTGAATGTGGCGGCTAACTGGGACAAGATCAACGTTGAGGGACCTATCTACGTGGGTGGCATGACCCGCATTGAAGATGGCGCAACGATCATCGGACCGGCGATGATCGGCCCCAGTTGTCATATTTGCGAAGGCGCCACAATCGATAACTCGATCATTTTCGATTACTCAAGGATCGGCGCCGGTGTACGACTGGTCGAAAAACTCGTCTATGGGCGCTACTGCGTTGATCGCAACGGTGACCATTTCGATCTCCAGGAAGCCTCCCTCGACTGGCTGATCACGGATGCCCGCCGCCAGGACGTGCTCTCCCCCTCTCCTCAGCAGAAGGCGATGGCCGAACTCCTCGGTAGCGATCTCGCCCTGAAGGCCAGTTGAAGGCTGGGGTCCCGAATCCCGGCGAAATGCCGAGCGCGCTAGCCATAGCCAGGGGCCACCACGCCCCATCGATAACTCAAGCAGAATGAGTGTTTGCCGACCTCAGCTAAGAGAGGGACTGGATCCCGGCCCGATCCAGGATGCAGGGAATTCGTTCCTCGGCTTTCACCGCCATCAAGTGCACCCCTTGGGCAATGGAGCGGTAAGCCTGCACCTGCTCCGCGGCGATCGCCACCCCCTCCGCCGCCGGGTCCTTCGCCGCCTCCAGGCGGGTGATCACCACTTCGGGAATGCAGGCACCCGGCACAACGCGGTTGATGAAGCGGGCATTGCGGGCCGACTTGAGCAGAAACACCCCGGCGAGCACCGGAAGCCCGAGCGGAGCGGTGATCTCCTCCACGAAACGCCGTAGGGCGGCCTCATCCATCACCATCTGGGTCTGGATAAAACGGGCGCCGGCGGCCTGCTTGCGACGCACCCGGGAGGCAAGACCACTCCAGCTGGGAGACTGGGGATCGGCCGCGGCTCCAGGGAACAGCGCGGTGGGGCCGTCGGGGAGATTGCCTTTCACCGGATCCAGCCCGGCATTGCATCGGCCAACCAGTTGAAGCAGGCGCACTGCCTCGAGCTCATTCACCGGCCGGGTCACCGGCTGATCTCCGACCCGCACCGGATCCCCGGTGAGACAGAGAAGGTTGCGGATGCCGAGGGCATGGGCCCCCAGGAGATCGGCCTGCAGGGCAATGCGGTTACGGTCGCGGCAGGTCATCTGGAGCACCGGTTCGATGCCGGCCTCCAGCAGCAGGCGACAGAGGGCCAGGCTGCTCATCCGCATCACCGCCCGGCTGCCATCGGTCACGTTCACGGCATGGACCCGGCCTCGCAGCAGGGTGGCCACCTCCAAGGCCCTGGAGGGGTCACCGCCGCGGGGTGGGGTGACCTCCGCGGTCAGCGCGAATTGACCAGCCTGCAGTGCGTCCTGGAGCAACACACGCCCTTCCCCTCTAGGTGCCCATCATGCAACACAGGCCTGCCTAGAGTGGAACATCAAGGCGGAGCAAGGCATGGCCGAGCGCGGGACACCGGAGCGCACCAAGCAAGAGCCTGGGCCTGACGTGAGTTCTCCAGCGGCCCGATTCAGCGCCTCAGCCCGCAACGATCTCTCCGATCGGGAAGTGGAGATTGTGGAGCTGGTGGCCACCGGCCTCACCAACCAGGAGATCGCGGCCCAGTTGATGATTAGCAAGCGCACCGTGGACAACCACGTAAGCAACATCTTCACCAAGACCGGCGCGAAGAACCGGGTGGCGCTGCTCAACTGGGCCATGGATAACGGCAAGATCTGCCGCGATGGCTTCAACTGCTGCGTTCTGCCCCCCGCGGGATCTGCGGGTCCAGCCATCGGTGCCGGGAATCCCTGACCTAATCCCGGATCCGGTTCAACCCTGCCCCAGAGCCAGCGACTGGTCTGCCTGGCTGCATCGGAGGGCTCGCTTGGACTGAAGCGGGCGGGGGGCCTCCAGGGCCTCAAGGCTGTAGCGATCAGCAGCAAGACCGAAAAGCTCGGCGTAGGCGAGGCAGTCGTCAGCATCCCTGCCGGCGCAGCGGAGCACTCCCTGATTGTCGTAGAGGCCAGTCATCAGAGTCTCTGCGCCGCTTGGGGCGCTGCAATGTGCATCTCCTCCACCCTACCCATGCAGTAGTTCGCGCTGCTCGGCTTCGCTCCAGCGGGCGAAGGGATGGTGCGCAAGGGCGGCGTTGCTCAGGTCACGGCGATCGGTGACCTCCCGCCCGCACCAGGAGGGAATCAACACGGCCTGATCGGCGCTGGCGATCTCCACCTCGACCAGCACCAGAGGCGCATTCTCGCCCTCGAACACATCAAGAACCCAGTCACCACCACTCAGGTCGAGGCCATGGCGCCGCTTGCGCAGCGAAGCCGCCGCCAGGTCCAAAAGCTCCTCCCCATCAGCCATCGGGATCGGATATTCGAATTCCAGCCGGCAGAGGGCCGGACCGCTGAAGCCGGCGGGGGGAGGGGCCTTGAGGGTGAGGAAGGCCTCCGGAGCGGGCTCCGCCCGGCCCCCAACTCCGGCAGCTTCCGGCGCCCCGGCCCCCCCCAGGGGGGAGCTGGTGCGCACCCGCAGGGTGAGGCCCTCGGCGGCTGCCACCAGATAGCCCTGGCGCAGGCTGCGAACCCAAAGGCTGTGGTGGCGCCAACCCTCTCCCACCACCAGAAAGCGTCGTTCGATCTCCAGCGCCAAATCCTGCCGCGACCCCAGGTCGCCTGGAAAGGAGCATTGTGAACCAATCCATGCCTGGAGACCCATCCGAGCAGGCGGTCTGCCGCGAAAACCCAGGATTCAGCGGAGGGAAGCCGCACGCTGGCCTCTGCTGACGTCCTAGTTCGAAGAGGCCTCGCCGTTGGTGAGGCTGCCGGCCCAGTGCAGCTTGTGGGTGAGGGTGCGGTAATAGGAGGGGCTCTGCTCCAGCTGAAGGAGCAGGGCCGGATGGGGCCCCTGCTGAACCACACAGCGATCGCCAGGATCGAGCAGGCTGGCGTGAGCGCCATCCTTCCAGAGCTTCACCCGCCGGCTGCTTTCTCCAAGGGGCCACACGGTGAGCCTCGAGCGTGGAGGCACCACCACGGCACGGCTGGAGAGACTCATCGGACAGATCGGATTCACCACGATCGCCTCGATGCCGGGATGGAGGATCGGCCCTCCGGCCGCCATGGCGTAACCGGTGGAACCGGTGGGGGTGGCGATGATCAGGCCATCACCGCGGTACTGATCCACCACCTCGCCATCAATCTCGAGCTCGAGCAGGCAGGTGGGCGACACCTCATCAAGGCAGGGCCGGAAATAAAAATCGTTGAGGGCGCCGTGGGGCCCATCGGCATCCACATCAGCAGCGGCGATGGGTGCACGGGTGCGGACGGCAGCGGTGGCGCTCACCGCATCGCCCCGCTCGATGCGAGCCTCGAGCATCATGCGGCGCTCCAGGGCGAAGCGATCGGTCAGTAAACGTTGCCAAAGGCAGGGTTCAGCGGAGCCCTCGTCGGCGAGCCTCAGCAGGCTGCGCTCATGGGTGAGAAAACCCAGGTGGCCCCCCACGTTGAAGCTGAGGATCGGTACCCCATGGGGGGCGAGGTGACGGGCCGCGCCGAGCACGGTGCCATCGCCGCCGAGCACCAGCGCCAGATCAGGCGGAGTCGGTTCGGTGGCCAGCAGGGCCGGGAAGGGATTCTGGGCCAGGCCACTCGCTGCCACGATCACGCCGATGCCCCGGGATCGGAGGTCCTCGGCGCAGCGACGGGCCTGAAGCTGGGCGGCGCGACTGCCGCTGCGCACGATCAACCAGACCTTCTCGAGCCGCATAGGGCGAAATGCCGCAGATCAGCTGAGCCCAGCCTGGCTACCAACGCAGGAGATTGAAACGCTCCATATCCACCGTTTCGCGGTTTCGATACAAGGAGAGCAGGATCGCCAGGCCCACCGCCGCCTCGGCAGCGGCCACGGTGATCACGAAGATGGCGAACACCTGGCCGCGGATCAGCTGGCCATCGAGGTAATTGGAGAAGGCCATCAGATTGAGGTTCACGGCGTTGAGCATCAGTTCGATGCTCATCAGCACGCGAACGGCGTTGCGGCTGTTGATCAGGCCCCAGACACCCGTGCAGAACAGCACGGCGGCCAGGGCAAGGTAGGCCTGCAGGGGAATCCCGTTGCTGAAACCGGGAAGAACCAGGGCGAGGGTCATGAGGTTTTCTCCAGGGCGGGCTTCTCAAGCAGAAGGGGTGTGCGGGCCTTCTCGATCAGACCCTGGTCCACCGGTTCGCCGGTGATCACGTCACTGCTGAACACATCACGGCGGGCCAGCACGATGGCACCGATCATCGCCATCAAGAGCAACACCGAAGCCAGTTCGAAGGGCAGCAGGTAATCGCTGAACAGGTGCTCTCCGATCCTGATGGTGGCCTCTTCACCCACCGGGGTGGGGCCGGGCAACGCCCAGTCGGTGGTGAAGGAGACCCGGAGGAGCAGCGCGAAAAGACCGGCGCACACAGCCCCGGAAAGAACCCGCCGCAGCAGCAGACCAGGGATGGCTGCCAGGGTTTCCTTTTTGTTCACGAGCATGATCGCGAACAGGATCAACACGTTCACCGCCCCCACGTAGACCAGCACCTGGGCAGCAGCCACGAAGCTGGCATTAAGGAGCAGATAGAGACCGGCCACCGAGAGGAACACGCCGCCCAGCAGGAAGGCGGAGTACACGATGTTGGGGAGCAATACCACCCCTAGGGACCCGGCCACCAGGGTGACCGAGAGCACCAGGAAGCAGATGAGCTCTGTGGTGGAGGCGATGGTCATGGCTGGGGAGTGGCGCCTGGGTCGGCGGCGGCGGGGTCAGGGGCGGCCGTCGCCGGCCTGGGAAGGGTTTCGAGCACCTGCTCGGGGAGTCTGCCGACCCGCGGCGTGGTGGCGGGCAGATCATGGGGATCCATCACACCCTTGGGGAGATAGACCAACTCCCGCAGGGGAACCACGGCCGGATCGCTGGTCACGCTGGTGGGGAGACGGCCAAGGGCGACGTTGTCGTAGTTGAGGCTGTGGCGATCGAAGGCGGCCAGTTCGTACTCCTCGGTCATCGAGAGGCAGTTGGTGGGGCAATACTCGACGCAGTTGCCGCAGAAGATGCACACGCCGAAATCGATCGAGTAGTTGCGCAGCTCCTTCTTCTTGGTGGACTTGTTCATCACCCAGTCCACCACCGGCAGGTTGATCGGGCAGACCCGCACGCACACCTCACAGGCGATGCACTTATCGAACTCGTAGTGGATGCGGCCGCGATAGCGCTCCGAGGGGATCAGCTTTTCGTAGGGGTACTGCACCGTGATCGGCCGGCGGCGCAGGTGGTCGAAGGTGACACCCAGACCCTGGGTGATGTATTTCGCCGCGCTTACCGCATCCTGGGTGTAGTCGCCGACTTTCTTGAGGAACCCGAACATGGGGGGAGGAAGCTCAGGGAACGGAGGTGGCCCCCATGATGGCGGCCGGGAAGGGAATGTGGCGCAACCGTTGAAGCAAGGACGAGGGTCCGGCTGGGCAGCGCATTCGCGGCCGGATCAACCGCCGAAGGCGCCCGGGAAGGCCAGCTTCAGAGCGGCGGTGACCAGCAGGTTGACCAAGGCCACCGGCAACAGGAACTTCCAGCCCAAATCGAGCAGTTGGTCGATCCGCACCCGCGGCACGGTCCAACGCAGCAGGATCGCAAAGAACACCAGCAGGTAGGCCTTGAGCACCGTCATGACGATGCCGAGGCTGCCGGTGATCACCTGCACCAGGGGCGCATCCACCGACTGGCCCAGCAGGCCGGCCAGCCATTCCACCGGGATCGGGAATCCCCAGCCGCCCAGGTACAGCACTGACACCAGTAGGGCCGAGAGCACCAGGTTGATGTAGCTGCCCAGGTAGAAGAGGGCGAACTTCATGCCGGCGTACTCGGTCTGGTAGCCGGCCACCAGCTCCTCCTCCGCCTCGGGAAGGTCAAAGGGGAGGCGCTCACACTCGGCCAGAACGCAGATCCAGAAGATCACGAACCCCACCGGCTGACGCCAGATGTTCCAGCTGAAGATTCCGGCACCGCTCTGCTGGTTGACGATATCCACGGTACTGAGCGAATTGCTCATCATCACGATCGCCAGCACGCTCAGGGCCAGCGGAATCTCGTAGCTGATCGACTGGGCCGCGGCCCGCAGGCCGCCGAGCAGTGAATACTTGTTGTTGCTCGAATAGCCGCTCATCAGCAGGCCGATCGGCTGGATGCTGCTCAGGGCGATCCAGAGGAACACGCCAACGCCCACGTTGCTGATCAACAGGTTCTGGCCGAAGGGCACCACCAGCCAGCTGAGGATCACCGGCACCAAGACCAACACCGGCCCGAGCGTGAACAACAGGCCGTCGGCCTTGGCGGGAATGATGTCCTCCTTGAACAGCAGCTTGAGGCCATCGGCCAAGGGCTGCAGGATGCCGAGGGCGCCGGCGTACTCAGGACCGATCCGCTGCTGCACGGCGGCGGAGATCTTGCGCTCCAGCCAAACGTTGACCAGAACGCCCACCACGGCCGACACCAGCACGGTGAGCATGGGAAGCGGCAGCCAGAGCAGGTGGGCAAGCCCCTGGCTCACGCCGAAATCATCGAGCAGATCAAGGAAGCTGGCCTGCAGGTCGAGGCCCGGAGTCACGACCACAAAGGTCTGCATGGCTGGTGGGGCAGGTGGGGGGACGTTAGGCCCCCCCCAGCAGGGCTGGGGGAAACCCGATCAGCTAGCGGCTGGCCGGCTCTCCAAGGGAAGCCAGGAGCGCTCAGCCGATCCGGTGTAGATCTGAGTTGGACGATAGATGCGGTTGGCACCCAGTTGCTCGCGCCAATGGGCCAGCCAGCCTGCGGTGCGGGCGATGGCGAAGATCGGCGTGAACAGATCCCGCGGGATTCCGAGCTTGCGATACACCAGGCCGGAATAGAAATCAACGTTGGGATAGATGCCCTTGGGGCCGAGCCTCTCGGCCGCCACCTCCTCAAGCCTGCGGGCCACGTCATACATGCTGTCGTAGCCGAAACGCACGAATAGCTCCTCAGCCAGGCCCTGCAGGATCACGGCACGGGGATCCTTCACCCGGTATTCCCGGTGGCCGAAGCCCATAATCTTCTGCTTTGAGGCAATCGCCTGGTCGAGCCAGGATTCCACGCGGTCGACCGTGCCGATCTGATCGAGCATGTCGAGCACGTCCTCGTTGGCGCCGCCGTGGAGAGGTCCGGCCAGGGTGCCGACCGCGGAGGCAACCACCGCATAGGGGTCGGTGAGGGTGCTGGCGGTGACCCGGGCGCTGAAGGTGCTGGCGTTGAGGCTGTGCTCGGCGTGGAGGATCAGGCAGGAATCGAAGATACGGGCCGCCAGGGAATCGGGCTCCCGCTCAGTGAGCATGTAAAGGAAGTTGGCCGAATAGGCGAGATCGTCGCGGGGTTGGATTGGATCCTGGCCTTTGCGGATCAACTGGAAAGCCGCCACCATCGTGGGGATCTTGGCGATCAGCCGCACCACCGCCTCGGTGACGTATTGCGGGTCGTAGAGGGCCCGGCGGGAATAGAACAGCCCCAGCGAGGCAGCGCTGGCCTGCAGAGCATCCATCGGGTGGCCGCTGGCCGGGAAGCACTTCATCATGTCGCGGATGCGGAAGCTCACACGCCGGTGCATCTGCACCTCTTGCTGAAAGTCGTTGAGCTGAAAGATCGTGGGCAATTCGCCCCAGATCAGCAAGTAAGCCGTTTCCAGAAAGCTGCTGTTGCGGGCGAGCTGGTCGACCGGCACGCCCCGGTAGGTAAGCACCCCCCGCTGGCCGTCGATGTCGCAGATGGCCGACTGGGTGGCGGGTACGCCCTCAAGGCCAGGCCGGAAGATCGGTGGGGCAGGTGGAGTCGCCGGTGAGGCAGCGGCGGAGGCAGACGTGGTGGTGGCTTCCTCAGGGGTGGTTTTCGCCGCCATGCCAGGTGCCGTGAAGATCCGAAGTTCAAAACCTAGGCGTGAGGGCCGCCTCAGCGCCGTAGCGCAGGCTGCCAGTGGGGTGGGTGCCACCACTAGACCAGCAGGGTCCGGGGGGTGAGCAGCAACTGCAGACGCCAGGCGCCAGCCGCAGCCTGATCCGCTAAGCGGACCTGGGCGGGTCGGGGCAAGACGAGCAAGGCCAGGCCGGCCTTGCGCAGGGCGATCGATCCAAGGGGAGCGCCCAAAAGCCTTGCGGCGAGATCCCCCAGGTCGGGTTCATGGCCCACCAGGGCCAGACGCAGGGGCCGGTCCGCTGCCGACGTGGAGGGGTTGGCCCTGGGGGCTGGAGCCGCGTTGGGTGGGAGCGAAACGGGCAACTGGGGCGCCACAGCGGTGGGGGTGGAGGCCAACCAGCGGGCCAACTGCGGCAGGGGATCGGCGCCGGGCTCCAGGGCGGTGGCCAGCTCCAGGCAGGGAGCCAAGCCGGCACTGAGGGCGATCTCGGCAGTCTGGCGGGCGCGCACCAGGGGGGAGGACACCAGCCGGTCAGCCGCCAGCCCCAAGGCCACGGCCCGTTCCAGCACCGCCGTGGTGCGGCGGCGTCCGGCGGGGGTGAGGGCCCGCAGACCGTCGGGTCGATCTTCGCTGCGGTCTTCGGCGATGCCGTGGCGCACCAGCAGGAGTTGGGGGCTGGAGGGTGCCATGAAACTGCCGTGTCAGGTGTCACTGAAGCGGGGGATCGGGCCGATCGCGCTCATCGGCCCGATCCGAATTCGAGCCGGGCCAGCAGCCTCAGGCCTTCAGCCCCGGGTTCCACGGCCAGGGCCAGGCCTCGCACGGGAGCATCCAGGGGACCTCCGGCCAGGGTCGCGAGGCGTCGCCAGGGCAACCAGTCACGCAGCAGGGAGCGGGCCGGCTCGGCCGAAAGGGCCCACTGCAGCGGTGCGGCAGGACGATCCAGGGCCTCGAGCTGCCGCTCGCGCCTCTGGGCACCCCGCCCGTCTCCGGCAGCCTCCAGCAAGGCCAGGCTGCGTCCCCAAAGGGCCTGACCGTCCTGGTCGCCGCGCCAGCCCTCAAGGGGAGCCTGGAGGCGATCCACGCCCTCCCGGTCGGGTCGGGCGCCGCGGCTGGCCACCAGCCGGGTCCAGACGGTGACCGGGCGGCCTTCCAGCTCCAACGGCGCCGGGATCAAGCCTGCGGCCGCCATGGGAGCCTCGAGTGCAGTGGTGGCCGGCCGATCCGGCGGCGAGGCCATCAGCCAGCCGGCGGGCGCCTCGGCGACCACCAGGGGACCGTCTGCTGCTGCCACCAGCAGGGGGGGCAGGGGGCCCGCCCCGGGAGCCAGGGCCGCCACTCGCTCCACCAGAGGGCGAAGCAGGGGGTCGGAGAGCAGGGCCGCCGGGTTCTGGAGCAGACCCAGCCGCTCGGTGGCGGCGGGGGCCGCCGCCACCAGGGCGCGCCGCACGGCCAGGGAGGTGGCATCCAGAGCCCCGGCACCCACCGCCCCAGCGCCAGGCCGGTCGACAAGAGCCTCCAGCCAGAGGGCGGCTCCATCGGGGCGGAGGCTTGCCAGAACCTGGGTTGCGGGTCCCGGATCGGCCGGAATTCCCAGCCCCTCCGGCAGTCCGGCAGAGTGCGCCACCAGCAGGGCCGCCCCCTCGCCGAGGTCGGCAATTCGCTGGCTCAGCGCAGGATCGGCGCCCTGGTTGAGCTCATCGATCTGGGAAACATCGAGAGCCTGCTCCAGCACGCCCCGACCGGAGGCGATGAGCAGCAGGTCGTCGTCGACCAGGGCGGTGGCCAGGGGCAGCGGCTGGCGGCCGAGCAGGGCACCCCGGCCGCTGATCAGGCCCATCCCCCGATAGCGGCTGACCTGCAGGTCGGTGCCGGCCAGGCTGCGGGTCTGCCAGAAGCGCTGCACGAATTGGCGGGCGCCGTCACCGTCGCGGCTGCGCAGGGCCAGCAGCCAGTTGCCGGACCCCGAGGCGGCGCCGGGATCCCCATCCGGAAGATCGAAGAGGGCGAGACCGATCTCAGGGGCGAGCCAAGCGGCCAGCTCGGTGGGGTAGTCGAGGCCCGCTGCGGCGAAGGCGCCATCGCGCAGGCGCTCAATCGCCGCGGCGGCCTGCCGGCGGTTGCGGGCCGGTGCCACGGCCCGGGCATAGGCCACGGGTTCCTCCCCGTCGCTGAGCAGGTAGAGGCTGAGGGGAGCCTGGCGCGGCACGAAGCGTGCGGCCCGCGGCAGGCTGGCCTCTCGGTGCTGCAGGGCCAGGGGGCCCCGCTGCCCCACCAGCCACCAGCCGGCGCCGCCCAGGGTGAGGGCCAGCAGGCCCAAGGCCAGCAGCACCGCCAGGAAAGGCCTGGCCTTCATTCCCCTCTTGCAGGATGGGTCCATCCTGACGCCCGCCCGACCCGGCGCCCATCATGAGCACCACCGCCCCCCGGCTGCCCGGCACCCTCAGCGCCCCTGACCTTGCCGAACAACTGCGCGAGGGGAGCGCGCTCCAGCTGGTGGATGTGCGAGAAGACCAGGAACTGGACCTGGCCCGCCTTCCTCACCCGGTGCTGCATCTGCCCCTGAGTCGCTCGGGCGACTGGATGGAGCGGATCGGCGATCTGCTCGATCCGGCCAGGCCCGTGGCGGTGATCTGCCACTCCGGCATGCGCAGCTGGCGCTTCGGCTGCTGGCTGGCCCAGGAACGGGGCTACCCGGAGGTGTGGAACGTGGAGGGAGGGATTGAGGCCTGGAGCCGCGAGGTGGATCCCTCGATGCCACGCTATTGATTCAAAGACCAAGCTCTTGTGATTCAAAGACCAAGCTCTTGATTCAAATGCCAAGCTCTTGATTCAAATGCCAAGCTCCTGATCCAAGCGCTCCGCTATTGAGGCAAGCGCTCCGCTATCGAGGCAAGCGCTCCGCTATCAAGGCAAGTGGCGTGTCACTCGCTCCTGTAGCGCCAGCAGGCAAGTCAGGAACCGGGCGATCGACCCGCCGCCGGATCCCCGCCCACAACCAAGCATCAGCCACGGGCCCAGTCTGCCTACGATCGCAAACGTGCAAATAGCCGATGTCCCGTTGGAGAGCCTGCCCCGCCGGCAACAAGAGGTGCTGCAGGCCACCGTGCGGCACTACGTGGACACGGTCGAACCCGTGGGCAGCCACATCCTGGTGCGACGCTTCGGGCTGCCCGCCAGCCCGGCCACCGTGCGCTCCGCCATGGGGGCATTGGAGCAGCGAGGCCTGCTCACCCAGCCCCACACCTCCGCCGGCCGCATCCCCAGCCAACTGGGCTACCGCCTCTACGTGGACCAGCTCCTCCCCTCCCCGGGTGCTGCGGCCCTCCAGTTGGAGCGGGAGCTGGCGGGCATCAGTCTCCAGTGGGCAGCCCTCGATGATCTGCTGCAGCACCTGGCCCGGCGCCTGGCCGATCTCACCGGCCTGCTGAGCCTGATCAGCCGGCCACGCCGCCCCCGCCCCCACCTCCAGGAGGTGCGCCTGGTGGTGAGCAGTGACCGGCTGCTGGTGTTCCTGGTGCAGGGAGCCGCCCTCACCACCAGCCTCAACCTGCGCCTGCCGGGAGGCAGCTCCGACCAGATGCCCCTGTTGGAGCGCTGGACCAACGAACAGCTGCGCAACCGCCCCGCCGGCCGCATCGCCTGGGAGCGGCTGCCGGCCCAGCTTGGGGCCAGCGGGGGGCTCCTGCGTCAGGCCTTGGAAAGCCATGCCCAACTCGGCAGGGCGGGCGAGTTCGACGGGGTGGTGGCGGCCGGCCTGGGCGGCCTGCTGGGCCAGCCCGAGTTCAGCCGCACCTCCAGCCTGCTGCCCCTGGTGCAGCTGGTGGAGAGCGGCCCCCAGCAGGTGCTGGCTGCCCCGGGTAGCGGGCAGGCGGCCGAAGACGCCAGGAGCATTTGGATCGGCACGGAACACCCCCACACCGCCTTGGGCCAGTGCTCCGTGGTGCAGGCCCCTTACCGCACGGCTGATGGTTCCCGGGGGCAGGTGGCCTTGGTGGGACCGATGCGCATGGCTTACGCCACGGCCCGGGCGGCAGTGGATTCGGTGGCCTCGATCCTGCAGCGCCTGTTGAGCTGATCCGGGGAAAGAATCAGACCATGAAGGAGTACCGAGTCCGACCATGACCTACTGCGTGGGCTTCCTGTTGGAGAGCGGCTTGGTGTTCGCCTCCGATTCGCGCACCAATGCGGGGGTGGATTACATCTCCAGCTACAGCAAGATGCATGTGTTCCAGCCCGCGCCGGATCGGCTGTTCGTGCTGATGGCAGCGGGGAATCTCGGCACCACCCAGGCCGTGCTCAACCGGATCCGCCGGGATCTGGCCCTCGATGAAGCCGCCGCGGCCGCCACGATGATGAGCGCAGTGAACGACGGTCCTGGGGCTCCCCCCCCTTTGGCGGGGCCCAGGCCCCCCGGCACTGCCGACGAGAGCCATGATCTCCTCACAGCCCGCTACCTGTTTGAAGCTGCCGACTACGTGGGGCGACTCAGCGTGGCAGTGCAGCGGGCCTTCTCCACGCCCCTACAGCAGGCCGGCGCCAGCGGTGAAGCCAGCTTCATCCTGGGGGGCCAGATCGCCGGCCAACCCCACGGGCTCTACCTGATCTATCCCCAAGGGAACGCGATCATGGCCACGCCGGAAACCCCCTTCCTGCAGATCGGCGAAAGCAAATACGGCAAGCCTCCCCTTGATTACGTGGGGCATTCGCGCCTTTCGCTCGAAGATGCGGCCCGCCTCTGCCTGGTGTCGCAGATCGTGACACGCCGCTCCAATCTCACCGTGGGGCCACCGTTCGAGATCGCCCTGGTTCCGACCGATGAGCTGCGGGTCTCCCGCCGCCTCAAGCTTGAAAAGGAGCACAGCCAAGTGACCCGCTCGATGGAGATTTGGGCCCGCAACATGCAGGAAACCCTCAGCAAGCTGCCGCGCTTCCAGTGGGAGGAAGATCCGCTTTAGGAGACTTACCCGGTGTCGTGCCCCGCATGGCTCGGCCAATGGCCACTCACCCCCCCATCCTGTCCCCCAGCTTCTCGGCCACGGTGTTCACGTCCTTGTCGCCGCGGCCGGAGAGGTTGAGCACCACCTCGGTGCCGGGGGCCAGAGTGGGGCAGAGTTTCTCCAGCCAGGCGAAGGCGTGGGCCGTTTCGAGGGCCGGGATGATGCCCTCCAGGCGGCAGAGGAGCTGCAGGGCATCGAGGGCTTCGGTGTCGGTTACGGCGGCGTATTCGGCCCGGCCGATGCCCTTGAGGTAGCTGTGCTCGGGGCCCACACCGGGGTAATCGAGGCCGGCGCTGATCGAGTGGGCTTCCTGCACCTGGCCCTCCTCGTCCTGCAGCAGCAAGCTCATGGCGCCGTGCAGCACCCCCACCCGACCCTCGGTGATCGTGGCGGCATGGCGGCCGCTGGCTACCCCCTCGCCGGCGGCCTCGACACCGATCAAGCGCACGGAGGGGTCCTCCACAAAGGCATGGAATAGACCCATGGCGTTGGAGCCGCCACCCACGCAGGCCACCAGCACATCGGGCAAGCGGCCAAAGGCCTCGGCGCACTGTTGCTTGGCCTCGATGCCGATCACGGCATGGAAGTCGCGCACCAGCATGGGATAGGGGTGGGGGCCGGCCACCGAGCCGAGGATGTAGTGGGTGGTCTCCACATTGGTCACCCAATCGCGGATCGCCTCGCTGGTTGCGTCCTTGAGGGTGGCGGTGCCGGCGGTCACCGGCTGCACCGTGGCGCCGAGCAGGCGCATGCGGAACACGTTCAGGGCCTGGCGGCGCATGTCCTCGGCGCCCATGTAGATCACGCAGTCGAGGCCGAAGCGGGCGCACACGGTGGCGGTGGCCACGCCGTGCTGGCCGGCGCCGGTTTCAGCGATCACTCGCTTCTTGCCCATCCGCAAGGCCAAAAGGCCCTGGCCGAGGGCGTTGTTGATTTTGTGGGCGCCGGTGTGGTTGAGGTCTTCGCGCTTCAGCCAGATGCGCGGGCCGCCCTCGGCGCGGCGATAGTGCTCCGTGAGCCGCTCTGCTTCATACAGAGGGCTGGGACGACCTACGTAATTGCGTAGCAGGTGGTTGAGCCGCTCGGTGAAGGCCGGATCGGCCCAGGCCTCGGCGGCGGCAGTCTCCAGCTCCGCGAGTGCGGGCATCAGGGTTTCCGGTACGTACTGGCCGCCGTATGGCCCGAAGCGCCCCAAGGGATCGGGCCGCACCGCGGGCACCAGGCTGGCGGGATCGGGGCTGGTGGCCTGGAGGGGGGGAACGGTGGTGGTCACCGGCGGCGGCATTCAGTGGAGACAGCCTAGGGAGGAGGGTCGTAGAGACGAAGCGGCCACAGGCCGGGGAAGGGCCGGTGGTCAGCGGCATCGATGCCGGGTGAATAGCCCCGTGACAATAAGAAGTGTGCTGATCATGGGAGCTGATCATGGAATCGGAAGGGACGAGCAGACCGCCTCAGCTTCCCCCCTATCCGCAAACGGCCACTGACGGTCGTCGTTACTGGAGTCCTTGCCCAGCCTGCTGGCTCTGATGGTATGGGAAGACCCTCAGAAAACACCGTGCCGTCCACGTGGAAACGCTGCTCGGGGCGGAGCAGCTGGGGGAGGAGCGGCATCGGCTCTGAGAATCGCAAGGGAGCGGCTTCATGGTGCTGGGCCTTGCCAATCCCCTCAGGGGCGGGCGTCGGCGATGGCGGAGTCAACATCACTGGGCCCATTACGGGCGCGTCGATCACCATGAACTGCCGGGCGAGAGCCTGGAGGCACAGAATTGAAAGGTCCTCCCCAAGCCCGGCCATGACGGCATCCCCCGCTCTTTCCCTCGCCACCTCCCCGGCCCGTCCGGCCCCGGCGAGCCTGGAATGGCTGGATCTCGACCTGCAGCAACGGCTGGCCCAGGCTGCCGGCAGCGCCGGGTTGGATGCGACGGAAGCCTGCAAGCTCTGGGTGCGGGAAGGGCTGGAGCGTCTTGAAGCGGAGCAGGCCGCCGCCGAGGCCGCCGGGCGTTGTTCGTTGCGCACGGGCTCCTGCACCACCGGCCCCGTGCCGCTGCCGGTGCAGCAGTAAGGCCCTGGCGCGGCGCCAACCAGAATCGGCAACAGCGGCTCAGGGTGCGGCATGGCGAAGAAAGGCGGCTGGCAGGAGTTCAGCGGCAGCGCTGCGAGCACGGCACGGCCCAGCACCGGCGCGTCCGCAGCCGGGGGGGCTACCACGCCAAAGGCCCAGCAGAAGGTGCGGGTGCAGCGCACCAAGGCCGGCAAGGGCGGCAAGCTCGTGACTGCGATCACTGGCCTGGACATCCCCGAAGCTGAGGCCCGCTCCCTGCTCAAGACCCTCAAGGCCTCCTCCGGCACTGGCGGCACCCTCAAGGACGGCGTGATCGAACTGCAGGGCGACCAGGTGGCGCCGGCCCTGGCGGCGCTGGAGAAGGAGGGTTTCCGGCCGAAGCAGGCGGGGGGTTGAGGGGGGGCTGATTCATGTCCTGACCCGCGGGCGATGCTCGATGGCCACCAGGAGTGAGTGCCCTGGGCGAGCCGGTTGCCCTTGGCCAAGCTGGCCCGGGATCAGGCGCCGGAGGCAACCTTTTCAACCAGAAAAGCGATGGAGCCAGCGCGGTGGATCGCGTCGATCTGGAGATCCTTGGCCGGCAGACGGGCTTTGCGGGGCGTAAGCCAGGGGGTTGCGGTGTTGAAGGCATCCAGCAGCGCCAAGGACTTGCGGTCGGGCTTCGAATAGCTCCCCATGCGTCCCAGCGACCCGAGGGTGTCACCCGAGGGCCACATCCTCACCGGACGCAGCGAAGGACGCGAAGCGAACAAGGAGAGAAGTGCCCAGGCCGTGTGATGAAAATAGGAATGATGGAATGGCTCCCCTTGGGAGACGGTCCCGACATAGAGGCCTCCGGGCCTGAGAACCCTTTCGATTTCGCTGATTGCGATATAGGGATTGTGTAGATGCTCCAGAACGGCATAGGAAAGCACACAGTCCATGGACTCCGACCGGAAGGGGAGGGCGTGCCCATCCGCCAGCAGGTCCGCTTTGGTGGAGTCGTAGTCGACTCCCACATAGGAGTGGCCCAGGAATTCAATCGGGAGTTTCTGGTCCTTCGGACCGCAGCCAAGATCAAGGACACGGCAGGGTTCATCAAACCACTGCATGATTCCCGACATCAGCGAATTGGAATCCCTGATGGCGCGGGGCCCCTGGTAGGTGGAGGCGGGAGCAGAGGTCTCCAGGGCGGCCAACGTCTTGATCGGGTCGAAGCGGAGATCCCGTCGCATGGTGGTGACGAAGGGCTGCGGATCGCGAGACCGAAGATCCCCTAGAGGTGCAGAATAACTGCAGGATAGACAGCGCAAAATGCCATCAGATAAAGCAATGTCTTGAGTACAGTCAGGACCAGCCAGGAGTTCGTAATACCAAGAAGAACTCGACACAAGAATAGTAAAACGTAGCTTTGCTATCACCGCATAGTCTCCCGAAGGCCCGCCATGTTGATGGGGCCTTCGATGAACGAATACTCGCGCCGCATTCGCTCCAGCAGTCCGTCGGCCCGCCGCAGGGCCGCTGTGATCAAGCGGTCGCAGATCTCGGTACTTGAGCCTTCGATCGCTCCAAGGGCTGGCTGCAAGGGCCTGCACTCTGCTGTCAGCCTCGCTGCCAAGACGGAGGTCGATGGTCCAACACCCCGCCCGGCGCTAAAGCGGAGGCAGCTCCCTGCCACCCCAATGGCGCCCGCCGAATCCCCCCGTCCGCCCGCCGCAACCCTCAGCCCGCCGGTCGAGCAAGGCCAGCCCCTCCAGGCGGTCCAGGCCCAGGGCGGCCCCCCGGCCCTCTCCCCCTCCGACCAGCTGATGCAGCTGGCCAGCGGCGCCTGGGTGACCCAGATGATCCACGTGGCCGCCGAGCTGGGCGTGGCCGACCAGCTGACAGCCGGAGGGCGGCCGGTGGAGGAGCTGGCGGAGGCCTGCGGCGCCGAGGCCGATGGCCTGTTCCGGCTGCTGCGGGGCCTGGCCAGCCTGGGCATCTTTGCGGAAACGGCGCCGCGCCAGTTCGCGCTCACGCCGCTGGCGGAGCTGCTGCGCAGCGACCATCCCCACTCGATGCGAATGGTGGGCCGATTGATGGGCGATGAGCACTACCTCGGCTGGGCCGACCTGCTGCACAGCGTGCGCACCGGTGAAGGCGCCTTCCGCCACCGCTATGGGATGTCGGTCTTTGAGTGGTATCAGCAGAACCCGCGCCGCGGCGCCATCTTCGATGGGGCCATGAGCGACCACTCCCACGCCCAGATCGACGCCCTGCTCGCCGCCTACGACTTCAGCGGCATCTCCCACCTGGCGGATGTGGGTGGCGGCCGTGGTCTGCTGCTGCAGAAGGTGCTGGCGGCCTACCCCGCCCTGCGCGGCACCGTGTTCGATCAGCCGCAGGTGGTGGCGCCGGTGGCGGTGCCGCCGGAGCTGGCGGGAAGGCTGAGCATGCAGGGCGGTGACTTCTTCGCCGCCGTGCCCGCCGGCGCCGATGCCTACCTGCTCAAGCACATCCTCCACGACTGGGGCGATGAGGCCTGCCTGCGGATCCTGGACCAGATCCGCGCCGTCATGGCCCCCGGCGCCCGGGTGCTGCTGGTGGAGCAGGTGATTCCGCCAGGCAACGCGCCCTTCCCCGGCAAGTTGCTCGACCTCAACATGCTGGTGATGACCGAGGGCGGCCGGGAACGGTCGCCCTCGGAGTACGCCAGCCTGCTCGGCAAAGCGGGGCTGAGCCTGCAGAGGATCGTGCCCACCCCCTCGCCGGTGAGCGTGGTGGAGGCCGTGGCGGCCTGAAGGAGCTCCTGGCCGATGCCACCAGGCTCGTCTCGGCAACAGCGACGGCGCCTGCGAGCCATCTGGGGGCCGCCCTCAACACCGCGGGTGAGCTGATCAAAGGCGGGACCCTGGTCTGCCGTTGCTCAGACCTGGTCTGCCGTTGCTCAGACCTGGTCTGCCGTTGCTGAGAATGGTCTGGACGCGGCCTTGCGCCGCTCCGGCTGTTCTGCCCCCCACCCCCTCCGTTCCTGCCGCCATGACCGCCGCCCCCTCCAACACCGCCGACGGCACGAAGGCCAGCCCTGGAGGCGCCACGCAGCCTGGGATCGCCACCAACATCGTGTGGCACCACTCCACTGTGACCCGGGCAGCCCGGGCGCACCAGCGGGGCCACCGCAGCGCCATCCTCTGGTTCACGGGCCTGAGCGGCGCCGGCAAGAGCACCCTCGCCAATGCGGTGAACTCGGCCCTGTTTGAGCAGGGGCTGGCCTGCTACGTGCTCGATGGCGACAACGTGCGCCACGGCCTCTGCGCCGACCTGGGCTTCTCCGATGCCGACCGGGAGGAGAACATCCGCCGCATCGGCGAGGTGGCCAAGCTCTTCCTCGATGCCGGCGTGGTGGTGCTCACCGCCTTCGTGTCACCGTTCCGCGCCGA
>JAPLIE010000086.1 GCA_026389265.1 Cyanobacteriota bacterium | reverse complement strand
GGCCGCAGGAGAGCCGTGGCGGCCGCCGTGATCCGTCCTTCCGGAAGTCGGCAATAGGGGCTGACCTCCCCGATCACCTGGAGCAGCTCGTGATGCTCATCAAGAACCAGGGAAGGCCGCGCCAGGGTTCGCACCAGGGCCTCCAGCAGGGCCAGATGCTGCTCCGGCACCGCCTCCGGCAGCAGGGAGGAGCGCACCAGCTGACGCCCAGGGGGCGAAAACCGGAGGACCAGAGGGCCGGAACCAGGCGAGCGGGCCGGCCGCACCTCGTCCGGAATGCGCCCAAAGAGATGCTGGGCCGCATCCACCGGCGCGAAGCCAGGGGTGTTCGAGCTGATTGTCTCGGAACTTCCCAGCAGCAATAGGCCACCGGGTTGGAGGGCGAAGCGGAACAGATCCAACACCCGGTCGTGCAGGGCCGACTTGAAGTAGATGAGGGTGTTGCGGCAGGAAATCAGATCCAGGTTGGGGAAGGGGGGGTCTTCGCCCACGTTGTGCCGGGCGAACACCACGCAGCTGCGCAGCCCCTTGGACACCGTGATCCCATCGTGCTCCACGGTCACGAAACGGTCGCGCAGCTCCGGCGGAATCGCCGTGGCGGCGGAAAGGGGGTACTCACCCCGGCGGGCGATCGCCAGACTCGCCTCATCCAGGTCGGTGGCGAAGATGCGCAGCCGGCTGGCCAGATCGGCGGGATGGCCGAGCACCTGGCTCACGAGCATCGCGATGCTGTAGGCCTCTTCACCGGTGGCACAGCCGGGCACCCACACCCGCAGGGACGAGCGATTCCCAGACTCTTGAAATTTGTCCCTCAGCCGCGCCGCCAGCCGATCGAAGGCGGCCGGATCACGAAAGAAGGAGGTCACCGTCACCAGCAGGTTGCGCACCAGGGCCGCCGTTTCCTGGGGATCCTGGATCAGCAGTTCGCGATAGGCATCCAGATCCACCACCTGGCGAATCGCCATGCGCCGTCGCAGCTGGCGCTGCAGGGTCGAGTCCTTGTACTCGCTGAAGTCGATGCCACTGACCAGGCGCAGCCCCTGGAGAATCGGATCCAGGGGCTGGACTTCCCCTGGCGCGTCCCTGGCCATCCAGTCGCCCCCATCGGCTACCCGGCTGGCGAGCAACTGGCCGATCGCAGCCGGATCGAGCACCAGATCTGCTCCGCCGAGGTGGATGGCCGAGCGGGGCATGCCATCGAAGCGGGCCGTTTCCGGAGCCTGCACCAGGGTGAGGCCACCGCAGGCCCGCACCGAGAGCAGCCCCCGGGCACCATCGGAACCGGTGCCGGAGAGCACCACCGCCACGCCGTTCTCGCCCCAGTGCTCAGCAATCGACTCAAACAGCAGGTCGATGCAGGGGCTGGGGGTGAAGCGGGGCTCAGGATCCAGCAGCCGCAGCCGATCCCCTTCCACCCGTAGGTCCCGGTTGGGAGGCCCCACCACGATCACGCCTGGCGCCAGGAGATCGCCCTCGGCCGCCGCCACCACCGGCAGAGTGGTGGCATGGGCCAGTAGATCAACGATCAGGCTCGGGTGGTCGGGGGAGAGGTGCTGGGCCACCACGTAGCTCACCGCACCGGTAGGCGTCAGCTGGCCCACCAGCTGCTGCAACGCCTCCAGACCGCCCGCGGAGGCGCCGATGCCCACCACATGCCGGAGCCCCGCCCCACCCGACGACGGGGAACCTTCCGGCTCGGAGTGATCGAGATTGAAGTGCGGGGCCTGAGCCGTTTCAGGCGGATGGTTCACCGTGTCCACAGTCAGGATTGTTCAGCAACAAAGAATAGCCGAAGCCATTTGAGCACAAACAAAGCTAGCTCGCCAATCAGTGTGGCGCCGGCTAGATTTAGATGGATCGCATGGAGCCAGTCGAGTGCAATTTAGCTTAGCGCAATGAACATTGCCAGGCAGGTCTAACCATCCACTTTGCTTTCACTTTAACCCATAACACCCGCCCAGCCAACTCCCGATCACGCAAAAGGATCACAACGGCGCACACAAAAGCACATCCTATGAAGAAAGCAGCAAAAGCGCTCCGCGAGAACGGTAGGCTGCACCCATTACATGTCACAACAATGATGCTTTCTCCCAATCTACAAATCACCTTCCGCAAACCCGTGCGAATCACCATCACCGTGCCCCACAGCACCCATTTAGCCCTAGCGGATCGCAGCGATCAAGAGGGCCGCTCCCTGTCCAACCTGGCTGCCTACATCCTGGAGAACGCCCTGCGAAATTGATGGGCCTCACTTAGGCCTAAGCTAAGTGGATAAAGCTGGATCCGATGCAAGGCCAACCGCCGCTGCAGAACCCATTCCAGCACCGCCTGCGCCTCACCAACAGCCTGGAGCAGAGCAAAACGTCGCTTCAGACAGTGCTTCCGATCGCCTCGATCGCCGCCGCGAACGCCAGCGAACCTTGGTGGCACCACCACGACAATCCCTGCATTGGTTCCTTGGTGAGCAATGCTTCGGTGCTGGCGCCGATGCGGCTGAGCGTCAATGGGCAGGCCGATCTGACAGCCGTTGTGATCTACGCCGGCATCCTCAATGTGGAGCAAGGGGGCAGGCGGTTGTCCTGCGCCGATCAGGGGCTACTGATTCTTTCAGGGGCGGCATGGAGCTGCGAGAGCAGCAGCAGCAGCCTGGTGATGCTCCACCTGGAGCGAGAAAGACTGCAGCGGATAGCGATGGCCATGGCTGAGAAGCGTTCCCTCCCCCAGAGCTGGCGGGAACGCCTCGAACCCCGGGGGCCCTGGCAACCGGACGACAGCAGCGCCAGCCAGGCACTGCTCTCCAGCTTGAGGGAGGTGCTGGCCATGGCCAGCCAACTAAGCGAGCAGAGCGAGGCCCTGCTGGAGCGCCTGGAGCTGGATCTGCTGATCTACCGCCTGCTGGCGGCTCTAGTGGTGCCGGAGCTGCGGGAGAGCGATTCCCTGGGCCGGCTGCGCTCCCGACGGCGCGAAGGTGGCGACCGCTTCGAGGAACTGATCACCTATCTCGAGGAACACCTCCATGAACCCCTGAGCCTGCACCAGCTGGAGGCCAGGAGCCACTACTCGCGCCGCGCGCTCCAATACGCCTTCCTGGAGAGGCTCG
>JAPLIE010000184.1 GCA_026389265.1 Cyanobacteriota bacterium | reverse complement strand
GCTCGCTGAAGAGCAGCGATGTACTGCTGTCTCAGGCCTGAGGCATTCGCCAGGGAACTGCTACCTCCCCAGGAGAAGCGAGGTGCCCCCAGCTGCTCGATCAACACGTCAGCGATCAGGCGGGCGTGGCGGCCGTTGCCGTTGGGGAAGGGGTGGATCGAGACCAGCCGATGATGGAAACGGATGGCGATCAGATCCACCACATCCACCCGGTGCTCCACCTGGAAGGCGATGTCGGCCAGCAGAACCGGTACTTGCATCCGGATCTGCCGCCAGTCGGCGCCGATGCTCTTGTCGCTGCTGCGGTACTGACCGGCCCAGCGCCAGCTCTGGCCGAACATTTCGCGATGCAGACGCCGTAGCCAGCTCTCTTCCAGCGGCCGGGGCCGTCGCTGGCGGGATAGCCAGAGCAGGGCGGCCTCGATGTTTTGTTGTTCCCATTCGTTCAGCTGGCTGCGATTCACCAGATGGGAGGGCAGCAGCCCCTCCAGCTCCTCCCCATCGAGAGGCGTCGCCCCGGCCGGCAGGTCCTCGTTCAATCCCATAGCCGGGTGCCGCTGGTGCGGAGGATCTCCTGAGCCATGGCCTCAAGCCGCTCATTCGCCGCTGCAGAGGGAGTCGCAACTAACTGGGCCTCAAGCGCCATCGTTCGGCTGGCGCGCTGCTGCCACTGTTGCGCCAGGTGAAGGGCCTGCTGCCATCTCATCTCCCGCAGCGGGCGCCTGGGCACCAAGGCGTACTGCAGCTCGCAGTCCAGGGCCTCGGCCACCCGCCGCAGGGTGCCGAGGGTGATGGCATCGGTCGCCTCGGCCTGCTCCAGCTTTCGCACTCCCGATGCTGTGATCCCTAAGCGAGCAGCCAGTGCAGCGGTGGACAGGCCCAGGGCCTCACGGATGGCGCGCAGCCAACCCGCCGGCGGCCGTTGCGGCAGTGACTGGCTGGCGGCGACCTGAAGCACCGCATCCATTTGAGCAAGCCGCAGCTCCTTGGGGTTCATGGTGAATGCGAGCGATCAGTCCTGCTGAGGAACCATCAAAGCAACCTATCACTCCTGCTTTGATCGCACCAGGGGGAGTGAAGCGTTGCTTCCAGCCACAGACAAGGGAGTCACTGCTCTCGCTCCCTATCCACCTCTCTCCTGTGGCTGAGCCCAGAGGGGAACAGCTCCAGCCGGGCATCCAGGAAATCCATCGGCGGCGCGCCCCGCCGCGCCTCTTGGATCGAAGTCGGAACGTTCATCGACCAAGGCGATTCGCGGCCCGCTCGAAGGCGTCATCAACAACCTCATCACCACACCACTTGCTATAGGCCGCAAGGTGTGTTTCGACGCTGTGGCCCATGGCGGCAGCAGCGACCTTCGGCGGCAGTTCACAGATCAGATGGGCGCGGTGGGCGTAGCCATGCCGGGCGGAATAGAGGACAAGTTTCTCCCCTTCTGATTCGTACTGCTGGCGCAGATTCTGCCAATGACGGCGCCTACGCATGTACAGGCCCATATCCTCGGCGCCATAGCCCGGACGCATCGGCGGTAGTGGCTGGGCCTTGAACTGTTCCAATAGGTCCCAGGCTTCAGCCCAGTCATCGCAGGGCAGCAGCCGCAGCTGCCTCGGTTTTGTTTCTCCCCGACTGGTGTTCTTGCGGTAGTTGCACCACAGGCGGCCGGCGCGCAGCTGAAGGTGTTGCAGCTCCTCCGGTCTCAGGCCAAAGGCCGCCAGCAATTGGAAGGCGAAGCGCCAGCGGCTATCGGGGATGGCCTCCACCAGTTCCAGGATGTGCTTCACCTCGATCGGAGTGGTGATCGACCGTCCCTCCCGTTTACGTCCCACAAAGGGGTCAAGATCCAGAGGTGGCGCCCATTCCACAGGCAGAGCGCCGTTATCGACTCCCCATCGCAGCAGCGCCGCGGTCTGCTGCACCTGCATCTGCCGGCCACGGGAGCCAGGCTGATCAGACCACCGCGCTGTGACGGCTTCCAGCAGTTCCCGGGGATTAGAGGGTGGTGTCTTGCGGCCAAGGATTTCCAACAGTTCTGCCATACGGCGCCGATACACGGCCTCCCATGTCCGCGGCTTAATGGCGCCGCTGCTCAGCTTTCGGGATTTGAATCGATCCACTAAGGCAGGCCAATCGATCGGACCAGCATCTAGATCCGTTGCTGGCTCATCGCTGACCAGTGCGGCAGTAATGGCTCGATCGAGGGAAAGTCCCTCGCGATAGGCAGCGTGGATCGCCAGAACCGTCTCTCGGATGGCATCGGCCTGGTCATGGGCCCATTCGATGGGCAACAGAACCTGATGACGACCGCCGCCGGTATCGACCGTGAGGCGCGTACGCCCCCGCAGATCGGAAACGCGCCAGCCGCTGCACGTGCCTCGCTGGGTGAGGGAGAGGCGCAGGCCGGAGCGCAGAACAGAAGCCCAGGCGTCAGAGGCTCTAGAACCCCCCATGTGAGCAAATATGTGAGCAAATCGACCCCCTTAGCTTGGCACGGGCTGCCGTAGACCGCCATCCCATTGCACGGCAAAAAGCAGTGACAGCAGTGCTTTTTGGCCCAGACTCCAGTCCTGGCAATCGATCCCTCAAACCCTAAAAAGAGAGTTTTGGGAGCACTAGGTCGCAGGTTCGAATCCTGTCGCCCCGA
>JAPLIE010000066.1 GCA_026389265.1 Cyanobacteriota bacterium | reverse complement strand
TACCTGGGTGCCTTCAATTACCGCTTCAACCGACGCTTCAACTTGTCAACAATGACTGAGCGAGTGGTTCATGCCATCTGCAGCTGCGGCGCTCGGCCGGAACGCATCTTGAGGAGTGCGGAGCTAGCTACCTAATCAAGTAAATTCTTGTAATTTCTGAGTAATCTCCTTGAAGTAGAGCCTCTGCTCTTTACTCAGCTTCAGTTCACTTGTTTCCTGGGTGCTGCCGAAGTGCTCCAGGATCGTCATCACGAGATTATCGATCGCCTCCGCCTTGAGATCGAATACCACCAGCTGCTTCAGATCAGGGACATGGTTGAAGCCCACTCTGATCCCTTCGATCAACCCTGGAGTCAGATCCTGAAGCTCGGCTCTCTGCTGGCCCGCATTGAGAAGGGGCGTTGCCACGATGCGGCAAGGGACCTGATGGAGGGGCAGAAGAGCGAGCAGCCTGAACATCTTCCTGAAGACTGGTATTTCCTTTCTTTCTGATCCATCACCGGCAAGCTCGCCATCAATTCGCGGGCTCTCGATCACGGCAAGCCTCCTGAATCGCGTTGTGCAGCCCTCTGGCCATTCAATCGGCGCATCAGCAGTATCCAGCTCGTGGCTTACCCAGGCTTTGATGGAATCAGATCCTGTGAAGTCGAGCGCACGCTCCAGTCCTCCCACGTTGATCCCGCAGCAGTGGCTCAAGGCGGCAATCATCGTGCCTTGCTCAGGCTTGTAATATCCATCCCAGGCTGAGATCACCAGCAAATCTGTGGTGAGTCCCTCGCGAAAGAAGTCGCCGCTGCGCAGCTCAAGCGTGCGGTCTTCCGCTGGGGCATAGGCGTGTTTGAGCACCAGAAACCTGCGGAGCCTGCCACAAAGCTGCCATTCATCATCCCACCTTTCATCTGTGTCTATCCCTGCAGGCGTGTCGGCCTGGCGACCTAGCGTCCTACGTCATTCGCACTCGTTGGGCACGTTGGCGTTCTATCGGGATTTCACTGTCTCCAGTTCGTCACCCACCCCATGACCTGCCTCGTCTCTTCCGCCGCTCCCCAGCCCGACGATCGCAACCAGGGGCAGCCTCAGGCCAGGGGCCTGGCCATCACGATGGTCGGCACCGCAATGGACCAGCTGCGCAGCTGCTGGTGCGGTCTCGGCTTCGATGGCGCTGTCTTCCTGGAAGGTGAAGAGCTGCAAAGCAGCCTGGCCGCCCTCAGGCCTGCCCAGCGCCGCGAGCTCCTGATCACCATCCTTGGGCTGTGCGAGGATACCCGGCTCTGCCAGGAGCTGCAGAAGGCGATCCAGCGGGGGCTGATTGATCCTGGCGCCGGGCGCTCCTTGGTGCGTCTGGTGTCAATGCTCCAGCCTGTGCTGGCGGTGCAGCTGCCGCAGCTGCTTTCCTTCGGGCAGAGCCGCACGATTGCGCCGTCCAGCGCTGAGCCGGCAGTTGAGCTGCAACTGGATATTGCCCTGCTGGGCCTGAGCATCCGGATGGACAACACGCTGCGCCGCAACGGGCTCCAGCGGATCAGCGATCTGATCGGCCTGGAAGAGCCGCAACTGCTGCGCCTGCGCGGCTTGGGCGCCAACGGGCTGCAGGAGCTAAGCGATGGTCTGGAGCGTCTGGGGCTGCCCTTCCCCCTGCGACTTGATCCCGCCGAGACGTTCACCCCGCCTGCACCGATGGCCGAGGCGATTGCCACGGTCAGCTCCTCGGCCGGCCGCTGGGGCGCTCAGCCGTCGCAGCCTTGCATTGATGAGGCGGAGGATCAGCGCTGGCTGGATCGCGCCGCTGACCTGCTCGGCAGCGCATCGGTGGAGACGCCCGGTGCACTCAGGATGCTGGACGAGCTAACCGCGCTCACCCTGGAGCACTTCACTGCCCTGGACCACCGCAGCGAGGAACTCCACCAGCTGCGCACCGTCTTCCAGGACATTCAGGCCGCCGCCGGCGCTGATGACGACCGGCGGCTGCTCGCGGAGGGGCTTCAGGGGGTACTTCTGGAGACCTACCGCCAGCGCTTCTCGGCAGTGGGCAGTGCCAGCGGCTGGTTGCGCCAGCTGAGGCGTGCGGTGGAATCGGCCAGAGCGGTGGAGGCCTACCTGCGCCATGCCGGTGGGGAAACCCTGCAGGCCATCGGTGACATGGCCAGCCCGCCGATCACCCGTGAGGCGGTGCGGATCAGCTTCCGCAAGCTGAGCGAGTGCTGCGGCCTCACCCCCAAGGAACTCGCCGAGCGGATGGGCGACCGCCGCGAGCAACGCGAGCGGCAGCGGTTGCTGGCGGCCCTTCAGCCTTGGCTGGTAAGCCTGGGGAGGCTGCCCTTCCACACCGATGCCCTCGAAGAGAGCCTCTGCGAAGGATCCTCCGCTTCGGCATTGGGTCTGGAGCAGGTGATCCATCTGAACCTGAACCGGCGGCTCGAGCTCTACGCCGCCCTGGCCATGGAGGTGCCCGAGGCGGAATGGACCCTGCATCTGAGGGTGATCGCCAACAACGAGGAGGACGCCGGCTACGGCTACTGGCATCGCAAGGAGACGCTCAGCCAGTTCCTGCATCGCTTTGCTGCGGTGCTGGGAGCTCCGGGCCTGATGCCTCTGCAGACGCAGCTGCCGGCCTCGGTGAAGGGTGCGGTGCAGCGCCATGGCGGACAGTCCGGCGTGGCCAAGCAGGTGGGCCTGCTATACCAGGGCCAGCTGACGGGCGAGAGCGGTGGCCGGACCTACTGGACCGAGCAGCGGTTGAGCGTCCTCTTGGACAAGACGGTGGCCCACAGCGGCCTGGCCGCTGACGCCATGCCCAGCAAGCAACAGATCACGGCCTTCCTGGTCAGTGGTGTGGTGCCTGAGTATCTCGACAAGCAGCCCAACTCGGTGTTCGCTGCCCTGAGCCGCCAGAGCACCCTGAGCTGGCAGCTGGTGGCGGAGCGTTTCGGGAGGGTGTGGCAGGGCTGAGCTCTGCTCCACCGCTCTTCAAGACACCTGATGCCGCTTCCGTTGAATTGGTCAACGGAGGCGGCCCTTCCCATGCTGCGGCACTCGCGCAAGGGTTCCACGAGCTGGCCGCCACAGGACCCGATTGCCTTTGGGATGCGACTGCATCGGATCCTGGCCAGCCCTTGCGCGGCGCCGCCTTTGGGTCGGGTCCTCCGCCGTTATGGCCATGGCCCAAGTCCAGGTTCTCCACGATGTGCTCCAGAGCGGGATTCGCTGGCGCGTCACCCTCCATGCCTGCCCCGATCAGGGGTGCCTGGTGCACTTTGAGAAAAGCGGCAAGGGAGGCCGGCTGTTGCATCAGGAATCTGCCCAGTGGAATCGGCTGGCTGGGGGCTTCCTGCTTCCCCGCGAGCGTGTAGCGGGCGGGATGGTGCCCAAATATCTGGTGGAGCGCATTGAAGCCATCCTGCGGGGATCACCCCTGCCGGCTAGGCGCGCTGAGCGGGAGCAGGTGCGCGGGAGGTTGGTGCGGGCCCGGTAGTCGTTTGCCGGGGGGGCTCAAGGAAGGCCTTCCTGGCGCAACGATCGAGCAGCACCAACTGACGGTTTTGACGCTTTGGCGTACGATCAGATCATGACTGCGATCAGCCCGGCTCTCCTCAGTGATGTGACCGCCGCCCTCCGGGAGGCTGGTCGCAGCGACCTGGTTGATCGGCTGGTCGCGAGTGCCACAGCTGCCCCGCTGACCAGTAAGCAGGCCGCCACCTTGCTTGGGGTGTCGTCGGCCAACACCGTGAAGAACTGGCTGGAGGGCGGCTGGTTTCCCGTTGCCTTTCAAACGCCTGGCGGCCATTGGCGCTTCCCGCTGGAAGATGTGGAGGCCGTGAGGTCGCGTTTGGAAAGCTTGCGCGATCGCAATAGCCGCAGGGATCTGACACCTGTTGATTGCAATGACGAGTCGGCCGATTTACCGCTTTCTTGATTCCAGTTCAGCGCAAAAACTTTCGCATCGTCAGCATTGGGTCGCCATCATCAAGCTGGAATCGGCCGGCTGGATCTGTGACAAAGCCGACTTACGTATAGAAGCCGATTGCCCGCGCATTGGTCGAGCGCACCCATAGCTTCAGGGCAACACAATTTGGTTTGGATCTCGCGCGTTCCTCGAGGTCGGCCATGACTGAAGCGGCATAGGAATGATCCTCTGCCAAGGGATTCATCTGGCCTTGAAACGCTTGATCGACACCAAGCATCGAGATCACCAAAACCTTGGCCTTCGAGCTGCTCGCGTCATCAGGATGGGGCTGGTTGCGAAAGCTCACGGCCGCATACCCCACAACAGGTCCAGCCTCTCCAGCACGGAAAACGTAAGTCGTGAGCGACCCTCCCTTGCTTTTCTCTGCCAACCATTCGCGGGTACGGAAGTATTGATCAACCCGTGCCTGGCCGCAGCAGAAGACGTCTAGAAAAGAGTCATCCGGTACCGCCAGCTCAACAAAGATTCCCTGCGCCATGGTCAACAGTCCCCATGTTGCTCAGTATAGGGAGGGGAATCTTGCTCCTCCTTTGTTTCGCCCTGGTTTGCCGAGCTGATGCCAGGGGATCACTTTTGTGGTGTCACCGGTATCCCTTCAACTGTTGACCTCATCAATCGTGATCACCTGCTCCCAGGCTTTGGCGATCGAGCGATCCAGGTGGCCTCAAACCCCCCGAGGCCAGAGCAGCCCTGTGGTGGGCCTGGACAGAGCGCCGCTGCCATCACCCCCGTCTCCCTCACTGCCGGAGCTAGAGAGCAGGGGCCCCTGCTGCGGATGCTGATTGGTGCCGGCCGCACTCATCGGCGGGAAGTTGCGAATGAAATCCGCCGTGCCGGTGATCAGCTGGATGCCCTGAGGCGGCAGGCCCCCAAGGGGCAGGCCGCTGATGAAGTGGAGCTCGTTGCATTCCCGCCAGTAGCTCAGGGCAAAGACCGACATCCAGGGGCTGACCTGGCTGTGGCTGGTGCCGCTGGGCAGCCAGAGCCAGATGTCGTGGGCGAGGGAGCGCTGGCCCAGTTGCAGCATCACCCCATCGGGGCGGGTCACCTTGCCGAAGTGGGTGCTGGCGCCGCGGATGGTGGTGGAGCCGATGAACAACGGCGCCGGCAGCTGGATCAGGGGCGGCGGGCTGTCGAGCAGCCCCTGGGGATCGAGCACCAGGTCGTAGTGGCCGATGGCGATGCCGCTGCGCAGCTGGTGGCCATTGCTGTGGAGGCTGGCGCTGATAGAGGGGGGGAGGCTGCCAAAGCGATTGCCGCTGTAGCCATGCAGTGCCACCGTCTCGTAGGACTGCCGGCTGGTCCTTGGGAAGACGGCCAGTGAGCACCAACCCGTGGTGCCGGGACTCTTGTAGAGCGCATGGCAGCAGTCGCGGTGGAGCTCGTCGTTGCCGCCGGTGGTCTTGAGGGTCCAGCAGAAGAACTCGCGGCCGGGAGTGGTGTCCTGGGCGATCAGCAGGATCGCGCCGATCGAGGTGGCGCCGGTGATCGTGCTGTCGATGTAGGCCAGGCCAGCGCTGTTGGCCACGGAGTTGCTGTAGGCGCCGTAGCCGCCGTTGCTGGTGTTGTTGGAGAAGGTGCTGGCCTTGGCGGAGCCGAACTGTCCGGAGCTGTAGGTCTGGCTCTCGCCCTGGAGGGTGGCGCCGCTGGTGGTGGGGCTCTCGACGTGAAACCAGAGGTGGGCGGGCTCGATCGGGTGGCCCAGTTGCCAGGTGTAACCCCAGCGGGTGGCGTTGGCATCGGCGTGCGAGCGGATGACCGAGAGGGGAGTATCGGCATTGCCGGGCAGGGCGTTGACGGTCACCGCGAACGCCCGAAACGCCCCGTCCAGCCGCATGCCCACGCTGGCGGGGTCCTTGCTAGTCCATTTCCAGCTGCCGGCGGAGAACACCTGGCAGAACACCTGATAGGTCATGGGGCCGCACCTCCTTGCCCCCCCTGGGGAGTGATTGCCTCCTTGGTGCGCAGCAGCAGGCCGTGGGCGCCGATCGCCAGCCACTCGTTGCCATCAGCGGGCTTGTAGTAGCTCATCGCCGCACTGCTCAGGTTCACCGAGGCGAAATCAGGGGGCAGGATCAGCGGCTCCCAGAACTGGGCGGGTTCATTGGCGCTCTCGTAGTAGCTCCAGTCCGTGGTGGCGAGCACCAGCTCGGCAGGCTGGCGGATCTGCACCGTGGTGCTGGTGAGCTCGCGCAAGAGGGTGCGGGAGCCTGAGGGCTGGCCAGAGCGGACGTTCCAGCTCACCGCCCGCAGCCCGTCGCTTGTGGAGGGGGGTGAGGCCGCCAAGATCCAGTGGCCAGACACCTGATCGCGGGCGATCAGCAGCGGCACCGCCTGGCGGTTGGTGAACCGGTGCTGGCTGTAGGCGAACACGAAGTATTCAGCACCCGGCTCCAGTGACCAACCCACCTGCGCCGTCAAGGGCAATGGCGTGGTGCTCCAGGCTCCGCTGCTGTTGCTGACATCGGCGGCCGGGTATACCCAGCCCTGCTGGGAATCGGCTCCGACGAACGGCTCGCTGTTGCCGATCCCGGGCCTGATCTGCAGGGTGGTGCCGGTGAGGAACACCTCAAGAAGCAGCACCGCCGGAACGCCGCCTGGGGTGCGCTGGGCAAGGGTCGCCTCCACGCGCCAGCCACAGGGATCCGTTGCGGTGGCATTGGGGTTGGGGGTGGTGGCCAGGCGCAGCTGGTGCTGACTCACCTGGGCGTTGGCGGCGGTGATCCAGCTCTGCAGATAGCCGTTCACCTCCACCGCCACCGAGGGCCAGGTGGTGTAGGTGCCGACGCGGCTGATGTCGATCAGGGTGCGGCTCATGGCGCCAGCACCACCGCGAAGACAGTGAGGGCGATGGCGGCCTGGACGGTGCCGGTGTTGCGCACCACGGCCAGCAGCAGTGGGGGGCTATTCGGGGCAGTGGCTCCGTCGGTGGAGAAATAGGTGCCCCCCGGCGGGGCGGTGACGGTGAGGGCGGCGGTGGTGGTGACCAGATCGAGCAGCACCCCGCTGCCTGGGGTGGGGTCCTGGGTGATGGGGCGGCTGCCATCGGCCTCGCGGGCCGCCGCCGAGCTGTAGAAGCTCACCCAGCCCGGGGCATCGGTGCTGACGGCCAGGAAATGGCCCAGCCGCCCCAGGCCCGGCAGATCGAGCAGGGCACTGGCGCCTGGCAGCAGGGGCGTGGTGGTGGCACTCACGCTCAGCCGTTGACCGGGGACCTGGGTGCGCGGCAGCCAGTTGGCCATGGGTTGCCTCCTCGCTGCTTACGGCAGCACCGGGATGCGGCGGATCGCTCGCACCTGGGTGGCCGTGGCCACCGTCTTGCTCTCGGCGAACTGGGTGCCCAGGTAGGTGGTCCGCTGATAGGCCGTGCCAGTGGCGGCCTGGGTGGAAGTCCAGTGGAAGAAAGGATCGTCGCCGAAGGCCTCATCGAAGTGCCGGAGCGTCTCCGCACCGTTGGCCCGGAAGGCCAGCACTCCAGTGAGGGACGGATTGCTGTCGCTGTAGTTGCCGCCCTGGGGCACCGCATAGGGGTTGGCGCCAAAGCCCGCCCCCAAGTAGCTGCCGTTGGGTGTCGCCTCCGCCTTGAAGGCTCGATACAAGATGTCCCACTCCTGGGCTGCGGGCAGGTACCAGTCGTCGTAACCGCCGATGTTGAGCGAGCGACAGAACTGGGCCGCCGGATGACTGGAGTTGTTCATCGCCTCGCTGTTCGCCCAGCCGTCGAACACGCTCGTGGTGCCGGCGCTGGTGGTGTTGGCGCTCTTCCAGGCCACGTTCAGTAGCGAGCCTGCCGTCTTGGGCGAAATGATCAGGGCATGGGTGGCCACGCCGTTGGCGGTGTGGCTGATCAGGCCGGCGTAATACCCACCCTGGAAGGCACTGCCGATGGCGGGCAGATCCGCGATGCGAATCGGGCCGAGCACGTAGACGGTTCCCGTCGTCAGATCGAGGTAGAGATCGCCATCGACGGCACCGGGGATAACTGCCGGTGGTGCACCGGTGCCGGTGAACCAGCCGCTGCCGCGGGGGCCGATCAGACCATCGGCGCCGGCCGGACCCTGGATGCCCTGAGGTCCTTGGGGGCCCGCCGGTCCCTGCGCCCCCGTCGCACCGGTCGGGCCGGCCACACCCGCCGGACCCTGAGGGCCCTGGATCGAGCCGCCGTTCACCCAGCTGTTGGTGCTGCTATCCCAGACCCGCAGCGAGTCATCGGCCTGCACCAGGTAGGCATCGCCCTTGGTGGCGTTAGCCGGCAGGTTGGCGACGGTGGCCACCTGGCCCTTGAAGTTGATGCCGATCCCCGCTGGGCCCTGGATGCCCTGGGGGCCAGTGGGTCCGGCCGGGCCGGAAGGTCCCGCCGGGCCTTGCGGCCCCTGCAAACCCGATGGTCCCTGGGGTCCCTGGGGACCAGCCGGCCCCTGGACGCCCTGCACACCGGGCGAACCCTGCGGACCGGCGGGCCCCTCAGGACCGCGGATCGAACCGGAGGTTTTCCAGGAACCCATGGCAGAAGCAGTGCAGGCCTGGCCTTGCAGCCGGGCAGGTCACGATCTATTGCCAGCGATCGAGTCCCTCCCTGTCTGCCCCCTTTGGGGGCTCAGATCACCATCTGCCTCAGGCTCACCGCCGAGCTGTTGAGCAGCATGTAGATATAAACAATCTCGGTATTGCCATCGCGGAAGGACACATCAAAGGCGGTGTCGCCCACCACGGCCGCGCCCTGGGGGTAGAGCATGGTGGTCCAGCCATCCATGGCGGACTGGGCGAAGTCGTAGCGGAACCAGCGGTTGGTGGCGTCCTTCTGCAGATAGAGAAAATCGCCGTTGTAGACCAACTTGGTACCCGCTGAGAAGGTCTCCGTTGCTGGGGCATTGGGAAGGGCGTTTTCCCAGCTGTTGGCGGCGATGTCATAGCGATCGAGTGCTGCGGAGCCGCCGCCGCGGAAGGAATAGAGATAGCGGCCATTGCGGATCGCTGCCTCGTTGTTCCAGTCACTGGCACTCACAGAGTGGATCCAGTGCCCGGAAAGACCAGCCCCCGGCGCCGCTGCGCGAGCGGTGGTGGGCGAAAGGGTGGACCAGCTGTTGGCGCTGATGCTGTAGCGGTACAGCGTGATGGCGTTGTTGCCGATGAAGTACAGAAAATCGTCGTTGCCCTCCAGGCTGTACTGGCTGGTGGCATCGGGAGCCGTGCTCCAGGCGCTGCTCAGGGTGAGGGTGGTGGCCGTGTTGCTGGCGACGGTGCGGATCTGGCCGGCGCCGGTGCCGGCGGTGATGCGCAGCTGGCTGTTGGCCCACTGATTCGTGGCCCAGCTCTTGGCGGTGTTGGTCAGGGTGGTGCTGCTGCCGCCAGTGGCGGTGCCAGAGGCAAAGGAGCGGAAGCCGCTGTCGATCCAGGCCGGGGTGGCCATCAGCCGGCCATCGGTGCCGATCGTGGCCGGCAGGCCGCCGTGGGCCAAGGTGATCCAGCTGTTGGTCGCGAAGTCATACCGCCGGAACGAGCCGGCAGCGAGGGTGCCAGCACCCAGCACAAAGAAGGTGGGGGTGAGCAGGCGGTACTGGCTGGTGGCATCAAAGGCCGTCGCTTCTGTCTCGGTGAACGTGAGCACCGCATTGGCGCCGAGGGTGTTAGCGGCGATGGTCTTGAGCCGGCCGGCGTTGCTGCCGCCCACGATCAAGACGCTGTAGCCCCGCAGGTCCCGCTGCAGGTTTTGATTGGTGGTGAGGCTGGTGGTGGTTCCGCCAGTGGCGGTGAGGCTGGAGGCCGCAGCAGTCGCCCCAGTGGAGAAGGCCCCAGCAGTGCCGCAGGCCCCAGCGCCAAAGGTCCCTGCCAGAGCGGGGGAGGGAATCTGTATCCAGCCGTCCTCCGCCGGGTTGTAGAGGAAGGCGGCAGTGTTGGATTGCACCAGCAATTGCTGCTGGCGGTAATGGCGACTGGAGACGATGAAGTGACCAGTGGTGGTGGCGGCGGGCGCGGGGGTGCAGAACTCCCAGCGTTTGAGATCGAGGATCTTGCGGTTGCCGTTGCTGATGGGCATCTCAGTTCACCTCAGCTCACGGTGATGTTCCGCCGAAGGGAATCGGCGGAGAGGTGCATCAGGGCAGGGATCTGATCGTTGGCGCTGTAGCCGCCCACCTGGCTCTGGTTGGTGAGGGTGGAGCAGGTGGTGATGGTGCTGAGGTTCCAAGTGCCGGATTGGCTGGCCGGCACAACCGCAGGCGCCGACTCCAGCATCACGCGCATGCGGCCGGCCGTATCGGGCGTCATCAAGCCGATGGTGCGGGTCAGAGCAGCAACCGCGAGCCGCAGGGCCTGCAGCGTGCTCTCCAGGGCGAGGTCCTCAAAAGCATTGCGTAGGGCCATCAGTTCACCCCGTCCTCGATGTAGAGGGTGAGGGCCCCGCCGCTGGTGTCCCACCACTGGTAACGGCTGGCGCCCGCCAGTTGTTGGGCGCTCGGTGCGCTCCCTTGAATGAAGAGGGGATCAGCAGCCGGGGTCGTGGCCCATTCGCTGTCGTGGTCCGCGGCGCTGCGTTTGCGCAGGAGCTGGCCGGTGCTGCCCCCGGCCGGCACGCCTACGCCCTGGGGTCCCGGCGGTCCGATCTGGCCTGGAGGGCCGAGCAGGGAGGCCAGTTGCGTCCAGAACAGGGCCACGGCAGCGAGAAGCGGCGATCACTGACTCTTGCCATGGCCTGCGTCAGGGCCGTCATCAGCCAGCAGCTCCCCCAGCCGGCGGGCAAGCAGCAGCAGCTCCTTTTCGCGTTCCGGGGACTGAACGGCTGCCGGCACTTGCTCTGCTCGTTTGTCGTAGAGGCTGAGCAGCAGGGCGCGCTGACGGGTGCGGGTGCCGCATCCCACCGGACACAGCAACGCCGCCGTGGCCTTGCTGCTGGGGGATGCAGCGGGGCCTGAGGTGAGGGGCAGGGCCTCCGGCTGCTCGCTGGCGCAAAGCCCGAGGGCGAGATGACCCAGAGCGCCGGCCATCTCCACCCCCAGCAGCAGCTCCTGCTCCGCGGCGAGCCCCTGCTGGTTGAGTCGGCCCGCAGCCACCAGCACGGTGGCGCCACTGCCGCCATCCCACTGCAGCAGCGCCAGGGTGTGGAGGCCATCGCCACTGGTCTCGATCGCCGTGCGCAGCAACGCCTGCACCTGCAGCCTTACAAAGGCATCCAGCTCCGGTGGGAGGTGATCCAGCCATAGGGGAATGCTCCTCACCGGACCGATCGTGATGCCCTGGGTCTGGGTGTGGATCAACGCCACCGTGGCCTCCAACGACCAGTTGCGTAGGGCGAGCAGCTTGCCGGCGGCGATCTGCAAATGCCAGCGGTAGTCCTCAGCGAGGGCCTGGTGGGTCCGGGCGAGGTCAGCCATGGAACAGGGGATCACGACAAAGCCCGGTGACGAGGCCACCGGGCTCTGAAGGATTCTGGTTGGTGGGGCGGAGCTGCTGACGCTGGCACCTGGGGCCAGGGTTCCAGTGGGACTTCCCGTTGGGTCCGGGGCACCTGAGGCGAGGCCGTTAACGGTGCAATGGACGGCGGCGGAGCACACACACAGCGGTGTCACACGCCAGGGAAGCCAGAGATCCGATGAGAGTGTTGGAGCAGGGGCCGGATCGTCAGCGCGCTCCTGACGCCTGACCCGGGGGAGTGTCATCCATCAAAGGGCCTCCTAATCCGATAGGAGAACGATCGAACGGCCTGCCGGCCAGGGCAATAGGGGTTTATGCCTGAGGGGGCGGAGGGAGCGGCAGATCTGCAGTCTTCAGCCAGCTCCGGGCATTCACCAGCCGTGCCGCTTCCTGGGCTGCCTCGACACAACGGTGCGCACGGCGTTTGGCATCGTCCTGGCTCTGGGCACGCATCAGGTAGCCCTCCATCGCCTCTGGCGTTTCGATCACGGCCAGAAGGCCCTGCGTCCGACTGCCAATGGCGGGATCCGCCAGCAGGCGGGTGATCAGGTTCAGCTCCCAGAGCAGCTGGCCTTGGGATCCGGGCGCAAACAGCTTCTCCTGCAGCACGCCCAAGCACCCCTGCTTGAAGACGTCGAGCTGGCCGGGGCGGAAGCGGCGGCTGTTGGGAAGGCCCTCCGCCGGGCCAGCGGGGAGGCGCGCCGGGGCTGGTTGATTCGCCTCAGGGCTGTGTTCAACGCTCCAGCTCAGCCCCGTGCCGGGCAAGCCCACGGTGGTGCGGGGCGCACCTGAGCGACTGATCGGGATGTTGAAGGACGCTCCA
Organism: Cyanobacteriota bacterium; assembly: GCA_026389265.1. Classification (GTDB taxonomy): domain Bacteria; phylum Cyanobacteriota; class Cyanobacteriia; order PCC-6307; family Cyanobiaceae; genus Cyanobium. Next base: position 22,910 of record JAPLIE010000066.1, on the reverse strand, counting down.
GGGCCGCCCAGGGAGATCGAGCTGAGGCCGCTCTTGGCGAAGTTGAAGCGCAGGGGGCCGAATCGGGCGCTGCGGCGAAAGCGGAAGGGCATGGGACCGCACCGGCTCAGCAGCCAAGGGGTAGGCAGATCCTGCCTCTTCTTGCCCGTGCTGCAGTGATTCCTCTTTGAGATACCCCCAATTCGGCCGCGGCCCGTTCAAACTGCCCGCAAGTGGTCTCCCTGGCGTTCGTGTTCCCAGTGCTCGCCTGGTTCTTCGCATGAACGGAGCGCTCCTGCCTGTGAAGGGGCTCGACAGTGCATGGCAACTACTGAGCACTCTTTTAATGATCCGACCTCAAGGTCCTCAATCTGAGGTGGCCGTGCATGGGTCTGTTGAGGCTGGTAAAGGGAGGACGGCGGGGATGAGCACCCATGCCTAAAGCCATGATTGCCCCTGGGGCTCGGATCCAGTGCCGCGACGCCGAATGGATGGTGCGGAATGTGCTCCCCACCCGGGAGGGTCAACGACTGCTGGATGTGGTCGGCGTGTCCCCCTTCCTGCAGGAGCAGAACGCTCTGTTTTTGGAGGATCTCGAGCCCGACCTGAAGGTGCTGCAGCCAGAGGACACAGAGCTGGTCGGCGACCCCTCGCCCAACTACCGCGACAGCCTCTTGTTCCTAGAGGCCCACCTGCGCCGAACGGTTCCCACTGGCTCCGAGCTGGTGGTGGGCCACCGGGCGGCCATGGACGTCATGGACTATCAGCTACAGCCTGCCGCCAAGGCGCTAGCAATGCCGCGGCAGCGGCTGCTGATCGCTGATTCGGTCGGGCTGGGCAAGACGCTGGAGTGTGGAGTCCTTTGCTGCGAGCTGATCCGCCGGGGTCGCGGGCGCCGAATCCTGGTGGTCACCACCAAGAGCATGCTGGTGCAGTTCCAGAAGGAGTTCTGGACCCGTTTCTCAATCCCCCTGGTGCGGCTCGATTCGGTGGGGATCCAGCGGATCCGCGAGCAGATTCCATCCCGGCAGAACCCGTTTCATCACTTCGACAAGTCGATCGTGTCGGTGGACACGCTTAAGAACGACCGCGAGTACAGGACCTATCTGGAGCAGGCGCACTGGGACATCATCGTGATCGATGAATGCCAGAACGTGGCTGAACGCGGCGTGGGTGTTCAGAAGAGTCAGAGGGCACGCCTCGCCGACCGGCTGGCCACCCGCTCCGAAACGCTCATCTTGCTTTCGGCCACGCCGCATGACGGCAAGCCGGAGAGTTTCGCCAGCCTGATGAACATGCTCGATCCGACGGCGATCGCCGATCGGAGCAATTACGGACCTGATGACATCCGCGATCTCTACGTCCGACGCTTCCGCAAGGACGTGATTGGCCAGATGCGAGCGGCCCAAGGCGTGCCCGAGCGTGATGCTGCCAACGTGGAATGTGCGGCCAGCCCTGCCGAGGAGAAGGTGTTTTCGGCTCTGAAGGAGTTGAAGCTGCCCGATGCCGACAGCAAGGCCCAGGCCGGTCAGCTGTTTCGCACCACCCTCCAGAAGGCGATGCTTTCCAGCCCGATGGCTTGCCTGGAAACGGTGCGCAACCGCCTGAAGACCATCCGGAAGAACACAACACCATCGGCAAGGGACGAAGCGGCCCTGGCCGATCTCATCCCACTCCTGGAGCCGATAGGTGCTGCTGACTTCGCCAAGTACCAGCGACTGCTCGACCTGCTCCGCAGCGACTGGAGCTGGCGAGGCAAGAACCCGGCGGATCGCCTCGTGATCTTCACGGGGCGGCGGGAAACCCAGCGGTTTCTGATGCAGCACCTTAGCAATGACCTGGGGCTTCCAGCGGCGGCGGTCCAGCGGCTCGATGGAGGCATGGTGGACAAGGAATTGACGGAGGTCGTGGAGCGCTTTGGTCAGGAGGGGGATCCCATTCGCGTGTTGGTGGCCACCGAAGTGGCGTCTGAGGGTCTGAACCTCCACTACCTGAGCCATCGCCTCCTCCACTTCGACATCCCCTGGTCGTTGATGACGCTGCAGCAGCGCAATGGCCGAATCGATCGCTATGGCCAGAGCCATCAGCCGTTGATCCGGTATCTGCTCACCCGCTCGCGGGCAGAAGGCATGGGCGACGTGGAGCGCATCCTCAAGGTGCTGATCCGCAAGGACGAGCAGGCCCAGAAGAACATCGGCGATCCGTCGGTGTTCATGAAGTGCTACGAGGCGGAGGGGGAGGAGGCCGTAACGGCGCTGGCGATCGAGGCAGGCGATGCCGAGGCCTTCGAGGAGCAGCTCGATGCGAACGCAGCCCCCTTTCTGGCCGGTGCTGCTGGCGGGCTGATCGCAGAGCTTTACGGCCAGTTGATGGGCAGCTCAGTGGAGCCAGAGGCAGCTCTACCGGTGGTGGAGCGCGCCGCGATGTCTTCACTGTTTCCTGATCTGTGGAGCTATGTGACCACGGCCCTGGGAGCCGTGGCGGAGAAGGCCGCCGATCGTGGTAGCCCGATCCAGCTGAAGGACTACCCGGAGCTGGAACGGCTGGAGATCACCCCGCCGGCTGATCTGCACCGCCGCTACGAGCGTTATCCCAGGGAGTTGAGGCCCCAGAAGGCCAAGCCGTTGGTGCTCTCCACCCGAACGGAGGATTTGAAGAAGGAGCTGGAGTTGATGCGCCGCCGTGATGAGGATTGGCCCCGCCTCGAATACCTGTGGGAGTTGCATCCGGTGGTGGATTGGTTGGTGGATCGTGGGATGGTGAGTTTCTCGAGGCACCAGGCGCCGGTGCTGGTGCTCAATGAGGGCCTGGAACCGGGGGAAACTGTGATGGTGCTGCAGGGCACGATCCCCAACCGCTCCGGTCAGCCCGTGGTGCAGGAGTGGGTCGCGGTTCGTTTCCTCGGTACCGGTTTGAAGGTGGAGGGGGTGGAGACCTTCGGGGCCGTCGCGAAGCGGTTGCAGCTGGGCTTGCACTCCTATGCCAATCCCCAGCACGAAGTTCCTGAGAGCCTCAACCTGCAGCGCAGGCAGGCCGTCGACGCGGCCCACCGCTACCTGCTTGAAAAGCGGCAGGACTGGCTTGATCGCATGCAGCCGCTGCTGGTGGAGCAGGGCGAGCGGCTGCAGCGGCTGCGTGATAAGCAGGTGAGGCACCTGCAGCTGAGCTTCGAGCAGGACGGCAGCGTGCTCGCGGTGAAAGCCGAGAAGTTGCGCCAGGGCGAGCAACGGGTGGAGCAACTTTTCGACAGCCACCAACGCTTCGTGAACGACGTGATGACCACCGAAGAGACCGCCTATCTCAAGCTGGTGGCCGTGCTGCATCGGCCTGCCGCCAGCGCGGCTGGAGAGGCCTGAGATGCAGGCAGCGACGGTTTTGCTAGGCATCCGCAATGAGCAGGAGTTCTACTCCGACCACTATTTGGAGTCGATCTTTCGAAACGACATCAAGGCGGTGCAGGCGCGCTGGAAACAGCAGTGCGCCGGCGAAGCCAGTGCCACAGATGGGTCTGACAAGCTTGGAACAACTCCGGAGAAGGCCTTTGCCGCGTTGCGCCGCCCGTGGCTGAACCTCTGCGAACAGGAGCAGGGGTTGCCGGCGTCTGGGCGGCTGACCCTGCAACGGGAGCTGTTCTTCCGGCCCCTGCTGGCTGCACTCGGCTACGGCTGGAGCCCGGCGCCAAAGGTAGTGCTGATCGCCGATCATCCCCATCAGATTCCGGTGCTGGCTGCGGTGGAAGGACCCGATGGTGCCCCGCTGCTGTGGGTGTTGGAGGCCTTCAACCCCGATAGCGCCGCAGACGAGAACACAAACCCCGATCCGCTGGCCTTGCCGATCTCGGGCCAGCAGATCCAGGACCCGAGTGTGGGCAGGGTGCTGGAGGGCGAAACCTGGGAGCAGCTGATCAATGGGCGGGTGTTCGCCCAGGACACACCACCCCGTTGGCTGCTGCTAGTGAGCCGTGATCAGCTGCTGCTGATCGATCGACAGAAGTGGCAGGCCTCCCGGCTGCTGCGTTTTGAGCTCAAGACCCTGTTCGGAGAGCGCAGCGCCGATGCCCTGCTGGCGGCCGCCACCCTGCTGCATCGTGAGCACACCTGCCCCAGCGATGGGGGAACGGCGCTACTGGACACGCTGGATGAGAACAGCCACAAGCATGCCTATGAGGTGAGCACCGACCTGAAGTACGCGCTGCGGCGCTCGATCGAGCTGCTTGGCAATGAGGCCGTGTGGCACATCCGCTACAAGCAGAAAGATGCCGCCTTCCAGCTGATCGATGCCAAACAGCTCACCGATGAGTGCCTGCGCTTCATGTACCGGCTGCTGTTCCTGTTTTACATCGAGGCCCGGCCTGAGCTGAACTACATCCCGGTGGGCTCTGAGGTGTATCGGCAGGGCTACAGCCTGGAGCGCCTGCGCGAGATGGAGCATGTGCAGCTGATTGGTGAGGAGGAACGCGACAGCACCTACATCCATGACTCTCTGGAGCGGCTGTTCCGGATGATCTGGGAGGGCTATCCCAAGCGAGAGGAGGTACAGCTGCAGGGCACGATCGGCGAGCTGGAGGGAGAAGATGGTTATTACAACAGCTTCCGGATCACACCGCTGAAAAGTCATCTGTTCGAGCCGCGGCTCATGCCGCTGCTGGGGGGTGCGATCACCAAGGCACGGGTGCGCTTCCGCAATGGGGTGCTGCGGGAGGTGATCGAGCTGATGTCGCTGACCCGCGCCAAGCCAGGCAAACGCCGGGGTCGTGTGAGCTATGCCCAGCTGGGCATCAACCAACTGGGGGCGGTGTATGAGGCCCTGCTGAGCTTCCGTGGCTTCTTCGCCGAGGAGGATCTCTTCGAAGTGCAGCCGGCTCCCAAGAAAACCGGCGCATCGGCAACAGAAGATGGCGATGGTTTTGAGGAGGAGCTGGAGCCTGACGATGAGGAGGCAGGCGGCATCGAGGCCAGGGGCCAGGCTCACGATGAACTGGAGGTGGGTCACTTCGTAAGTGCCGCTCAGCTGAAGAATGTGAAAGCGGAAGAGATCGTTCCCAATGCGGATCGCACCGGCGCAAAGCTCTACCCGGCCGGTAGTTTCATTTATCGCCTGGCGGGGCGTGATCGAATCAAGAGTGCCAGCTACTACACCCCAGAATCACTCACCCGCTGCCAGATCAAGTACGCCCTCAAGGAGTTGCTCCCCGGTAAATCAGCGGATGACATTCTGAGGTTGAAGGTTTGCGAGATGGCGCTGGGATCGGCGGCCTACCTCAATGAGGTGATCAACCAGCTGGCCCTGAAGTATCTGGAGCTGCGGCAACAGGAAACGGGCCGCACGATCCCCCATGAGAAGTTTGCCAATGAGCTGCAGAAGGTGAAGATGCGGCTGGCCGATCGCAATGTGTTCGGCGTGGATCTCAACCCGGTGGCGATCGAGCTGGCCGAGGTAAGCCTGTGGCTGAACAGCATCTACCAACCGGAGCAGGGGCGTGCCTTCGTGCCCTGGTTTGGCCAGCAGCTGATCTGCGGTAACTCCCTGGTGGGCGCCCGGCGACAGATCGTCCGCCTGCATCAACTGCCCGAGGAAGGCAAGAAGGGCAAGCCGGCCAAGTTGTGGCATGAGCAGGCGCCCCAGGAGCTGGCCTGGGAAGAGGAACTTCCAGACGACGCCATTTTCCATTTCCTGCTGCCCGATCCGGGGATGGCCCTCAAGGCCGACAAGGTGATCAAGGCCTTGGTTCCTCAGGAGGTGGAGACGATCAAGCAGTGGCAGAAGCGCTTTGCTGTGGCTCCCTTCAGCCCCCAGGAGCTCCGGCGCCTGCAGCGGCTCAGCCGGATCGCCGATGGCCTGATGCGCGCGTGGGCCGAGCAACTAGCGCAGATCCGAGAACGCACAACAGATCCACTGCCGGTATGGGGAGAACCGCAGGCGGAGGCAGGCCTGGAATGGAAACCGCTGAGCTTGAAAGACCGCATCCAGGCCCAGGAGGTGGCTGGTGTGGGCATCGCCAATGCCAATGCCCGGCTGCGGCTGAAGTTGGCGATGGACTACTGGTGTGCATTGTGGTTCTGGCCGCTGGAGCAGGCGGCACTGCTGCCGAGCCGGGAGGAGTGGCTCAACGATTTGAGCTGCGTGCTGGGGGACATCGAATCGGTGCTGGATGGCGAGGAAGAGCAGCTGCAGCTGCTGCCCGACACCCAGCCGAAGCAACTGGCGGTGGATTTCAACGACCGCCACGGCTACGTGAACAAGGCGAAGCTGCTGGAAGAAATCGAGCGGCTGAGGGCTGTGGAAGCCATCACCGCCCGGATCCGGCCGCTGCACTGGGATCTGGAGTTCGCCGATCTGCTGGGCGGCCCGGACGGGGGCTTCGATCTGATCGTGGGGAATCCCCCCTGGCTGAAGGTGGAGTGGGAGGAGAAGGGTGTGATCGGTGATGCGGATCCGATGGTGCTGATCCGCAAGGTGAGCGCTAGCGAGTTGGTACAGCGGCGAGCCGACGCCTTTAAGGCGTATCCCAACCTGAAGGATGCCTACTTGGAGGAATACGCGGGGCAGGTCGGTAGCAAGGCATTTCTAAATGCCCTGCAGAACTATCCATTGCTTGAAGGTAGCAAGGCCAACCTCTACAAATGCTTCCTTCCGCAAGCTTGGCGCCTAAATTCAACAAGGGGCGTTTGCGGCTTCCTGCATCCTGAAGGAGTTTATGATGATGCAAAAGGTGGAATTCTAAGGCAAAGCCTTTACAAGAAACTGGCCCTTCATTGTCAGTTTCAGAATGAGCTAAGTCTTTTTCCGGAAGTAGATCATCACGTAAAGTATAGCATTAATATCTATGGCCAGGAGCGCCAGGGGGTGCAGCAGCATAGCTTCCTCTCAATAGCAAACTTGTTTGCTGCATCTACACTTGACGGGTGTTTTCAATCGGCTGACAGACTTGATCTTCCAGGAATTAAGGACTTGAATGGCAGATGGGAGCTGAGGGGGCATCCTTCAAGAGTAATAAATGTAAATATGGAATCTCTTGGTCTCTTTGCATCTCTCTATGACGAGCCAGGAACACCTTTCAATGCCGCAAGGCTACCAGTACTTCACTCAGAGCAACTGCTTTCTGTTCTAAAGAAGATTGCTGATTTTCCAGATCGGCACGATCTTGTATCCCTGGATTCATCCGTCATGTGGATTGAGCACGAAAGACAAAAGGACGGTACTATTAAGCGAGGCTCTGAATTTCCAAGCAGCCCAGAGGGCCTAGTTTTGTCCGGACCCTGTATCTATATTTGCACACCTCTCTACAAGACACCCCGCCAAGCCTGCGTATTAAATAGTGACTACGACTGCTTAGATCTGCTAAGCATTGCAGACAACTATTTGCCAAGGGGTTCAAATCAGGTGCTACTTGATCGAGCGGAGTATAGAGCGCGTTCGCCAATCACAAAATGGAAGAGTCTTTTGCTCGACGAATATAGGATTATTGCCAGGAAAATGCTTTCTCAAACTGGCGAGCGCACGCTAATATCAGCTGTGATTACACCAGGCATTGCACACATCGACACTTGCTACTCAATTGGTTTCAAAAGTCTCTCTGCCCTGAACAGCTTCTGTCTCTTCTCTTCTTCGCTGATTGGTGACTTTTATCTTAGGAGCACGGGCAAGAGCAATCTGAGTATTGATATTTTTAGGCTTTTCCCCTTGATGGCTACAGGCTCATCCTCTCTTTCGAGAATTGTAGTACTTAACTGCCTCACCTCTCTTTATGCCAAGCTCTGGACCGAATGCTGGGATCATTCCTTCAGCCAGCAACGCTGGTCCAAAGACGACTCCCGCTTGCCAAATAGCTTCTTCACCAACCTCACACCTACTTGGCAGCGGGAATGCGCTCTGCGCACCGATTTCATGCGCCGTCAAGCCTTGGTGGAGATCGATGTGCTTGTGGCCCAGGCCCTCGGCCTCAGCCTGGAGGAACTGATCACCATTTACCGGGTGCAATTCCCGGTGATGCAGCAATACGAACGCGACACTTGGTACGACCAAAACGGTCGCATCGTGTTCACTGCCAGCAAGGGCCTCACCGGCGTCGGCTTCCCCCGAAAGGGAACGGGCCGCGGAGCCGCCAGGACCACCGGCTGGGAAGACATCCAGCACGAAACCATCGGCACCTTCACGCGAACGATCCTCGATGACACTCTGCCAGGTGGGCCGGTGGAGCGCACGATCAGCTATGAGGCGCCCTGGAGCCTGTGTGATCGGGTGGAGGATTATCGAGCGGCGTGGGAGTTCTTTGAGAGGGCGGAGGTGGCGACGTGACCATCTACGAAGACACCAACCCGAAGCGCCTCCTGGATTTGCTCGCTCTCATTGAAGCCGGCGACATGGTGTTGCCCGACTTCCAGCGCGATTTCGTCTGGGAGCCCAGCGCCACTCAGGCTTTGATCGTCTCGATCGCCAACAGCTATCCCGCCGGCAGCATCCTGCGTGTGCGTGATCGGGAACGGGTCTTTTCGGCCCGTGCTTTCGAGGGTGCGCCCGCCGCCAGCGAACATCACACTTTCCTAGTGCTCGATGGCCAGCAGCGCCTCACCTCCCTCTACCAGGCCTTCTACGGAAAGGGCGATCATCGCTATTACCTCAGCCTGCAGAAGCTGATTGAAGGCGAGGACTTCGAAGACGCCATCAGCTACCTGCGTATCACTCGATCGGCGTTCAAGCGGCGAGAAGATCCCAGCTACCAGGCCGAGCACCTTCTGTTGCCACTCGCCGTATTGAAAAGCGGTACCGGTGGATATCTCAACTGGATGCTCACCGTGGTGGCCACCCGCGCCGCCGATGAGCGCGAGCAGCTCCAGAAGGAACTCCTGAAGATCCGAGGCGACTGGATCGATGCCTTCGAGCGCTACGACTTTCCAGTCGTCACCCTCTCTGCCGAAACCGAGCCAGCAGCCCTGTGCACCATCTTCGAGACGCTCAACCGCACGGGCGTGAAACTCAGCGTGTTCGAGCTGCTCACTGCTCGCTTCTGGAGCCAAGAGATTCGCCTCCGAGATCTCTGGGAGCAGGCCCGCTCAGAGCACCCGTTGATCAACCGGTTCGATGTTGATCCCTACTACCTGCTGATGGCCATCGCCTTGGCTGGCGGCCAGGCCCGCAGCTGCAAACGCGGCGATGTACTCAACCTCGACGCCGACACCGTGGCCCACTGGTGGCCACGAGTGGTGAAGGGGCTCGATCGTTCCCTCACGCTTCTGGCCGACGATTGCTGGGTACTCCAACCCCGTTGGTTGCCCTACGCCACCATGCTGCCTCCGATGGCAGCGGCTTTTGCCTGGGTCGATGAATCAAAGGGGGTTGCCATTGGAGCTCAGAGAGAGCAAGTTCGTCGCTGGTTCTGGTGCTCCGTATTCAGCCAGGCCTACGAAAACGCGCCCAACACCCAGAGCACCCGGGATGTGAATGAACTGATCGCATGGTTCCACGATCCCCAGTCCCAGCCCCCTGAAACCGTTCGAACCTTTCAGTTCAATCCTGATCTTCTGCGCGAAGTCACACCTCGCCAGCGCTCCCTCTACCGAGCAACGATCTGCCTGATCCTCACTTCGAGTACCGCTCCCCTTGATTTCCACAGCCGCGCCGTGCTCAACCACCAGCTGCTGATGAGCAGTGGCATCGACGATCACCACATCTTTCCCGCCAAGTTTCTGGAAAACCGCGGCATTGAAGCTCGCCATCGTGACGTGGTGCTTAACCGCTGCCTGATTGACAGCACCACCAACCAACGCATCAGTTGCCAGGCTCCTTCCGAGTACATGGAGGAGATGCGCGCAGAGGAGCATTTCCCCATGGCCAAGGTCTTGAAAAGTCATCTCATCCCCCATGGACCTGACGCGGCTCAATGGATTGATGACTATGAGGGCTTCCTCTCCCAAAGGCTCAAGCTGTTGGCCTCCGCCGTCGCTTCAGCTACTGCGCCTTCCCACACAGCCTAAAGCGATGAGTACCTTCGACCTCCACAAGATCATCCAGGATGCTTACAAACAAGCCATGAAAGAGCGGGGCCATGTCAATATTCTGATTGCTGGCCGAAGTGGTGTGGGTAAAAGCACTTTGATCAATTCAGTCTTTGAGGGTGACTTCGTGCGTACTGGCGTAGGAAAGCCAGTAACCCCTGGCACACGGGAGATCAAAAAGGAGGGCATCCCACTCTCAATCTTTGACACGCGGGGGTTGGAGATGGCCAACTTCAAAGAGACCGATGATCAGCTACGCAAGTTCATCTCGGAACGACGGCAAAGCGTCGACCCTGCTACCCATATCCATCTGGCCTGGGTCTGCATCGCCGAAGACCTCCGCAGGGTAGAGGAAGCAGAACATGACTTGGTCGAGAAGCTTGTTGACTTCGTTCCTGTCGTTGGAGTGATTACTAAGGCACGAGCAGACCAAGGTTTCCGGCAGACGGTTCACGATCTCCTTCCGAAGTTCACCAATGTCATCCGCGTTCGAGCGCTTCGGGAGGAGTTTGATGACGGGCATGTTCTTGAGCCGATGGGGCTCAATGACCTTGTTCAGCATTCCATGCAACTTGTGCCAGAAGCCCATCGCCGAGCGTTCGCAGCGGCTCAGAAGGTTGACCTGGACTTGAAAACAACACAAGCCCATCAGGCTGTAGCGGCGGCAACAGTCACAGCCGGCGGCATCGCAGCCGCTCCTATTCCCTTTGCTGATGCGGCCGCGATTATTCCTGTTCAGATCACCATGATTGCAGGGATCACAACGATCTTTGGACTTCCTGTTACTGAAGGTTTTCTTTCCTCGCTTGTCGTGAGTGTTCTTGGTGGTGCCGGTGGTGCATTCCTTGGCCGTACCATCGTCAGCAACCTGCTCAAGTTGATCCCAGGAGCCGGCAGCGTAGCCGGCGGTGCTATTGGAGCTGCGACTGCTGGTGTGATTACTGCCGCACTTGGAGAAGCCTATATCGCAGCTCTTTACACTTTGCTTTCAAATAATGTAGGTGCAACACCAACAGATCAAGAGATTGCCGATGCCTTTAAGCGAGAGTTCACCAAGGCCATTTCTCTCCGGCGGAATAGTTAGCCATGTCAGCGCACCTTGGATCCGGTTCAATCCTCCCCTCTGTCGTCGCCGCCGAGCTGGAGCAGGTCGCCAGGGACGCTCTCACCACTGCCTTTCATCCCACCACCCCAGGCTTCGAAGGGCTGATCGACCGCTTTCTCGCCGATCGGGATCGGCTGGTCAAAGGCCCCTACATCTCTATTTCGCTTCCGTTCCAGCAGGGCCGCCGCGCTGACTGGTTCCCGGAGCTTCAGCTGCCCTTTCCGCCCTACCGGCATCAGGAGCAAGCCTTCGAGCGACTCAGCCCGGGCTCCCCCCAGAACACCCTGGTGGCCACCGGCACCGGCTCGGGCAAAACCGAGGCCTTCCTCTACCCCTGCCTCGACCACTGCCGCCAGGCGCACGCGCAAGGTCGACGGGGTATCAAGGTGATCCTCATCTATCCGATGAATGCCCTGGCCACCGATCAGGCCAAGCGGATTGCCCATCTCATCCACACCATTTCCGCCCTCGCCGGGCTACGAGCCGGGCTCTACATCGGCGATCAGGAGGAGGTCAGCTCCATCGCCATGGGACCTGAGCATGTCATCACAGATCGGTCCACGTTGCACAAGGCCCCGCCCGACATCCTGCTCACCAACTACAAGCAGCTCGACTACCTTCTGCTCCAGCCCCACACCCAGGGCCTCTGGGCCCAGAACGATCGGTTGGAAGACGGAACCAGCGTGCTGCGTTACCTGGTGGTGGATGAGTTCCACACCTTCGATGGAGCCCAGGGCACCGACCTGGCCTGCCTGGTGCGCCGCCTCAGAGATCGCCTGCACTGCAGCAGTGAGGAGCTGATCTGTGTGGGTACCTCGGCCACCCTCGGCGACGGTGATTCTCAGGCAGAGATGCTCTACTACGCCTCTCAGATCTTCGGGAGCACGTTTGATCGCTCCAGCCTGATCCAGGAAGACCGCAAGACCCCTGCTGAGTTCTTTGAGGACACCGATTTCGCCGATCCTCTCAAAGGATTGCTGCTTGTTCCGCCTCCCAGCCTCGATCAGGAGGCTGTTCTCAACCCAGGCAGCTATGGGGCCAGTCAGGCCAGAAGTGCTGATGCCGTTCGCAGTGCCTACCTTGCCGCCCAGGTACCGCTCTGGTTTGGCGCGGCCTTCACGCCCCCGGCAAACGGTTCGATTGATGACCCCGGCTGGCGCATCAGCCTGGGCCGCGAATTGGGTCGTCTGCCTGCGGTGCAGAACCTCGTGCGCCAGGCCGCCGGTACCTGCTCGCTCGCGGAGCTGCTGGAGCGGTTTGCTCGTCAGCTCGGCATCGACGAGCGATACCCCTTCCCCTTCCGGGTGTTGCTGCTTGAAAGCCTGCTGGCACTGATCGGCCATGCCCGCGGCCCCGGCGGCCAGCCTTGGGTGCAGCTGCGCATCCAGATCTGGCTCCGGGAGCTGAAGCGGATGGTGGCCAGCGTGACCTCCAGCCCGGAGCTGCTCCATTCCGATGACCTCGACAGCAACGACGGCGATCACCACTTACCTGTCGTGCACTGCCGCGATTGCGGCGCCACCGGCTGGACCTCAACCCTGTTGCACCAGGACGCCAGTCAGCTGGATCCGGCGCGAAACCTCCGCAACTTCTACCGGGCCTTCTTTGGACGCGATCCCTTGGTCCAGTACGTGTTCCCCCTCAGGCCGCTGGTCAGTGAGAAGTCCTCCGCAGCACCCCTGAGCGCTGATGAGCGGCTGTTCTGCCTGGATTGCCTCACGATCCAGGAGCCGTCCGCCAAGGGCGAAGAACGGAAGGCCCCAGTAGCGGGAGCGCGTTGTCAGAGCTGCTCCAGTCAAAGCCTGCTGGTGGTCGAGGTGCCCGACTGCACGACCCGTGATCGGAATGACCATCTTAAATCCAGTTCTGATTGCCCCTACTGCAGTGCCCACCAGAGCCTGCTGCTGATCGGCGCCTCAGCCGCCAGCCTCACCAGCAACTGTTCCTCTTCCCTGTTTGCTTCCAGCTTCAACGGCGATCGCAAGCTGCTCGCCTTCTCTGATTCAGTCCAGGACGCTGCCCATCGAGCCGGCTTCATTGCCGCTCGTGCCTATCGAACCAGCTTCCGCACAGCGCTCACCCGCACCGTTCAGCACCATGGCCGAGATCAGGAGCCATCCGGTTCGGACCCGCTCGATCTGACCGCTCTCCAAGGCGCTCTGCTTCATCACTGGCGCCAGGAGCTGCCGAACCCCGTCGACTTCGTCGCCACCTTTCTGCCCTCCGACTTGGAATGGCTGCGCGAGTGGTCCGCCATCGAACAGAGCACCCGTCCAACCCTCGCGCCAGACGACCCGCTGATGGAGATCGTCGAGAAGCGTCTGCGGTGGGAGGTGATGGCCGAGTTCGGCTATCGCTCTCGCCTGGGCTCTTCGGTGGAGCAGGCCGGTGCACTGGCCGCCGGGATCCGCCTTGAGGGGCTCGAACCGCTTCTCCAGGAATTGTTGGAGCGCTTGCGCAACGAGGTGGAAGCGCTGCGTGACATCGATCAGGCCGCTGTGCGGCAGTTTCTGGTGGGCTTTCTGCATCACCTTCGCCAGCGGGGCGCTCTGCCCGTGCCGGAGATCCTCGGCGCCGATGGCCAAGGAAGCAGGTACCTCGCCAGTGGTGGAGACGACACCTATTCGTTCTGGCTGACCACCCACCTGCCCAACATTGGCCCTTCGTCCAATAAGCCAATCTTTCTGACGTCCCTCCGCGGCCGTGGGCACTTCGAGCAACTGGTCAACTCCAAGGGACGGCCCACCTGGGCGATGCACTGGTTGAGCAAGTGCCTGGGTGACTGCGGCGCGCCGGAACTCCAGAAGGTTGCCCTTGAGGCATCGGTAGTGGCCCTGGAAGACGGCGGAGTCTTGCAGGCGCTGCCGCCAGGCCATCACGGCGAGCGAATCTGGGGCTTGGATCCAACTGCCATTGTCGTGGCGGCCGAGCCGATCAGCCTGCGCTGCACCTGCTGCGGTGACGGCCAAAGCATCCGTCCAGCTGAGCGTGCCATCTGGGAGGGGATGCCCTGCCTGGTTCAACGTTGCTCCGGCCACTACCAAAGTGATCCCCAGGGGGGATTGCCGCTCTACCGACGTCTATACACCTCTGGCCAGGTGAACCGGATCATCGCTCGCGAGCACACCGGTCTGCTCTCACGCAGCGACCGTGAACGGTTGGAGCATCAGTTCATCCATGACGGCCCCCGCAGTCACCCGAACCTGCTGTCGGCGACCTCCACGCTGGAGATGGGCATCAACATCGGCGACCTCTCATCGGTGCTGCTCTGCTCAGTGCCCCCCGAGCCTGCGAACTACTTGCAGCGCATCGGTCGCGCCGGTCGCCGGGATGGCAATGCCCTGGTCGGCACCGTGGTCAACGGCACTCCCCATGATCTTTATTTCTATGCCGAGCCCACCGAGATGCTGCAGGGCAGGGTCACACCTCCTGGCTGCTACCTCGACGCCGCGGCCATCCTCAGCCGCCAACTGATCGCCTTCACGATCGATCGCTGGGTGCAGAGCGGCATCCCAGTGGAGGCCCTGCCCCGCAAGCTCAAGGCCGCACTCGATGCGGTGGATGGGAAGGAGTGGGAGAACAAACGCAAGCTGTTTCCCTTCACCTGGCTGCAATGGACCCGCGACCATCAGCAGGCCCTGCTCGAAGACTTTCTTGTCCTCTTCGACGAAGACACCGTCAAGGGTCGCTGCCGTGAGCAGCTCCGAGAGGAGTTTCTTGCGGATGGCGACGCCACACCGCTTTTCCAGCGGAGATTGATTGGCCGCCTTGAAGGGCTCGCTTCCGAACGGCGGCGGTTGTTCAACGAAGGGAAACGCCTGGCCAAGCGCTTTCGCGAGCTGTCGTCGATCAACCCAGCTGCCCTGCTTGAAGCTCAGAAGCAGGAGAAGGAAGAGGTGCTGCGCGAGCAACGGGCCTATGCCGATCTGCGAAAGGAGCTGGAAAACCGGCCCCTGCTACAGATGTTGACGGACGAGGGTTTTCTTCCTAACTACGCCTTTCCGGAGGCCGGTGTCACTCTCAAGTCGGTGCTCTGGCGCCGGTTGACTCGCAAGCCCAAGGCTGGGCGGAGCAGTGAGGATCTGAAGCCTCTGAGTTACCAGCGCCCAGGCAGTGTCGCCATTCGTGAGCTGGTGCCCGATGGCGTTTTCTACGCCCAGGGGCGGCGTGTGAAGGTCGACCAGATCGATCTGACGCTCAACCCGATTGAACGCTGGCGGTTCTGCAGGGTCTGCAGTTACAGCTGCCAAGAGGGGGAACAGGGTTTCAAGGACCAGGTCTGCCCGCGTTGTGGGGATGCCAACTTCTGCGACGCCCACCAAGTGAAGGAAATGGCCCGACTGCGACAGGTCGTGGCCACCACCGACGACGCCCTTAGCCGAATCAGCGATGACCGCGACGACCGCACCAACACCTTCTTCCAGCGACAGCTACTGATCATCCCCGACCTCAACCGGGTGGAGATCACCCTGGCGGTGGATGACGCCGAGTTTCCCTTTGGGGCGGAGTTCATCGGCAGCACAACCTTCCGAGAAATCAATTTCGGCGCTGTAAATCCTGCCGGTAATGGCCATCAGATTGCTGGTCAGCAGTTCCGCGTCCGCGGTTTCGAGATCTGCAGTGGTTGCGGCAAGGTTCTAACTGGCCCGCCCACCAGCAAACAGCATGCCTATAGCTGCCGCTTCCGCGACAAGCCCGATGACGCCAAGGCACGCAAGCTTCTGTTCATGTATCGGGAGTTCAACTCAGAGGCCCTGCGTTTCCTCTTGCCCGATCGCCTCTTCTGGGACGACACCGGCAAAAGTTCCTTTCAGGCCGCCCTCAGCCTTGGCCTGAAGAAACACTTCAGCGGCAAGGTGGATCATCTTCTGCCAGCGGTCTCCACCGAACCCCAGTCCCTCGGCTCTGTCAACGGAGAGGGACCGGGTACCCAACGAAAGACCTTTCTCTACCTCTACGACTCGGTTCCCGGTGGCACTGGCTACCTGCGACAGCTGGTGGAGAACAGTGGCGAACGCCTGCGCTCTGTTTTTGAAGACTCCCGGAGCTCCCTACAGGCCTGTGGTTGCAATGACGGTTGCTATCGGTGCCTCTATGCCTACCGAAGCCGATTCGAGCGAGATCGGATCAGCAAGAACCGAGCCTTGGATCAGCTCACTGTGCTGCTCAGGCACTGGGAGCAGCTGAAGAGCAGCAGGCGCAGCCTCACCAGCATCACGATCACCACCCAGGTGGAGAGCGAGCTGGAGGACAAATTCATCGACGCACTGCGTGAAGGGAAAGCTGCTCCCCCTGGAGTGGCAGTGAAACTCACAGCCGACACCTGGCAGGGACAGACGGCCTTTCACCTCAGTGTGAACGGTGTCAACTGGATGGTTCAAACCCAGGTCGAGATCGGCAAGGCCCAGGGAGTTGACGTTCCATCCCGTTGCGATTTTCTGATCACTCCAACCTCCGGAGGACTGCCCATCGCCGTCTATACAGACGGCTGGGACTTCCACCGCAATCGTCTGGCTACCGATGTTCGCCAGCGTATGGCTCTGCAGAGATCGGGGCGCTACCGCTTCTGGGCGCTCTGCTGGGAAGACGTGGTGGGCAAGCCCAATGGCCCCGCTGATCCGCTTCCCGCCAATGGGTTGCTCAAGGGGCTGGTGCCCAGCTTCATCAGGGATCCGGCAGCCTTCGCGGAACAGTGGCTCCCCGTGTCGCGTTTTGAGGTGATCGAGCCTCGGTCAGACCAGTTGGGCACGATCCTGCCGCGCGACCTGCGCTGGGCGCAGGAATCCAACAGCCTTCAGCTGCTCATGGCTTATCTCAGCCAGCCCAGTGAGATCAACCGCACGCGGGCCTGGGAAGGACTTGCCCACACGTTCTGTCTCGCTCAGCTGGGCCAAGACATGGGCAACGGCATCTCAGCATCCCTGCAGGAGCCCATCGAAAGCCTCGGTCTTGCTTCTCATCTGGAGGAGTGGCGGCTGGAGCGTGAGCAAGGACAAGCCGGTCAGTGGCTCGAGCAGGCAGCAGGTTTCACTGTGCTCAGTTGCATCGATCTCAGAAGCCATGGGGCTCGCCGCACCGACGCCAGCTTCCGCGCCCTTCATTTCGATCCAGTCCAGCCAGTTGGCGACAAGGAGCAGCAGATCGGCTGGCGGGAATGGTTGCGCCAGGGAAATCTGTTCCAGTTCCTCCCCCACATGCTGCTCAGCACGACAGGGTGCACCGGCGCTGATCAGACCAGTGTGGTTGTACCGAGCTTGGAGCCAGACCCACTGGTTGCGGCCATGTGGGATCAAATGCCGCCAAGGTCAAGGGATGCACCCTCGCCGGAGTGGTCGAAAGCTCTTTCCTTCTCCGAGCGGCATGCCAGAACATGTCATCCCCTGCTGGTCGCGCTGCAGCTAGGCCTGGAGCCGCTGGGGGTGGGGCCACCGGAATTCGGCTACGAATTGGAGGGATCGCTGGGGGAGGTGGTGGTGGAAATCGAGATGGCGTGGCCTGAACTGCAGATCGCCGTCCTGCTTCGTCCACCGGACGATGAGTCCTCGGATCAGCCGTTGGGAGCCTGGTTGGATGGCTGGGTGATCTTCCATCCCGATTCCCCTCCGGATCGGGTTCTCGCCTCGTTCCGTTCCAAGAATCACCCAAGCCCCGTCCTCGCGAGCCAGCCATGAGTCAACCAGCGCTGCGCGTCGCCGCCTCACGCGGCTTCTTCAAGGCCCTAAACACCCTTCCCGAGCGCGGCCGAGCCAAGGTGCATAAGTTCATCGTTCAGTTCATGGACGAACCCACCGCACCGGGGCTGAACTACGAACGCATCAACGGCAGCAAGGATCCCCAGGTTCGATCGCTTCGTGTGGATCAGGATTATCGCTGCATCGTGCGGGCACCGGAGAAGGGCAGCACCTACGTGTTGCTATGGGTCGACAAGCATGACGACGCCTATGCCTGGGCCCGCCGCAAGGCCTGTCACGTGAACCGCGTCTCCGGTGCCCTCCAGATCGTTGACGTGGAGGGGGCTGAGAAGGCACTCGGAGACACCATCTCCACCACAGTTCCGGACAGCCTTTTTGCTCAGATTGCCGACGAGCAGCTGATGCAGCTGGGGGTGCCTGCTGCCCTCTTGCCTTCCTTACGCGCCATCAGTAACGAGGACGGGCTCACTAGGCTGCTGGAGTGGCTCCCGCCTGATTGCGTTGATGCGCTGATCCTGCTTGCCGATGGACGTTCCTTTGAGGAAGTGCTTACCGAGCTGGAGAAAGAACGACCCTCCACGGTCGATCCGACTGATGTCGATACCGCACTGAACCAGCCCGACAGCCAGGCGGAGTTTGTGGTGCTCACCGATGACGAGGAGCTTGAGGCGATTCTCTCGGCCCCGCTGGAGCAATGGCGCGTCTTCCTCCATCCGAGTCAGAAGCGACTGGTGGAACGCCACTGGAATGGACCGGTACGCGTGCTCGGCGGTGCGGGCACCGGCAAGACCGTGGCAGCGATGCACCGTGCTCGCTGGCTCGCCCGATCCTTCCTCGCGGCAGGGGAGGCAGCCAGAGGGGACAAGGTGTTGTTCACCACCTTCACCAGAAACCTTTCCACCGACATCCGCAGCAACCTGGCGAAGATCTGCACTCCCCAGGAGCTCCAGCGCATCGAGGTCACCCATCTCGATGCCTGGGTGAGCAGCTATCTCAGGAGCCAGGGCCTCACCATCAAGATGTTCAACAAGGAGGCGCGGGACGCCGCATGGTCGGTGGCGATGTTGGTTGCGGACCCCGATCTGGGCCTCGATCTGCGTTTCTACGAGGAGGAATGGAAGGAAGTAGTGCTGGCTCAGGGTTGCAGCACTCAGGACGAATATCTTGTCGCAAAGAGAATCGGGCGGGGTACCCGCCTGAATCGTCAGAAGCGCATCAGCATCTGGCCCGTGTTCGATGCCCTGCGCTCCGAACTGCGGCAAAGAGGGTTGTGGGAGCCTGAAGAGGCCAAGCAAGCTGCTGCCGATCGCCTGAATGCCTCAGCCCAGCCCCCTCGATACAGGGCGATCGTGGTGGATGAAGCGCAGGACTTTGACGTGGCCGCCTTTCGCCTGCTGCGGGCTCTGGCGGGAGCTGAACATACTGACGATCTCTTCATAGTTGGTGATCCCCACCAACGCATCTATGGCCGCCCTCTGGTGCTGGGACAGTGTGGGATCAACGTCCGCGGCCGATCCCGCAAGCTACGCATTAACTACCGCACCACAGAGGAAACCAGGGCATGGGCCACGGCGGTGCTTCAGGGGATCGACTTCGATGACCTCGATGGCGGCAGTGATCCAACCAGCGATACCCGTTCTCTCCTCCATGGCGATCAACCGCTGGTGAAGGGTTTCGAGGATCCGGCCGATGAGCGGCGCTTCCTAGAAGACAAGCTCAGGCAGCTGCGGGATGTCGACGGCAACCTAGCCTCCACCTGCGTCACGATCCGCACCAATAGGGCCGTTGAGCAACTCGCCAGGGGCCTGGAAACAGCAGGCTTCCAGGTGCGCATCATCGAGGCCGACGAAGCCGACGATCCCAGCGATCCCTCACTGCGCCTGGCCACCATGCACCGCATCAAGGGCCTTGAGTTCGATCAGGTGTTTATTCCCGAGCTCAATGCTGAGCTGATGCCCTATCGCGTGGAACTAAACCGGCGGCCCGATGAGGTCTCCCGACAATTGTTCGAACAGCAAGAGCGATCTCTGCTTCATGTAGCGGCCACCCGAGCGAAGAAAAGGGTGGTTGTGACCTACAGCGGCAAGCCGTCCTCTTTCCTGACGCCAGGAGCCTGAGCCATGGGGTAGAGCACGCAGCATTCAGGCAGGGTGTGCCTCGCCTTCTGCCTCCAGCTGCCCAGACGCATCCGGACAGATCAAATCCGCCGCCTGCCGCGCTTCGCTGAGCACCTGAAACAGCACCTTGGGTGATTCCTTGAGAAGCTCGATCCAGTGGCCCAGATAGGCGGCATGGCTATCCATCTCGCTGCCGATCTCCAGCCGATCGCCCAGCAGCACCGCCCCCAGCTCAGCGACCAGCTCCTCACGGGCATAGCGCGGCTTGCCAAAAGCACCGCCCAGATCCCTCTTCAGGCGCGACTCGTGGCCGGTGGAGTGGATCTGCTCATGGGCCCAGGTGGCGCAGAACGCTTCTGGTGAGCGGAAGCTGGCGCGATCGGGCAGCTGGATCCGATCGATGCCTGGTAAATAGCAGGCCCGATCCCCCCCGAAGCTGACCGGCACCGGCCAGGCACCCAGAACGGCCTCGGCGGCTTCCAGGCGCTCGGGCTCCGGCTTGGCCTCCACTCCTTCGGCGAGCTTGCGCGCTTCGATCAGGCCGGCAAGGGCCTCGCCCTCGAGATCGGCGGCATTGAAGACCGCCACCGGCCGGTAGCTGGCCCAGCTGCGCAGAGTGACCTCGCCGCCAACACCTGGCTTCTCTTTGCTGTGCAGCTGGGGCCGCAGGATGTGAACCGCCTTGCTGCCCTTGCGGGGGAAGATGCCGAGCTTCCTGGCCTCGGCAAAGCCGCACCAGAACGGCAGGGCCGAACCCCGGATGTGCATGCCGAGGGTGAGCAGGATCGGATTGGCGCCGCGGTAGCGATGGCCCGAGAGCAGATTGACGTGGTGGCCGCCACCTGTGCCATCCCAGGGCCGCCGCCAGGGGGCGGAGCCAGCCTCCATCAGCTCGATCAACGAGGCGACGATCTTTTCTTCTGCTGTGGGGCCAGCGAAGCTTTTGCGTGAGCGGGACTTGGACGCGGCCATGGCTGGCAAAGCGCGGGACGCCCGAGTGGTGCCCCGCGACGGCAAGGGCGGCGACGGCGCCTGTCGCCGAGCCGCTCGCGTCAGCCCTTGCCCGTGGGGCGACCATGAGGCATCCCGCGCGACCCATCCCCATATGGGTCAGTCCCGCAGCAGATCACCGCTGCTCCAACCACCAGTACGCCGTGCCCGTGACGGCCGCGACTGGGTGGTCTTGGTCATCTGCCGATCGAAGCTTCCCCGCGAGGGGGCCATGGCGACGGAGAAGGCAATGCCCGGCGCGCCGACGACCTGCTGGGGCCAGACGCCGGAGCGGGGCTTGGCGTGAACCCGGGCGATCTGAGCCGGGGCCTTCATCGATTTGGCGCTGATCATGGTGGAGGGCATGGCTTGGCTCCTTGTGTTCAGGTTCCATTGCCAGGGCAGGGCTGGCGCTGGCAAGGGGTGTTGACCTCTTGCTGCTGCCCTGATGCCTCCTGTTACCCGTGGCGCTACCACCCGTGATCAGCTCGGGCCTGCGCTGGGTGAGAAGCCCATGCCGTCAGACCCAGCAGGCCCCTGGCGCGTGACGGCCAGGATCAGTGGCGGCCTGGTGCAGATCAGCAACAACCACGAGTCGCGGGTGATCCGCAAAGCGGAAGTGGAGGCCTACCTGCGCAAGGGCAAGCCCTGGTGACAGGCGGGGCCTGAGGGGGCCACCGGGCCTCGGCAGTGCCTTACGCCGCCGGCACCCAGTTATCAACATCCAGGCCGGGCACTTGGGAAAACTCGCGTGTGTTGTTGGTGATCAGCTTGGCCCGCAAGCTCAGGGCATGGGCCGCGATCATCGTGTCGAGCGAGCCGATCGGCGTGCCCCGGCGTTCCAGCTCGGCACGCAGGTCGCCATAGGCCCAGGCGGCGCGGTCGTCGAAGGGCAGAGTCGTCAGTGGGGCCAGAAACATCTCCAGAGCCTGGCGGTTGCGCGCCGAAACACTCTTGGCCACACCAAAGGCCAGCTCAGCGGCTACCACGCTGCAGAGGCCAATCTCTCCGAGCCGGTAGTGCTTGAACCGCTCCAATACCGCCGGCGGTTTGGCATTGATGAGGTAGATGCAGATGTTGGTGTCTAGCAAGATCATGGGCTGATCGCTTCCCGGATCTGCTCCTCGGGTTGCTCGCGCGTGAGCACAAACCCCGGCTCGAAGGCCGCCAGCCCCGCCTCCAGGGTTTGCCAGGGGTCATCGATGGGCAGCAGCAGCACCCCATTGCCGAAATGCTTCACCACCACCTCGCTGCCGCTGAAGCGGTACTCCTTCGGCAGCCGTACCGCCTGGCTGCGGCCCGACTGGAACAGACGTGCGGTGTCCATGGCAGGCCCTGATCGGGTAGTGACCCATGGTAGCTACCACGGATGGAACTCGGCTCACGGCGACAAGGCTTCGAGCTGCTCAGGTCCCACGCACGATCCATCGGCGACATCCTTGATGAGCAGGCCGCCTGGGCACGCAAGCCGGCCGCGTAAGTGGCGGCACCGCAGCCGCGGGAGAGCCGCCCGGCAGCCGTGACCTGAGCGCACCCATCCCGGGGGCGGCGAGGGGAGATCAGATTCACGCGAGCGCAAGGGTCGGCGAAGCCGACTTGCCCGCCCTTGCGCCGAGTGACACCCTGCATCCCCGCCGCCGGGTGGTCTCCGTCCTTCTGCGCTTGAGGCGCCTTCTTCTTGAGCGACCAACTGCAAGAGATGCAAGAGAAAGTCCCGGGCTGCCTCAGGCAGATCAATCACCCGCTTCCGTGCCCAGCGACCACCCACGGGCGCAGCTGGCCGGCCCAAAACCCTTGAAAGGCCAGCAACAGGCGAGTTTCTCTTGCACTTTCTCTTGCAAGTCAAAAAACAAGGGTTCCCGGTTTCGCCGAGAACCCTTGCAGTGACTAGTCGGGGCGACAGGATTCGAACCTGCGACCTAGTGCTCCCAAAACTCTCTTTTTAGGGTTTGAGGGATCGATTGCCAGGACTGGAGTCTGGGCCAAAAAGCACTGCTGTCACTGCTTTTTGCCGTGCAATGGGATGGCGGTC
>JAPLIE010000083.1 GCA_026389265.1 Cyanobacteriota bacterium | reverse complement strand
TCGATCTGGCCACCGATCCCTGGGGCGTGAAGGTGACGCGGGTGGAGCTGCGTGACATCAAGCCCACCCAGGGGGTGCAGCAGGCGATGGAGCAGCAGATGACCGCCGAACGGGAGAAGCGGGCCGCAGTGCTGCGCTCCGTGGGGGAGAGGGAATCCCAGGTGACTGCAGCCCGGGGCCGGGCCGAGGCCCTGGTGCTCGATGCCAAGGCCAAACAGGAGGCCCTGCTGCTGGAGGCCGATGCCCAGGCCAAGCAGCAGCTGCTGCTGGCCCAGGCGCGGGCCGCTTCCGCCAAGGAGCTGGCGACGGTGATTGAGGCCCATCCGGCCGCCGCTGAGGGCCTGCGGCTGCTGCTGGCCAAGGACTGGATGGCGATGGGCGAGAAGCTCGGCAATGCCCCCGCCGGCAGCGTGCTGATGGTGGATCCCCAGAGCCCGGCCAGTTTGCTGGCGGCGCTGAAGGGCCTCCAGCAGAACGGCTGATCAGCTCCCCAGTACGCCGCGCAGTCCTTCGCTGTAGAGGATGGCGGTGCACAGAATCGCGCCGGCCCAGCAGAGGCTGCGCAGGGGTGGGAGGTTGGCTACATAGGCGCCGATGTAGCCGAGCCGCAGGGCCGGGTGGAGCCAGGCCGCCGCGATCGCCAGGGCGGTTGGGGCAGCGCCGCTGCGGGCGGCGAGCAGGGCCAGCAGGCAGGCCGGGGCGTGGAGGGTAAAGGCCTCGAAGCAGTTTTGGTGAGCCCAGTTGGCCCGTTTGCCCCAGGCCGGCAGCCGCTCAAACATCGCCCGGGGGGCGGCCAGGTCGGCGGGGGTGAAATCGGCCTTGGAGCGGGCGGCAGCCAGGGGGAAGAGGCTGGCGATCACCACGGCGCCAGCCAGCACCAACGACCAGGCGAAGGGAGCACCGGAGTGAAGGGCACTCACTGCACCGGTGGCTCCCGCGCCGCCGGGCTCCACCGCCAGCGGAATCGCGGCGAGAAGGGCGGAGAGGGGAAGCGGAACGGGCATGGCTCGGAGGTGGGCGAACCCCCTTTCTAGGTTGCGGCGGTTGGGCACGGCCCAGCCTCAGACCGTCAGCGCCGAGAGAACGTCGGTGGCGGCGAAGTCGTGCCCTTTGAATAACAGGGGTGCTTCCAGGGCCATGGCCAGGCCATAGCTGAAGCAGTCGCCGAAGTTGAGGGCCGCCCGGTGCTGCCCCTTGCCAAAACGGCGCCAGCCCACCAGCGCCCAATGCACATGAATAACCTCCAACGGCACGGTGGTGATGTCGGCCGCTGCCAGCAAGCGGTCGAGTTCAGCCTGGCCGGCCTCGCCGATCTGCCGCTCGATCACCAGACGGGTTTCCAGGAGGGTCGCGGTGGAGAGTCGCCTGGGGCCAGCCTGGCTGAGCCGCGCGATCAGGGCCCCGGCTTCCGGCTCCACCTTGAGGATCGCCAGCAGGGCGGAGGTGTCGATCACCATCTCGGATCATTCGGCAAGCATCATCAGGCGGGGAGGCCCGTTTCGTCGTACAGCTCCGACTGGAGTTCGGAGCTGCTGCGTTGATTCGGCCAGGGGAGATCGCGGCAGCGGCTGAGCAGCTGGTGCAGCGCCTCTCGGCGGGCTGCTTCTTCTTGGCCTGGTGCAGCGGTGCGGCAGCGATTGAGTTCGGCGCGGAGGGCCTGACGCACGGCGTTGGTGACGCTGGTACCCCGACGGTCGGCCAATTCGCGGGCCATGGCATGGACTTGCTCGTCCTTGATGTTCATGCCCATGGCGAGAAGCGGTAGAAACTTGAGTAACTCTACCGTCAGCACCCGCTGTCGAGGATGGTGCCTTAAGGGATGTCATGGATGTGCAGCGATGTCCACCCGCTGCGGCGGAACTCAGCGAAGGCCAGGGCGTAGGCGAGGTTGGAAACCACGCCCCGTAGGACCTGGAGCTTCCGATGTGGGCGAGCGGATTGCTGCGAATGCGGCAACCCTGCAGAGCGGCGCCAGGGCGGCCAGACAGCTGAAGGCCATGTAGCCCCTTTGGGCTACTGGAGGCGACGATCCGTGAGTGGACCTGAATCCCAACCTGCTGAAGCTGCTCCTAACCACACTCCATTGCGGCGAGGCGTGCCGATGGCGAGCGTGCAGGAGATCCGCGAGTGGCTGCGCGGCCAACGGATCGAAGTCTTGCGCAAAACCATCGAGCCCCTTCTGGCTGGACGCGCTGGAGCGGAGGTGTGGCTGTACTGCTTCGCAGAAGCCTGAGGGCTACGGCTCCCTGGCCCGTGGCGACTGGGATGCCCGCTCGGATGTGGATCTGCTGGCGATGGCGCCGGATCAGAGCGCCGCGGATCAGCTGGCCGAGGCCTGCTAGCAGCAGGCCTGGCCGACGACGTGATCGGCCTCAGCCTGGGCCGCTGGCTGTTGCGGCAGCGGGGCGACGATCCTTGGTGGCGGGGCATCTGCCGCGAAGCGATCCGTCTGCAGCCAAACCCGAAGCCATGACGGGCCGTCTGCACGCCTGGCTGGCTCGTGCCGTGGTGGGTTTCGCGGACCAGCAGCTTGGGGAGCTCCATGAGCTGGAAACCTCCTGACGCGCCTCATCAGGGGCAGCCGCTGATCAGGAAGTCGGCCTCAAAACTCGCCAGCATCGCGTTGTGGTTCAGAGCCACGGCTGCCACCTGGAGATCGAGGCTCACGACGGTGCGGCCGATCTGGCGTCAGGTCTGGTCTAGTTCGTTCGCTTGCTGCCATCGATCGGCCAGCTGCTCTCGCCCGGCCGGGCTGAATGCAGCATTCGGGTGGCGGTGGACTTCAGTTGGTCTGATCTAATTTAATCTGGTCTGGTCTGGTCTAGGTTGGAGAGATTTCTGGGTTCAAGATGAGATGGCAGCTCCATCGGCCACCGACGACGCTGGTCGTCGCACGGTCAACATGCTTGAGGCCAAGACCCACCTCTCGCGCCTGGTGGAGGCCATCGAAACCGGTGCGGCAACCGAGGTGGTGATCGCCCGCAACGGCAGGCCGGTGGCGCGACTCACCGCCCTGCCGGGGCCGGAGCTGCCCCGGCGTCTGGGGGTGGCCCGCGGCCAGTTCACGGTTCCGGACTCGATCGATGGCGCCAATCCGCTGATCGCCGAACTGTTTGAGCAGGCCTGATGCGGCTCCTGCTCGACACCCACACCTTCCTCTGGGCGATCAGCGATGAACCACGGCTGGGCCCCGGTAGTCGCGACCTGATCACCACCGAGGCCAGCAGCGTGCTCATCAGTCATGGGTCGCCGTGGGAGATCGCTATCAAGCACGCCCTGGCCCTCAGCGATATGCCGCTCTCGGCCGCCCAGGCGATTCCGTTTGACCGCCTGCTCGTGGCCAGTCGATCAGCGAATCGTTGCTGCTGGTCAGTGCTGATCCGGCGTTTCATGCCTATGGCGGCCCCTGTCAGGATGCCCGCCGCTGAAGGTGGAATCGTTCCTGGGCGGGTGCATTGCTCGGCCTCCATGGAAAAGCCCAGGCGGCCATTCAGGTGGTGCAGGCCGTCACCGCTCTGCTATGCGCGGCCCCTGGGCCTCCTGGATCCACGGCGATGCAAGGAGCGATGCGATCGGCGATCTGTTGAGCGACCTGTGCTGCGATCTGCTCAAGGGCCAACCCAGCCAGGAGCAGAGGCTCCGGCGTGGGCCGCTCACTCACCGAGGCGAGGCTGAGGCCCCTTCCAGTAATGACCACCAGCTCAGACATGTTTCAGGCTGGATTCCACACCCTGACGCCGAAGATCTTCCACCAGCAGGTCAGCGATTTCCCGATCCACTGGGGGAGTGAGATGTTCCTCCCCATCAAGGAGGTGGGCCACCTCGCCTGGTAGGCAACCGATCCAGCGGGCCAGGCTTTGCTGCGCCTGAAAGCGACGCTCTGGCCATGGTGTCCCCTGAAGTTTGATTCGCAGCCGGTAACTGGGTGGCAGAGGATGGCCCAGTTCGATGTTGCGCAGGTTGGCAGCGGTCGCAAGCACCACCAACTGGTCTCCGGCGGCCAGCACCAGGTCCGGCGGCGGCAACAGAATGGGATCGTGATGGCGGGGCCGTTGCAGCGAAACGCCCGTCACGCCATAGCCATTCTCCAGCCGGGAGATGTTCAGACCGCAGAGATTGTCCCGCTCCTCAAGGCGGTAGCGCACGATCAGCAGGTGAGAGCCCTGCAATTGCAACACCCCCTCCACCCTCTCCCCGAAGGCTGCCGCCACCACCGCATCGGCGACGAGGTCGACTGTGGAAATCACAGCCAGCCCTCCCAGCAGCTCCCCCAGGGGTTCGGCGGCCCCAAAGTCATGGGCCAGCATCGCAACACCAGCCTCGGGCCACCGTTGTTGCAGCGCCATGGCGGCTTCCAGATTGGCCAGCAGATCGGTGGAGAGCAGGCCAATGGCGGAGACGGGCCGACCTTCAAGCGCCTGGAGCGCCTCCTCCAGTTGTCCGAATTGAACGATTCCCTTGTCCTGGCAGCCTTCGCTGCCCCCCGGCTCGACCCTCACCACCAGCTGCTGGTGACGCCGGAGCCGCTGGGCGATGCGCTGGGCCAGCGCCGATCCCTCCACCAACAGCACCGGCGCAGGGCCCCGCCGGGGCAGCCGGATCCGTTCCACGCCCAGGCGCTCCCGCAGCAAACGCTCCAGGATCACGGCCACCAAGGCCGAGGTCAACAGCGTGCCAACCAGGGAATAGAGGAGCGTGCCACCAATCAGCCAACCGCTGACCTCCTCCATCCCGCTGCTGTCGGAGAGGAGCAGGTTCACCGGGTCGACGTACTCCCCTTTGAGCAGGGCGAGGGTGACAAACACCCCCTGCTTCCACCCCCCAATTCTTGAGAAGCTCCGTACGCCCACCAGGATCAGCAGAATCAGCAGGGCGAAGGCCCACCGCTGGAGGCGCGTCCGCGCCCGCATCCAGGCGCGCAGCTTTTGAACCCTGCTGCGCAGCCAGGCGACAGCGCGATGGCGGCGGGTTTGGCCTCGGGCCAACGGGTCGCCGTTTCGGAGCGGAGACCGGGCCCTCAGCCAGATCGGCGAAGATCCAGTGGGGGACTCGGGAAGCCGGACCTGCTTCTGGTTTCGAAGGTCCTGAACAGGACCCTCGATCAGCTGAATGATCTGGCCGTCCACCTCCATGCTGGCCAGCATGGATTCAGGTCTCAGGGCCGTGGTGATCGCATCAGCACACAGAAGGATCGGATCCACCACCGCCACCCCGGGCAGGCGATGCTCCAGCAGGGTACCCAGATCGGCAAGACGGCTGGTGGAACGCACCACGATCTCCGCGGTGGGATTCAGCAGCCGGACTTGGAGGGCCGCCTCAA
Source organism: Cyanobacteriota bacterium (assembly GCA_026389265.1). GTDB lineage: Bacteria > Cyanobacteriota > Cyanobacteriia > PCC-6307 > Cyanobiaceae > Cyanobium. The sequence goes on along the minus strand of JAPLIE010000083.1, from coordinate 18,383 downwards.
AGTTGATCGTGCTGTCGGCGCTCAGCAGCAGAACGGCACTGGCTCGCTCGGCACCGGCCTGGCGCAACACGTGGGCCAGGCGCATGTCTCCGTGGGTGAGCGTTCCCGCCAGTCGGGACTCCAGCTCGGGATCTCTCCAGTTGGGCTGCCGCAGATCGACGCCATGGAGGGGCAGATCAAAGGCCAGGAGTCGCTGAAGACAGGCCTGGCCCAGGGAGCCAAGACCACAGACCAGAACGGGGGGAGGACTGAGGCGATCGGCGGGCAATGCGCTCAATCTCCGGAGCCGCCAAGCTCAGAGATCATCCTCCACACCGGTGGTGATGGTGCAATCGCTTGTGGGGTAGCTCACGCAAAGCAGGGCAAAACCGGAAGCGATTTGATCATCGTCCAAGAAGCTTTGATCCGACTGGTCGACACCGCCGCTAACAATCTTGCCTGCACAGGTGCTGCAAGCCCCGGCCCTACAGGAGTAGGGGAGGTCAATGCCCTGCTCTTCAGCAGCATCGAGGATGTAGGTGTCAGAAGCACAGGTAAAAGTCTTACCGTCTTTCGTTTTGATGGTGAAGGTGTCAGCCATGGGTCCTTACGGGCCAAATCAAATTCCATCCAAGGCTAAACCCCAATAAAGGGTTGGTCGGGCAGGACACATCGACCTGAATCAGTGCGAAACGGCTGCGGCGGCGGCGCTCCGCCGGCAGGCCCTGGCGATCACCTGCTCCTCATCGGCCGCGATCACGATCACATCGAAGGGGGAGAGCCAGCTCAGGGCGCCCACCACCTCTTGCCGCAGCGCCTCATCGTGCTCGCCGATGCCGCCGGTGAAGGCGAGCACGTCGACGCCGCCGAGGCTGGCGGCCATGGCACCAATCTCCCGGAGCAGCCGGTGGCGGAACACGGCGATGGCCAACTGGGCCCCCTCGTGCCCAGCCGCTGCCGCCGCCCTGAGCTCCTGCATGCTGCCGCTGAGCTCGGAGAGAGCCAACAGCCCGCTTCGTCCATTGAGGGCCTGGTCCAGCTCCTCCACCGACAGGCCTCTGCGAAGCTGATGCAGGAGCAATCCGGGGTCGACAGAACCGCAGCGGGTGGCCATCACCAGCCCCTCCAGCGGGGTGAAGCCCATGGTGGTGTCCACGCTTCGTCCCGCTGCGATGGCGCACAGGGAGCAGCCGGCGCCCAGGTGGCAGCTGATCAGCCGCAGGGGATTGGCCGCGGCTGCCGGGGGGATGCGGGCGGCGACCACCTCGGCGACATGCTGGTGATTCAGGCCATGGAAGCCGAAACGCCGCAGGCCCTGGCGTCGCCAGTCGGCGGGGATGGCATAGGTGGCGGCCTCGGGCGGCAGGGTGGCGTGGAAGGCGGTATCGAAGCAGGCCCACTGCTCCAGGTGGGGCAGCTGCTCCGTTAGCCAACGCATCACCCGAAGGGCCGGGCCGTTGTGGAGGGGAGCCAGGGGTACCAGTTCCGCCAAAGCCGCCAGAACCACTGGCTCCAGCCGCACGGGGGCGGTGAAGCCTGCGCCGCCATGCACCACCCGGTGGCCGGCCAAGACGATGGCTTCGCTCCAGGGCGCCAGGGCCGCCGGAAGCCAGTTGTCCAGGACCGGTTCCGGGGAGGCTCCCTCGGCCATGGGACAGTCCCGTTGCCCCTGCCAGAGCCGGCTGCCATTCTCACTCAGCAGGCAGGCTTTAAGACTGGAACTGCCGGCATTGAGCACCAGCACGAGCCCAGGATCCGGCGCTGCCACTGTGGCCAGGCCCTTCATCCGCGCTCGGCGATCGGCAGAGCCCAGCGCCAGTTTGTGATTTCCGGCGCGTCCATGCCGTGGGTATGGGCATACTCCCGGTGGGAGAGGATCTCCTCTTGCATCCGCTCCTTGACGTGGGCGGCGCGGGAGCCGAGGCGGGGCACGCGGTCGATCACATCGATCACCAGATTAAAGCGGTCGATCTGGTTGTTCATCGCCAGCTCCAGCGGCGTGTTGATGTTGCCCTTCTCCTTGTAGCCGCGCACATGGAAGTTGCTGTGGTTGGTGCGGCGGTAGGTGAGGCGGTGAATCAACCAGGGGTAGCCGTGGAAGTTGAAGATCACCGGTCTGTCGGTGGTGAACAGGGTGTCGAAATCCCGGTCGCTCAGCCCATGGGGATGCTCCTTGGGTTCGGTGAGGGCGAAGAGCTTGACTACGTTGATCACTCGGATCCGCAGGGTGGGGATCTCGCGTTGCAGGATCTCCACGGCCGCCAGGGTCTCCTTGGTGGGAATGTCGCCGGCGCAGGCCATCACCACCTCGGGCTCATCCGGTTCAATGCCCAGGTCGTCGGTGCTGGCCCAGCGGATAATGCTGATCCCCTTGGCCACGTGGCGCCTGGCCTGCTCCAGGGAGTAGTACTGCAGGTGCTTTTGCTTATCAGAAACGATGATGTTGCAGACGTTGGTTTCCTGCAGAGCCTCCTCGGCCACCGCCAGCAGGCAGTTGGCGTCGGCCGGTAGGTAGACACGCACCACTTCGCCGCTCTTGTTGCCGGCCAGGTCGATGAAGCCCGGATCCTGGTGGGTGAAGCCGTTGTGATCCTGCCGCCACACGGTGGAGGAGATCAGGCAGTTCCAGGCCCCGATCGGCGAGCGCCAGGGCGCATGGTGGATGCAGGATTCCAGCCACTTGGCGTGCTGATTGAACATGGAGGCGATCACATGGGCGAAGGCTTCGTAGGTGTGGAAGAAGCCATAGCGGCCCGTGAGCAGATAGCCCTCCATCATCCCCACCAGGGTGTGCTCGCTGAGCATCTCCACCACCCGGCCGCTGCGGGCCAGTTCACTGCCGTTGAGGTCCTCCGGCAGGAAATCCTCCATCCAGACCTTCTTGCTCACCTCGTAGATCGCCTGCAGGCGGTTTGAGGCGGTTTCATCCGGGCCGAACACCCGCATCGAATCGGGATTGGTGCGGATGATGTCGCGCAGCAGCTCCCCGAGCGGGTAGGTGTTCTCCTCCTCACTGGTGCCAGGAGCATCCACCGCCACCGCGTAGTTCGCCAAGGGGGGGAACTGAAGCTTTCGGCGCAGCAGGCCGCCGTTGGCATGGGGGTTGGAGCCCATGCGACGCAGGCCGGCGGGGGAGAGGGCCTGCAGTTCGGGGATCAGGGTGCCGTTGGCATCAAACAGCTCCCAGGGGCGGTAGCTCTTCAGCCAGTCCTCCAGCAGACCCAGTTGCTCGGGATCGGTGTTCGGCGCGGCCAGGGGCACCTGGTGGGCCCTCCAGAAGCCCTCCAGTTTTTTGCCATGCAACGCTGCCGGGCCGGTCCAGCCCTTGGGGGAGCGCAGCACGATCATCGGCCAGGCGGGCCGTACCGCTTCGCCGCTTGTCCGTCCCTCGGCGCGGATCTCAAGAATGCGCCCGATCGCCCGATCCATGGCGGCGGCCATGGCCTCGTGCATGGCCTTCGGTTCGCTGCCTTCCACGAAGATCGGCTCCCAGCCGTAGCCGCGCATCAGGTTCGCCAGCTCGTCATGCGGAATCCGCGCCAGCAGGGTGGGGTTGGCGATCTTGTAGCCATTGAGGTGCAGCACAGGCAGCACCGCCCCATCGCTGATCGGGTTGAGGAACTTGTTGATGTGCCAGGAGGTGGCCAGGGGCCCGGTTTCGGCCTCCCCATCACCGACGCAGGCCAGGGCGATCATGTCGGGGTTGTCGAAGACGGCACCGCAGGCGTGGGAGAGCACGTAGCCCAGCTCGCCCCCCTCATGGATTGAGCCGGGGGTTTCCGGGGTGCAGTGACTGCCAATGTGCCCGGGGAAAGAGAACTGCTTGAAGAAGCGGCGCATCCCCTCGCTGTCCTGGCTCTTGTCGGGGTAGACCTCGCTGTAGCTGCCGTCGAGGTAGGTGGGGCCCAGCACCCCAGGAGCACCATGGCCTGGCCCCGACAGGTAGATCATGTCGAGGTCGTGGCGGCGAATCACCCGGTTGGCGTGGGCCCAGATGAAGGCCTGGCCCGGTGAAGACCCCCAATGGCCCAGCAGCCGCGGCTTGATGTGCTCAAAGCGCAGGGGTTCGGCCAGCAGCGGGTTGTCGCGCAGGTAGATCATCCCCACAGCCAGATAATTGGCGGCGCGCCACCAGGCATCGATCCGCTGCAGCTCCTGCTCGCGGTCTGGGCTGGAGAACTGAGCCTCGTGATGGGCCATGGACGAAGCGGTCATGACCTTTACTCGCGCGGGGGTTGACCCTGATAGTGGCCTGCGGCCGTTAAGAAGCCGCTAAATCTCCCTTCCGGTGGGCGCAAGTCAGGGATCCGACATCCTCAACCACCGTGTTGTGGGACCTTCAGCAGCCCATCAACCCGCATCAGGCGGCCTGCGATGCAAGGGCCAGGGCTTCAAGGGAGCCCGATGCCCACCCGGCCGGGGGCGCTGGCGGAGGCGTCAGCAGCGTCGCTGCCTCCCCGCGCCCACCAGCACGGCGTGAAGTTTGCGCGTTAAACGATCAGCCTTAACCTCCTTTCTCCGTGCTGGGACAAAATTTCTATGCTGGTTGAACTGGACTATCCCAATCATGGAAACCATTGTTTCGGGTGCATCCAAGCAAACAGCAGCCAACCAGCTGTTCCGGAAGGAGGCTGAATTCCGAAAGGAGACGATCTACTTCATCGTGATTGATCGCTTTTTTAATGGTAATAAAGCCAATGACGAGATAAGCAAGCTTGGACTCCACGATCCGAGCTTAACCCATTGGGGACACTATTGGGGTGGCGATTTGGAGGGCATTATCGAGAAGGCGGACTACCTCAAGCAGCTTGGCATCACAGCCGTCTGGCTCTCCCCTTTGTTTGAGCAGGTGGATGCCATGGAGAATGGCCATGGACCCATGCACGGCTACTGGACCAAGGACTTCAAGCGCGTCAACCCTCATTTTGTCAGGGAGGGTGAATCAACCTCTCTGAAGACCTGCGACACCCTGCGCAGAATGATCGAAGCCCTGCATGAACGGGATATCAAGATCGTCCTGGATATCGTCTGCAACCATAGCTCTCCGCATCTGCATGGCAGCAAGGGAGTTGTGACGGATGATGGCATGCCGCTCGCCGACTTTCATGATGACAGCAATAAGTTTTATCACCACTATCATGAAATCACCGACTGGGATGACGAGTTTCAGTTGATTCATCATGAAATGCTCGGGCTGGCCACCTTCAATGAGCGAAATATCGATTTCAGGAATTATATCAAGAGCGCCATCAAGGCCTGGCTGGATCTTGGTTTCGATGCCTTGCGCATCGATACCCTCAAGCACATGCCGGTGTGGTTCTGGCAGGAGTTCGTGGCGGACATTCAGGCCCGCAAGCCCGACGCGTTCCTATTCGGTGAATATGGCTTCGGTTCGCCCTGGGATGGGCGTTATCTGCACTATGCCAACGACACCGGAGTGTCGGTGCTGGACTTCGCGCTTGCCGGGGCGATCCGCTCCGCCTTCAGCGGCCACGAGCCCGGTGGCTTCCATCTAATCGAGCGGGTGCTGGCGATGGATCCGGTGTACCGGCGCTCCACCGCGCTGGTGACTTTCATCGAGAACCACGACATGCCCCGCTTTCTCTCCATCTGCCCCAGTCACGCGGATCTGGAGCTGGCCACGGTGCTGCTGCTCACGCTGCGCGGCATTCCCTGCCTGTTCTATGGAACCGAGCAATATCTTGTGAACGACACCAATGGCGGCAACGATCCCTACAACCGGCCGATGATGGAGTCGTGGGAGACGGGATCAAGATTATCGGAGATCATCCGCCGTCTAGCCATGCTGCGCAAAACGAATCGCGCCCTTGCCTACGGACGGCACGGACAGAAGTACATCTCGGAAACGATTTATGCCTACACTCGCCGGTATCGGGATAACCGGGTGTTCGTTGTTGTCAACAAAGGTGATTCCGCCTGCTGCACCATTGACCATACCGGCCTTCCCGAAGGGCCTCACACCTGCCTGCTCACCGGGGAGAGATTCGTGGTAGCTGAGGGGGCGATCCGACAGCTCGCCATCCCGGCCAAGGGTTCCGTTGTCCTCGCGGTGCAGGGAGAACCCCTGCAGGCCACCACGGTGGTCAAGTTTCAGATCAATGACTATGTCACCCATCCCGGCGAAGTGATGGCCGTCTGCGGTGATGCGCCTGAACTGGGGGCCTGGGATGTGGATCGATGCCCCCATCTGGAATTCATCAACGGGGACGCCTGGTTCGCCGAAGTGGGCTTTGATGCATCGGCGGGAAAGCCGATTCGCTTCAAGTTCGTGGTGCTGCGCTCTGCGGGTCAGGAGCCTGTTTACGAGAATCTGGTCTGCCGCATCTTCCTGCTACCTGGCAGCGGCTCGGTGAAGCTGGATCTGGACTGGGACCGCCACTAGGGCGACCGGCCCTGGGGAGCCGTGGTCGTGGAACGGCGCCGGGGACCTGGGGGTTGCTGGCCGTTCTGCATGGTGATGACCGATTGAGGAGGTACTGGAGTTGAGCATTCAGGCGTTGCTACAGGGCTAGCGGGATAGCGACGGCCAGCACGAGTTGCCGCAGCATCGATCAGGCTCCCTGCACTGACAGAACCGTACCGACAACAGGCGGATGTCGATGATCGTGGTAATCGATTCGGTTACACGACCAGATCATGGTCTGTTTTGGCTTGATCCTCCCAGTCAACCCAATCGACGGCGTGGGCTTTGAGATAGCAACTGACACCCTCTCCAAGGGTGGCAAAAAATCGTTCATCTCCAAATTGTGAGAAGAGCCCAAAGCGCTTGAGCTTGTCTTTGACGGGATCTTTCATCTCAGCAATGCAGAGCCTGATTCCTGACGTTGCCAAAGTGTGATCCAGTTCATCCAGAGTGTCTGCAGAGGTGACATCGATGCTGGTGACAGGCTCAGCCCCCACGATGAGCCAGTTGACCTGGGTTGGTGATGATTCCACAGCCATCATCACCCGGTCCCGGAAACATTCCGCATTCGCAAAAAACAGTGGTGCATCCCATCGAAATAGAACCAGACCTGGAATCTGGCGGGACTCCGGGTACCTGCTGATGTCGTGATATCCCTTGACGTTGTCAACTCTCCCCAGGACAGCAGAGTAGGGTCGCCAGCCATCCCAGAGAAACTCGATCACCGCAATGGCGATCGCCAGAGCGATACCAGGTATGGCGCCAAAGACAGCGACCCCTGCCAGGCAGAGCATCGACAACCAGAACTCCCAGCGCTGCATTCGGTAAATGCGTCGTAGATCAGCCACTTCGATCAAGGCGATCGCTGAGGCAATCACCACAGCTGCAAGGGCTGAGATGGGCAGATTTCGCAAGAGGTTCGGGGCTGCAATGAGCAGCACGGCGACCGTGAACGCTCCGACGACACCGGTCAACTGAGTCTTGGCGCCTGCAGCCTCGGCGACCGGAGTACGCGACGCGCTCGCACTGATCGGCAGGCCCTGAAACAAACCGGCAACCAGGTTGGCCGCACCGAGGCCGACCATCTCCTGATTCGGGTCGACCCGCTCGCCTAGCCGCGCGGCGTAGGTTCTGGACAGCACGCTCGTGTCCGCAAACGACACCAGGGCGATGGCGAAGCCTCCCAAGAACACCGGCACGATGTCGTCTGTGCCCGTCCAAGGAACAGCCACAACGGGCAGACCTCTGGGAAGGGGACCGAGCACCATCACGCCGAATTCGGTTGCAAGATTCAGGGCGGAGACGATGGCAGTCGCGGACACGACAGCCAGTAGGACCCCAGGGACTCGCTTGCTGTGCCGCAGCAGTCCAATCAGCAACAAGGTGCCGCAGCCCAGGGCCAGCGATACCCCGTTCGTTCTGCCGGCCAGTAGCCCTGCAACGAAAGATTGAGATTCATTCAGCAGTCCATCGCCCTTGACCGTGAATCCAAACAGGGCCGGCAACTGACTGAACAGCACGGTTAAAGCGATGCCATTCATGTAGCCGTAGCGGATCGGCTTGGAGAGCAAGTCGGTGATGAATCCGAGCCGGGCGGTTCCAGCCAGAACGCAGAGGCTGCCGGAGACGATGGCCAACATCCCGGCCAAGGCCACGGCGCGCTGCGAGTCGCCTGCAGACAGTGGCAGCACGATGCCACCGATGAGGGCGACGAGCGAGGAGTCCGGTCCCAACACCAGCAACCGGCTGGGGCCGAACAGGGCATAGGTCAGCAATCCCACGATCGTGGCGTAGAGGCCACAGGTAGGTGGAACACCGGAGGCAACCGCGTAGGCAATGCCCACGGGCAGCAGCACGGCCGACAGGGCGAGGCCGGCCACGAGGTCATGACGAAGCCAGGCGACTCTGTAATGGCCAATGGCAGCCAGACCTGGGACCCAGCGCCGCCAGCCCACGGAGGGGGTGCTTCGTTTGCTGCGCGGATGAGCGGCAGGCGTGCGCGGCATTGGCGGGGGTTTGGATGCGCTCATGTCATGGCAGGCTGCTCGCTAACGCTTGAGGTGAGCGCAGATCGCCCATGGCACCGCAGGCTGCCAAAACCAGCGCCCGACTCGCCATCCCTTGGAGCGTTTGCTCACTCACCAGCCCCGCGCAGATGTTCCCAGCAGCCCCGTGGGTTAAGCAGAGGCAAGGGGGGCGCTGTGCAGGCCAGCATGCCTTGATCGCCTGTCACGAACAGATCAGCTTCGATCAGGAGGGCGCTGGCCATAACCCAATCGTCATCGCCATCGACCAACCCCAGCTGCAGGGTTTGCGCTGGCCTGGGCGCGATCGGTTGATCGCGCAGGAAGGTTTCGATCGCTTCGATCTGCGCGGGCGGCAGTCTGCCTTTGCGGCTGAGCACGTCGCGCCATTCATCCAGCACCACCTCGCTGGTCACCAGCGTGTGCTCGGTGAGCACCAGCCTCAGCAGATCGGCGCAGAGGCCTCGAGCCAGAAAGGCACTCACCAGCACATTGGTGTCGAAGAAAACCCGCACGCTGCTCAGGAGACGACGGCTGTTCAGGAGATGGCCGTGAACACGTCGTCATCGGTGAGCCACCCGGCGGCTTCGCCAAAGGGCAGAGACTGGCGACGCAACCGCTCAAAGCGCATCAGCTGCAGCTGCCGGCGCAGAGCGTCCCGCACAATCTCCCCCCGGGAGCGGCCGGTTTCAGCGCAGGCGGCCTGCAGCTCCTGCTCCAGGTCGTCTTCCGGGCGGATCGTGAGGGAGCAACTCTTCATGCACCACTTTGTAGTGCGTCCAGCTGGCGATGGCAGGGGAGACCTTGCACGGTGCTCACCGATGGCGACGGCAAGGGCAGCGAAACCTGGGAGGCGCTGATCTCCGAGTGGGTGTTCGGCCATGAGATCCCGCCGCGCTGGGTGTTGGCGGTGAGCCGCGACCAGCTGCTGCTGATCGACCGCCAGAAGTGGGCCGCCTCAAGGCTGCTGCGCTTTGAGCTGGACACGCTCCTCGGCGAGAACAACCCCGATGCCTTTCTGGCGGCGGCCACAGCGAAAGCGAAACAGACCGCCTGCTCCTGGATGCTGTGCGTGTAGGCAATGTCTGGCCCTTGGTGAGGTCGTGAAACAGCCTGATAGGAGGAGGATTCAGCTCATCCGCTGCCGCACCTTTGCGTGGAAGGCCTCATTTGCGTGGAAGGCCTCAAGCGTCTCCAGCAGCAGCCGGCGTTCAGTTGGCAGAGGTGTGGGCTCGGCGTTATAGCGGGCCAGCACCGCGAAGTCATCGAGCTCCAGCAGTTCTGGTGCCACGCCCAGAGTTTCGCCGCAGCGGGCGAGCTCCTGCAGCAGGCGTTGCAGCGAATGGCTGCGGGGAGGTTCCTGGCAGTGGAGCACCAGCAACGCCTTGAGCAGCTTCTCCAGGGTCTGTTGCGCCAGAAAACCCCAGTCCTCATCAGCAAACGCAGCGGGATCCAGGGTTCCCCTCAGGCTGCCCAGGTGCCTCTCGGCCAGCCGCAGCAACAGCAGCGCATCCTCAGCCGGCGACATCCAGCTCCATCCCCTCGCGCAGGGCCCGCGCCACCACATGCCAGCGGGAGCCCGCCAGTCGCTGGGCATCCGCTTCCCCCACCACCACCAGATCCACGGCCACCGACAGCGGCAGGGGGTGCAGCGCCGCCCGCAGCGAACGCAACGCCTGTTGCCGTTCCTGTGGGGTGAGCGTGGGCTGGGGCATCACCACCAGCAGATCAAAGTCGGAATCGGGCCGTGCATCCCCCCGAGCCCGGGAGCCGAACAGCAGCACTCGCCCTGGCCTGGGTTGAACCCCGGCCAGGGCAGCCTTCACGGCCTCTAGGTCGGCATCGATTGTGGGGGCTGAGATCGCCATCTCTGCAGAGTAGGGCGATCCTTGGGTCAGAGCCCATAGGGATTGAGCAGGGCTACCCCGCAGCCAGCGAAATCGGCTGTGTTTCGTGTCACGACCGTGAGGCCATGCAACAGCGCATGGCCGCGATCTGCTTGTTGATCCCATGCTGAGGGTTCGGTACCCGCAGCCGCCCCCACAGCTGCGCAGCATCGCTATCCAGGCTGAGAACACGATCGCCATAGTCAACCAACACCTTCTCCAACCAATGCTCCAGAAGCTCGGCCTGCTGTTGATCACCCCGATGCCGGATCAGTTCAACACAACGGCGCAGTTCACCGATCGTCACGGAGGTCAGAAAGATCGGCGTGCCGTTTCGGGCTGCCGCTGCCCAGAAGGCGAGGGATAAACTGACTCAAGTCAAGGGTGCTGCCCATGACCCCACAGGCCGATTTCCAGGCTGCCGTTCTCGATCAGCTCCGGCGCGCGCCGCTCGAACCTGCGACCTAGAAGGCCTGCTCGAGGCACTCTGCGCTGCCGCCCGGCCCGCCAAGACAGCAAGGCCCAGCGTGGTGGAACCACTGGCCGAATGGCTGGGAGAGCCCCCCGCCAATGCCTCCCAGCTTGAGTTCGAAGCTCTCCGGCGCAGCTTTGCCCTCCGCCCCAGCGCCTGGCCTGCACCATCTGTACAGCCGAGGTGAACGAGCTCCTCGCCGCTGGCAGCAGCCAGACGATGCACGACCGCCATCAAGGCCGGCACCCTGCTGGGATCCTTGATCAGGGGAAATGGCGCTTCCCCCTCAGGCAGTTCGACGCCGATGGCCCCAACGGTGTGATCGACGGACTGGCCCAGGTGCTGCAGGCCCTGCAGGTCTCCAACCTGGCCAAGGCCCGCTGGCTGCAACAGCCCCATCCGGTTTTCGGCGGCTCCACCCCCTTGGATCTGCTCCGCCACGGCCGCCTCGAAGACGTCTTGGCGGAAGCGGGCCAGGTGGGTCGTGGTCAGGATTGACCCACCCCCTCGCACCAGGCCATCACCACGCTGCTCGTGCACAATCGGTTTGTACATATAGGAGTGTTGGGCATGGCCCTCGTCTCCGTTTCCGACCTGCGGCAGAACCTGCCTGCTTTCCTCAAGCGCGTTCAGGCTGGAGAAGAGCTGCAGGTGACATCCCGCGGACGAATCATTGCCCGCATCGCTCCGGAGCGGGACCCTGCCGAAGATGCCCGACAGTGGCTGCTGGATCTGCGTGATCGCGTCTCCCTTATCGATGTGGTCCATGGGATCCCGGATGTGGAGTGGAGTGGTGATGCGGATCATCTGTGACACCCACATCCCCCTGTTCTGGGCCAATGCTCCATCGCGCCTCAGCGTCAGTGCCGCCGCAGCCCTAGAGAAAGGCCGGCAAGAGGGCCAGCTGGCCATCGCCGACATCTCGCTGTGGGAGTTGGCCCTCCTGATCAATCGCGGCCGCCTTCAGCTTCCAGGCGATGTCAGCCCTGTTGACTATCTCTCCCGGATGCTGCAGGCCCTACGTTTGCAGGTACTGCCAATCACTGCGGAAATCGCTGTTCTCTCTCGCAACTCAATATTTCAGCACGGGGATCCTGCTGATCGCCTCATCGCGGCCACTGCGCTCCACGGCCGCTGGCCGCTGATCACTGCCGATGAAAAGCTGCGTGCCCTTCCTGATCTCCAGTGTATTTGGTAGCCGCCCATGGCTCGCCTTTGTTCCCCATGACATTCCTCCTCGCCGACAGCTTCCAATCCAGCCTAGAGAAGCTCAATGGCGTGGAGCAGAAAGCCGGCAAGCTCGCCGTTTTCGAGCTTCAGATCAACCCGGCCAACCCTGTTTTCAGTGCCATCGGCTGGACAAGATCCCACTCCACGTACCCGCCGAACCAGCCGCCGCTGCGGAGCCCAAGCGGCCTCTCTCCAACCTCACGGAAGCCGACCTGCTCATCTACGGCGTTCCCGCCGAGTGGATCCCGGATGTCTGCACGGCGAACGACGACATGCTGCTGGTGATCGCCTCCCACCTTCCCGGTGAGGCAGCCGAAGCGATCATCGACCTGGCCACTGGCACCACACCCACCAAGCCGGAGGAAAGACAGCCAGACCAGAGCAATCCTACGAGCACCCCGATGCTCAGCGCCGCTTCCGGGTGCTCACCGGCACCGAAGAGCTGGCTAGGGCACTGGACTACCCCTGGGAGCGCTGGATCGTCTTCCTTCACCCCAGCCAGGCCGACTGGGTGGGCCGGTCATTCAAGGGCACCACCCGCGTGCAGGGCTCTGCTGGTACTGGCAAAACCGTCGTGGCCCTGCACCGCGCCGTTCATCTGGCTCGCAGAAACCCCGAAGCCAGGGTGTTGCTGACCACCTTCTCCGAGCCCCTGGCGGCCCTACTGCAGGACAAACTCCATCGCCTGATCCAAGGGGAGCCCAGCCTGATTGAGCGCCTGGATGTGCTGGCCATGCAGAAATTTGGCGAGCGGATTCACCCCGCCCAGCTCGGTATGCCGCAGCTCATCACTTCCGAACACCTTCGCGCCTTGATTCAGCGGCATGCGCCGGCGGAGATCAGCCGCGTTTATGGCGAGGCCTTCGTGGTGGACGAATGCCAGGACATCACCGCTGGCCAGCTCCGGCTCCTGGCCGCTCTGGCGGGCACCAGCACCGATGCTCTGTTCTTCGCGGGGGATCTCGGCCAGCGCATTTTCCAGCAGCCCTTCTCCTGGACCCAGGTCGGCGTGGACATCCGCGGCCGCTCGCGCACCCTGCGCATCAGCCGCAGTGCCAAGCCTGCAGAGCTGGCCCATCAGCCAGCGGTGGAATTGTGTTGGTTGCTGCCCCGTGCCCGCTCGCAATTCCGCCTCCGGGGCAGCCTGCAGACCTTGGCGCCTGAACAGGTCCAGAGGGAGCGCGAACGCCATTGGCAGATGCTCTCGCCCGGTGGGCGCGCCTTGTGGGGATGGCCCCCGCCCGGGGAGCCCTTCGACCCGGAGGCAGCCTTCCCCGAGCAGCTTCCGGATGGATCGCCGCTGCCGGATCACTTCCTGCTGCTGCACATTGCGCTGGCGCAAGTGGAACTGTTGGAGCTCACGGGCCATCCCCATCGCCGCCGGCGCTGGCGAGGCGAGAGCGGCTGGGCGGAGGAGCGCCTGAATCCATGAACGCGGGCAACGCCATGGCAGCACAGCTGCGTCCATGACACTGGACACCGGCGGATCTGCAGCGGCAACCTTGCTCCCGTCGCCATGGTTTTCCCACAACTCCCCGGAGCCCTTTAGCGTTATCTGTGTGTTTTCCAGGCTTGCTCAATCCCTGCTTCTGCAACGTCAGCAGCTGCAACGGCAACAGCCCTATCCACCGCATTTTTTGATGCTGCTCCCATCCCTGTGATGCTGCTCCAATCCCTGGCCCAGCGGAACAGGCAACCCGAGTGGATGGACCAGCCCGGCATCGATCCGCTCGCCCACAGCCAGGCCCTTCAGGGTCTGCGCAGGATCAATGCCTTCAGTGGAGCTGTCGGTTCCCTGTTCGCTCCGATCCGTTCCCTGGCCCGGGAGCACGGCGACCAGCCGCTGCGGGTTCTGGATCTGGCCTGCGGCGGTGGGGACAACACCACCGCCCTGGCGGAACGGGCACGCCGAGAAGGACTCGCCATCCAGGTCGACGGCTCCGACCTCAGCCCGCAGGCGGTGGCCATTGCCACCAAAAACGCAGCAGAGCAGGCCCTGAGCACCCGGTTCTTCCAGGCCGATGCCCTCAACGATCCCCTCCCCGACGACTATGACGTGATCCTCTGCAGCCTGTTTCTGCACCATCTCGATGAAGAACAGGCGGTGGATCTCCTGCGGCGGATGGGTCGTGCCAGTCGCTGCCTGGTGTTGGTCAATGATCTGATCCGCAGTCCCCTGGGCTATGGCTTGGCCTGGGCGGGCTGCCGGCTGCTGAGTCGCTCCCCGATCGTCCATTTCGATGGTCCGGTCTCGGTGCAGGGCGCCTTTCAGTTGCAGGAAGTGCGAGCTCTGGCGGCCCGCTCAGGCCTTGAGGGTGCCGCCGTGCAGCGCAGCTGGCCTGAGCGCTATCTGCTGAGTTGGCGCCGTTCGCTCGCTTCGCCCCAACTCGGTATGCCCCAACCTCAATGAGGGCTCCCGAGTGGGACGTGATCGTGATCGGGGCCGGTCCCGCCGGTGCCCTAGCCGCTCACCAATTGGCGCGGCGCCAGCTGCGGGTGCTCCTGGTGGAAAAGCGGACGTTCCCCCGTTGGAAGATCTGCGGCAGCTGCCTCAATGGCGTTGCCCTCAGGGCCCTGGACACGGCGGGATTAGGCCATCTGCTTGATGCTCTCGGCGCTGTTCCGCTGGAGCGGATCCATCTCGGTGTAGGGGGGCAGCAGCTTGAACTGTCCTTGCCGGCGGGCCGTTCCCTCTCCCGAGGCCGCCTCGATCTGGCCTTGAGCGAGGCCGCCGTGGCTGCCGGCGCCGTGTTGCGTGCCCCTTGCGAGGCCACCGTGGCTGGGTCCCACCCCGCCGGCAGGGAGGTGCTGCTGCGCTCCGGGGCCGATATCCAGATCACCAGCGCCCGGGTCGTTCTGGTGGCCTCGGGTCTGGGCAGCCTCGGTCTGGGTCCGGAGCTGCCGATCGAAACGCGGATCAGCCCCCGGGCCCGGATTGGCGCCGGCTGTGAGCTGGATGCCGATGTGAGGGGCTACGGCCGGGGCACGATCCACATGGCCATCGGCCGGCATGGCTACGTGGGATTGGTACGCAACGAAGCGGGCGCTCTCAACCTGGCGGCCGCCTTCGATCGGCCTCATTTGATTGCCGCCGGTGGTCCAGCCGCCAGCGCCGCCGAAGTGCTGGCCGAGGCCGGCTTTGATCCCCTGCCCGAAGCTGCCGCAGCCACCTGGCGGGCGACGCCAGCCCTCACCCGTCGGTCCATCCCCCCGGCGGCCGAACGGGTGCTGCTGCTGGGGGATGCCGCCGGCTACGTCGAGCCGTTCACGGGCGAGGGCATGGGCTGGGCCTTGATGGGGGCACTGGCGGTCGTACCGCTGGTGCTGCAGGGACAAACGGAGTGGAATCAGGGACTTGAACGCGATTGGGCCCGGGGCCATGCCCGCTTGATCGGTTCGCGGCAGCGCTTCTGCCATGGGCTGGCCTTCGCCCTGCGGCGCCCTGGGCTCAGCCGAGCCCTGCTGGTGGCGGCCGGGCGTTGGCCGGCCCTCACCGCGCCCCTGCTCCAACATCTCGATGGTGCCTCTCGCCAACGGATCACCCCAGAGCCATGTCCCTGACGATTCATGGCCTGGGTACGGCCCTACCCCCCCATCGCCTGGCCCAGGACGATGCCGCCACGATCGCGGCTCGGGTGGCCCTGCCGGAACAGGAGCCTTCCCCCTCCAAGCGCCGGCTGCTCGACACCCTCCATCGTCGCTCAGGGGTCGCGATGCGCCACGTCGTGCTGGAAGACCTGATGGGCACGAACGGCGACCACGAGCAAAGCTTCTTTGGCAGCACGAGCCCCGGCACCGGGCAGCGGATGCGTCGCTACAGCCAGGAAGCACCACCCCTAGCCCTGCGGGCCGTGCGGGCTGCCCTGGAGCAGGCGCAGGTTCCCCCCGAACGCATCACCCACCTGGTCACCGTCTCCTGTACCGGCTTCCATGCGCCCGGCGTCGATCTGGCCCTCATGGCCGCCCTGCCGCTGAGCGCCAGCGTGGCCCGCACCCATCTGGGGTTCATGGGCTGTCACGCCGCCCTCAACGGTCTGCGGGTGGCGGCCGCCTTCACCGGCGCCGATCCCGAGGCCTGCGTGTTGCTCTGCGCCGTGGAGCTCTGCAGCCTGCACCTGCAGTACGGCTGGGAGGGAGGAAGAATCGTGGCCAATGCCCTCTTCGCCGACGGCGCTGCCGCTCTTGTGGCCTCCAGGGAGGGACCGGCGGCGGCGATGGAATCCACCTCGGGGCTGCGGCGATGGATCGCCAGTGGCTCGCTACTGGTGCCCGCCAGCGATGAGGCCATGTCGTGGGCGATTGAGGATCACGGCTTCGTCATGGGCCTGTCCGCCCAGGTCCCCGATCTGATCGCAGCGCATCTGAGGCCCTGGCTAGAGGGCTGGTTGGCAGAGCACCAACTGACACTCGAATCGATCGGCTGCTGGGCCGTGCATCCCGGTGGCCCCCGCATCCTCTCGGCGGTGACCGAAACCCTTGGACTTGATCCCGCCATGATCGAGCCCTCCCGATCGGTGCTGAGGGATTGCGGCAACATGTCCTCGCCAACCCTGCTGTTCATCATCGAGCGCCTGCGGCTCAGTGGCGCACCAGCTCCGTGCCTGGCGATGGCGTTCGGCCCGGGGCTCTGCGTCGAGGTGGCGCTGTTGGGGTGAGAAGCGGCTCCGCTGCAGCAGCGAGGCAGATGCCAGGGGCCCAGCTGGGCAAGGCAGCTTCTGATTGCTGGGGGCGGTAGAGGTTGTCGCCGCTCAAACCCATACCGCCCATCAGGACCAGACATAGGCACTAAAGGGGTGGGCCGGCCGAAGCTGATCTTGCCCTGTGGTTACAACAAAATTAGAGGCGCGCCGATGATGCCATCGCGGTTGCCATCCACCTGGAAGCTAGTTTCCAGCTCCCAGGCATTGGGTGTGTTGAACCCATAGGCGCCGCTGGTGGATTGCAAGGACCAGTTGGAATCAAGGTTCCAGATGTGGAGGAAGCTGGCGGTGTTGTTGCGCCAGAGGACCTGGTTGGTGTCGCCGATCTTTTCAGCGGCCAGCATCTCCCACTCGTTGTTGTCGCTGCCGGTGGCGCTGACACCCCAGGGGGCCGTGGTCTCTTGCCGCCTGCCAGCGCCGGTCTCCACAAAGGCCAGGCCATCGCCGCGCCTCAGCAGCTTGGTGTTGCCCTGGGCCTCCAGGGTGGTGAAGGGAGCGCCGATGATGCCATCGCGGTTGCCATCAACCTGGAAGGATGTTTCGAGCTCCCAGGCCTTGGGTGTGTTGAACCCATAGGCGCCGCTGGTGGATTGCAAGTTCCAGTTGGCATCGAGGTTCCAGATGTAGAGGAAGCTGGTGGAGTTGTTGCGCCAAAGAGCCTGGTTGACGCCGGTGATGGTGTCAGCGGCCAGCATCTCCCACTCGTTGTTGTCGCTGACGGTCGCGCTGACACCCCAGGGGACAGTGATCTCTTGCCGCCTGCCAGCGCCGGTCTCCACAAAGGCAATGCCATTGCCGCCCCTCAGCAGCTTGGTGTTGCCTTGATTTTCGATGGTGGTGTAGAGGGTGAAGCCGTCAATCACCAGAGCCTTATTGGCGCCGAGGGAAGCGGTGGCACCGGGAGCGGCGAGGGTGAGGATGGCGTTGTTGCCGGCGGTATCGCGGATGGTGCCGCCATTGAGGGTGAGGGCATTGGCGGAGAGCTGATCAAGATCTCTGCTGAAATGACTGACACCAACGTTGTAGGTGAAAGAGAGGGTATTGGTGCCGCTGCCGCTAACAAACCTGGCAACATCATCGATGACGCCAGTTTCCAGTTTCAGCGTAGGGATACCACCAGTGGTGATCACGACCACCGCCTCTGAGAACTGCACGGTGAGGGTGATGACCGCGCCGATGCCATAGCTGCCGTTGGCGTTGCTGGAGCTCACCGGGGCGACGGGTGTGGCGGCGGTGTTCCTGAAGAAGACGGTGTCGCCGGAGTTATTGCCGATGAAGAGATCCAGATCGCCATCGGCGTCGGCATCCGCGAAGGCTGGGCGGGCATTGAAGCCCACAGCACTGATCCCGAAGGGATTGATGGTGGCAGGGGCATACGCGGGAGCGGTGGCGCCAGAGGCGGCGGTGTTTCTGAAGTAGACGGTGTTGCCGTACAACTCACCGATGAAGAGATCCAGATCGCCATCGGCGTCGGCATCCGCGAAGGCCGGGCTGGCGGCGTCGTCCACCGAGCTGATCCCGAAGGGATTGGTGATGGCAGGGGCATAGGCGGGAGCGGTGGCGCCAGGGGCGGCGGTGTTCCTGAAGAAGAGGGTGTTGCCGTTGCTGTTGCCAATGAAGAGATCCAGATCGCCATCGGCGTCGGCATCCGCGAAGGCCGGGCTGGCC
>JAPLIE010000126.1 GCA_026389265.1 Cyanobacteriota bacterium | reverse complement strand
AAGGCGGTGCTGACGCTGCGATCTTCTCACTGCGGACACCAGGATGGTGGCCATGCACCGACTTGCCACGATTCCCGGCGCCCCGGAACCCGCTGATGGCTCCCTGCCCTTCGTGGAGCAGGAGGCTGCCGAGATGGTGCTGCTCAGCAGCGCCGATACGGATCTGGCCGCCGTGGCGGCCCTGCTGGATGAAGATCCACGGTTGATTGAGGGCTCCCTGCGGGCCCTGAATCTCGCGGCCCTCGGCCATCCGGCTGTGATCGACCACTACGTGGCCATCACCCTGCCGGAAGCGAAGGTGGTGCTGGTGCGACTCCTGGGCGGCCGGGGGCACTGGAGCTACGGTCTCGAGCGCCTTCAGGCCTGGAGCAGGAGCGCGGAAGGTCGAACCCTGCTGGTGCTGGCGGGCACGGCCGACGAGGAACTCGCCCTGGCAGAACTGGGCAACGCGCCTGCCGACCTCACCCTGGCGCTGGCGGGCTGCCTGCGGGAGGGCGGCACCACCAATCTGCGCCAGGTGTTGCGCTGCCTTGACCGGCTCCGGCTTCGGCAGCCACCCCTGATGCCCGTGGTGGAACGCGCTCCCGATCCCCTTCCCCACGATTGGCGCAACGAGCCCGGGGCTCGCGTCGGCGTGATTCTTTACCGGGCCCAGCGCCAGGCCGGCGATACGGGCCTGATGGAGGCCACGCTCGGCGCCCTGCGCCAACGGGGCCTGGCGCCGCGGGGCCTCTGGGTGAGCAGCCTGCGGGACGCAGCCGTGCAGGAGGGGGTAGCCGACCTGTACCGCCGTGAGGCGGTGGCAGCGGTGCTCTGCGGTACCGGGTTCGCCTCGGTGCGTTTCGAGGAAGCGGGGCTCGGGGCTCCCCTCTGGGAGCGGCTGGATGTTCCGGTGCTCCAGATGCTCTGCAGTGCCCGGGGCCGCTCCGCATGGCAGGAGAGCAGCATCGGTCTGGGCCCCCTCGACCTCAGCCTGCAGGTGGTGTTGCCCGAGCTCGACGGGCGCCTCACGACCCGGGTGGCGGCCTTCAAGGAATGGACGGCCAGCGATCCGAATCTGGGCACCGCACTTCACCGCGCCGAACCCGACCAGCAACGGCTCGGCTGGATCGGCGAACTGGTGGAGCGTTGGATCGAGCTGGCCCGCACGCCGGTGGAGCATCGCCGGGTGGCCCTGGTGCTGGCCAACTACCCGACCCGCAATGCGCGGCTGGCCAATGGCGTGGGTCTCGACACCCCCGCCAGCGTGGTGCTCATGCTCCGCTGGCTGGCGGAGGCGGGCTACGCGGTGGTGGAGCCCCTGCCAGCCGATGGGGATGGGCTGATCCAGCGTCTGCTGGCCGGCCGGACCAACGACCCGGAGAGCGGGCACCGGCCGCCACTCACCCACTTACCCCTGACGAGCTATCTGAGCTGGTATGGCAGCCTGCCGCTTGCGGGACGGGAGCGACTGGAGCGAACCGATGGCTGATGGCCAGCAGGGTTTCCCAGTTCGAGGGCTGGATTTCGGATCCGTGGCCCTGCTGGTGCAGCCCGACCGCGGCTACGACCGTGACCCGGAGCTGACCTACCACAGCCCCGACCTGCCTCCCACCCACGCCTACCTGGCCCAGTACCTGTGGCTGCGGCAGGTTTTTTGCTGCCAGGCCGTGGTGCATGTGGGCAAGCACGGCAACCTCGAGTGGCTGCCAGGCAAGGCGGTGGGCCTCTCGGAGCACTGTTTCCCGGAATGGGCCTTGGGCCCCATGCCGCATCTCTATCCCTTCATCGTGAATGATCCGGGGGAGGGCAGCCAGGCCAAGCGCCGCAGCCAGGCCGTGATCCTCGACCACCTCACGCCGCCCCTGGGTCGGGCCGGCCTGCATGGGGAACTTCAGGCCCTGGAGGCCCTGCTCGATGAGTACTGGGAGGCCCGCCAGCTCGGAGCGGAGCGCGCTGAACCCCTGCGACTCGTGCTGGAGCGCCGCCTGGCCGAGCTGAACCTTCCCGCCTCTGCGAGCAGCGGAGCGGTCGGAGATGGGCGGCTGGAGGCTGCCGACGGCTACCTCTGTGAACTCAAGGAAGCCCAGATCAGGCTGGGGCTCCACACCTACGGCACCCTGCCCGAGCCGGCGAAGCTGGCTGAGCTGCTGTTGTGCCTGGCGCGTCCGCCCCAGGGTGGGATGCCCGGGCTCACCCAGGCCCTCGCCCAGGATCTGGGCCTCGACCTGGACCCCTGGGCGGACCGGGAGGAAGCTCCGCTTGGGGAGGCGGATCGTCGGCGGCTGCAGGAACTTGCCACTCCTGCTGGGGCCGTCGCGTTATCGCCAAACCCGGAGCAACCAACAGCGGCTCAGCGGGCCGATCACCGCATGGATCGCCATGACAACCCTGGCTCCCCAGGGTCGCTGGCCACTACCGGCTCACCAGGAGTGGCCGGAGCACCCGAAGCGGTTCGATGGCGCCAGTGCGGCGATGCCATCGCCCATCTCGAGACGTTGGCACTGGCCCTGCTCCAGCAGGAGGTGAGCGCCGCCCTGGAGCCTGGTGCACCGCCTGCGACTCCACCCGATGGATGGCCCGCAAGCCAAGGCCCCACCTGCAGCAGCGTTCTGGGTGCAATCCGGCAAAAGCTCCTCCCCGACCTACTCGCCTGCGCCGCAGCCGAACGGGACGCCCTGCTCGCCGGACTGGCCGGCCGCCGCATCGCCGCCGGACCCAGCGGCGCCCCGAGCCGCGGGCGACCTGATGTGCTCCCCACGGGCCGCAACTTCTACAGCGTGGATCTGCGGGGTCTCCCCACCGAGGCCGCCTGGGATCTGGGCCGCCGCAGCGCTGAACTGCTGCTGGAGGAGCACCTGCAGAGCGAGGGCGACGACTTGCGCCACCTGGCCCTCTCGGTTTGGGGCACGGCCACGATGCGCAACGGCGGCGAGGACATCGGTCAGGCCCTGGCCCTTATGGGGGTGCGACCGGTGTGGGATGGCCCTACGCGCCGCATGGTGGATCTGGAGGTGTTGCCGCTGAAGCTGCTGGGCCGGCCCCGGGTGGATGTGACCCTGCGCATCTCCGGCCTGTTCCGTGATGCCTTTCCGCAGCTCGTGAGCTGGTTCAACCGGGCCTGCGCCCTTGTGGCGGCCCTCGACGAAGGCGAGGACAGCAACCCCCTGGCGGCGGCGGCGCGGCGGGAGGGCCAGGCCTGGCGGGTCTACGGATCGGCTCCGGGGGCCTACGGGGCCGGCCTGCAGGCCCTGATCGATTCCGGGCAGTGGGAGAGCCGCTCCGACCTCGGCGAGGCCTTCCTGCAGTGGAGTTCCTGGCGTTACGGCGCCGCGATTGAATCTGGAGCCGCGGCGGCGATGGCGGGGCCAGCGGCTCCAGCTCAGGCAGCATCGACCTGCGATCCAAGCCAGGCTGGAATCGAGGCCTGCCCCGACCGTGCCGGTTTGGAGGCCCGCCTGCGGCAGGTGCAGGTGGTGCTCCACAACCAAGACAATCGCGAGCATGATCTGCTCGACTCCGACGATTACTACCAGTTCCAGGGGGGCCTCAGCGCCGCGGTGGAACATCTGCGGGGCTCTCCGCCCCAGCTGTGGTTCGCGGACCACTCCCGCAGCGAACGACCGCGCATGCACCGGCTGGAGAAGGAGTTCGACAAGGTGCTGCGTTCGCGACTGCTCAACCCTCGCTGGATCGAGGCCATGCAGGGCCATGGCTACAAGGGGGGCTTCGAGATGGCAGCCAGCCTCGATTACCTGTTCGCCTATGACGCCAGCACCGGTCGGGTGCCGGACTGGAGCTACGCCGCTCTGGCGGATCGATGGCTTGACGATCCCGCTGTTCTGGACTTCCTCAAGCGCAGCAACCCATGGGCCCTGCGGGACATGGCCGAACGCATGCTCGAAGCCCACAATCGCGGGCTCTGGGCAGGGGCCCAAGACGAGCAACTGGCGGGTCTCAGGGTGCTGGTGCTCGAGAGCGAGGCCCTGATCGAGGCTCCCTGATGATCAGGAGTTCAGATCCTTGGCCATCGACTTGAACGCGTCGATGGAGCCGGCACGGCCCGCCGCTGGGGTGGCTGCATCATTGCTGTCGGAGGCCATGGCCTGCCGGGCTGAAGGAGCGGCACCGGGCTGGTTCACGGCCACGGCGCTGCCCTTCATGCGCTGGGCGAGTTGGGCCGGGGACAACTGCTGGGCGAAAGTTTTCTTGACAGGCTTGGGTACGCCACCGGTGAGGTTGACGTCCACGTCGGTGTCGGTGCTGGTGCCGGCCAGACCGGGGGTCATGGTTTCGAGGCGGGCCTCCATCGAGGCCACTTCCTGGATCATTTCCTTCTGGCCGGGGCTGTCGGCGTTGCCAGGGAAGGTGCGGCGAATCGTGTTAGGGCGCCGCATGAAGTTGACATCCCCCAGGCTGATGGCGGCGTCGGGTTCCAGGAAGAACGCGTCTTCAGCCTTCTTGGCCTTGGCGGGCTGCGACTGGCCGGAGATCTTCACTTCGCTGGAGCGGGAGCCGAGCAGGCGATCAAACAGACCCATGGGCGTCAACAAATCTGTCAGTGAACCCTAGCGGCCCCGGAGGGTCAGACCGTGACTGTCAGTGCCGCAGCTATGCAAAAGACCACGATCGGAAAGGCTGCGGGCGATGGCGTCGCACACCAGCGGTGTGGGGCTCCAATGGGGAGCCATGGTGTAGTCGTACCAGGCTTCCCCGCCATCGAGGCCAACCTCGGCGGCGGCGGCGATCAGGCGCTGGTGGGGCAAGCGATAGCGGGCGGGATGGGCCAGCAAGGCCAGCCCCCCGGCAGCCCGGATCGCCGCCACCACCGCCTCCGCCCGCAGGCCGGGTCCCACCACGGCCTCGCCCTGCAGGTAGGGGGCCAGGGGTTCCGGATCGGGCCCGAAGCCCAGGCCCAACACATGCACGAGGCAGCCCTCCAGCAGACAGCTGATCTCCACCCCCCGCCAGAGGGTTGGGATCCGGGTCCCATCTTCCTGGTGACGCGCCAAGGCGGCGGCGATGCGGTCATGGGCGGCCAGGGCGTGGTGGTCGGTCACGGCCAAGTGCTCCAGGCCGATCGCCACCGCCTGGTGGGCGAGGGCCTCAGGGGCCAGGCTGCCATCGCTGCAGAGGGTGTGGCAGTGGAAGTTGAAGCGGGTCGGACAGCTCTCCGGACCGACCTCGCGCAGCACCGCCGCCAGCGGATGCTGATGCGCCTCAGCCCGCAGCACCGCGTCCTTCCCCTTCGCTCAACGTGACAGCAACCCTACGGGCGGCATCAGCCTCCTTCTCGCTCCGCAGGCGGCGCCAGCGGGCGTAGAACTGAATCGAGGCCGCCATGGCGATCACCAGGGCCACCAGGAACCAGGTGGCGGCGCCGGTGGGGAACTGGTTTTTGAACACCACCAGCATCACCACCACCACCAGCAGCAGGGTGGGCAGTTCGTTGAGGGCTCGCAACTGACGGCCACTCCAGGTGCAGGCCCCTTTCTGCAACTGGCCCATCAGCCGATAACAGAAGGCGTGGTAGGCCAACAGCGCCGCCACGAATGCCAGCTTGGCGTGCATCCAGCCTTGATGAAGCCAGGCGGGATTCACGCTGAGCAGGCCCACCGCCATCGCCACCGCCACCACCATGCCGGGGGTGGTGATGATGTTGGCCAGGCGTCGCTCCATCACCGAATACTGGGCCTCGAAGGCCGTCCGGATCGGGGGCTCGAGTTCAGCTGCCTCGCGGTGGTAGATGAACAGCCGCACTAAGTAGAAGAGCCCGGCGAACCACACCACCACTCCTACAATGTGGAGGGTCTTGAACCACAGGTAGGCCTCCGGGGGCCAGGTGAAGGCCAGGAGCATCGGCCGCGAACAGATCTCCGTCACGCTAGGGGGTCAGACCGTCGGGGACGGGCTCCGGGGGCCTGGGCCATGAGGTGGGCTGTCGCCGTGGATCGGATGGCGGCGAGTTCATCAGGCGGAAGGCGGTCGAGTTGCTTGATCACCAAGCCCATGCGCGGATTGGCGCGGAGTTGGTGGGCGTGGCGGGCGAGAAAATCCCAGTAGAGGCTGTTGAACGGGCAGGCATCGGTTCCGCTGCGCTGCTTCACGTTGAACCGGCAGCCCTTGCAATAGGTGGACATGCGATTGATGTAGTTGCCACTGGCGGCATAGGGCTTGCTGGCCAGCCGGCCACCGTCGGCGAACAACCCCATGCCGATCACGTTGGTCTGCATCACCCAGTCGTGGCCATCGATGAACTGGCGGTGGAACCAAGTGGTGAGGGCCTGGGGATCGAGGCCCGCCAGGAGGCCGTAGTTGGCCAGCACCATCAGCCGTTGAATGTGGTGGGCATAGCCCGTAGCCTTCAGCTCGGCCAGCACCGTGTCCATGCAGGCCATGCCGCTGCAGCCCAATAGCTCCAGCCAGGCCGGCAGGGGCCTGGAGGCCTGAAAATGGTTGAGCTGGGGATAGGTGGGGCCAAGCCAGTGGTAGAGGCCATGGGTGTATTCCCGCCACCCCAGGATCTGGCGGATCACCCCCTCCAGGCTGGCCAGGGGCACGGCGGTGGCAGCCTCCGCTGACGGGTGGCCGGCCTGCTCCAGGCGCTGGATCACCTCAAGCGGATGCAGCAACCCGAGGTTG
Source organism: Cyanobacteriota bacterium (assembly GCA_026389265.1). Classification (GTDB taxonomy): domain Bacteria; phylum Cyanobacteriota; class Cyanobacteriia; order PCC-6307; family Cyanobiaceae; genus Cyanobium. The sequence goes on along the minus strand of JAPLIE010000126.1, from coordinate 20,171 downwards.
ATGTAGGGGGAGAGCAGCGAATGCCAGAGGGTGGGCTGGCCGCTCACCATCGCGTCCTGATAAGGGCCGAAGCCGGCAAGGCGGGTGGCGATGAAGTGCTCCAGCACCGCCAGGGCCTGGTGGCGGCTTACCGCCCAGCCGAAGGGCTCCAGATCACCCGGCAGTGGAGCGAGCCCGCTGCTGGCCCGACTGGAATCGAGCCGCCGCAGCTTGGCGATCACCTCCAGGGTGATGGCGTCCGGCTCGAACCAAAGCGGCGTAGGACCGGCCAGCCCCTTCGTGGGGCGGCGGCGGTTGTCGTGGTCGAAGTTCCACTGGCCGCCGAGGGGTGTGGCGCTGGGACCCTCACCCTCCATCAGCACCCCGAAGCGCCGCCGGCCCTCGCGATAGAAGAGCTCCATGCGGAGCTGGCGTCGGCCGTGGGCCCAGGTGGCGAAGTCCTCGCGGCTCCACAGAAAGGCGTTGGAGGGATGCCAGATCAGGGTCGGGGCGGCCCCGAAGTTGGGCCCTGGCGTGGGCCTTGTCTGATCGGGATGGGTCTGATTCGCACCTGATGATTTGGAACCTGTGGGATCAAGAGTTGTGGGATCAGAAGCTGTCGGATCAGGATTGGAGCTTTCCCAGCGGCTGATCATCCGCTCCAGGGCCTCACAAACCGGCCGGTCGGCCGGCTCCATCGCGTGGAGCTCCGTGATGCGGTGCTCCGCGCACCAGGCGCGCAAGGCCACCCCGAAGCTTTCCGCCTCACGGTGGTCCACCTGCCAGCCCGCCTGGCGCAGCTCGGCCACGAAGTGGCGCTGGGCGCTCCAGAGCAGCACCAGCCGCTGGCGATGCAGGGGCATGAGCTGCAGACCACCGGTGCTCTCGACCAGCAACAGGCGGCACTGGCGCTGGGCCTCAGCCGGGCTCAACCGGTCCTGGAGATCCCTCAGGGCCGACTGGGAAAGAGAGAGTTGATCTTGGAGGATCAAGATGCCGACGCTCATCGATCCAGGACCTCGCGAGTGCCTTCCGGAGACCACTCATCATCCAACCTGGCCCACACCTGTGGAGCTGAACAGGGCAACGGGTTGTTTCGGCTTACGATCTCAGCGCCGGCCACAACGCCAACGGGCAGCCATTGATGCTGCTTGTAATGTTTCGGCATTCAGAAAGTGCATTTATTATCCCTATGTCTTTCTCCTCGAAATCCCCGTTGCCGCCAAGCTGAAGCACTGGCAGGAGGAGTCTCTCTTCCGCAGGAATGCCCCTGACGCCAGGATGTAAGCAGGGCTCTGTGATCGATTGGGATCAGCCATTCCCCTCGGCCACCAACCGGCAGGCCCGGCGGGCCACGGCGCCGGCATAACCACGCTCCACCTGCCCCTGCTGGGGGCTGAGGGCACCGTTGCGACAATCCACCACGAGGCGCTCGTGGTGTCCCTGCTGGTCGTTGACCCGCAGTCGTAGTTGCCAGTGATATTGGGCGCTGCGGCTGAATTCATCAGCGCAGACAGGCCCCACGCAGAGGCCGGGGGAGGCCAGCGCGGGCAGCGCTGGTAATGCCAGAACCAAGGCCAACAGCAGGCTCAGGCTCAAGCGCCCTGCCAGCCGGTGGGCTGCCAACGCTGAACCAGCCGTGAGCCACTGCCAGGCCCAAGCCCAGCGCTGGCCTGGAGGCCGTTGTCGAGCACGCGGCGGCAGGGTCCGCAGTCGGAGCAGGGGCTGCAAGGGCGGCTCAAGAAGGCGAATCCATCCTGACGGTTCAGCCCTGGGGATCGGCGGGTTGAGAAACCGGCGCACTCACTCGACCGGTTCAGAGCGGGCACCCTCCTCCGCATCCTCGGCTCCCTGGAGCGGATGGAAGTACTCCCACACCTGCCGGGCCAGGGCGGGCCCCACGCCCGGAGCTTCGGCGATCTGCTCGGGGCTGGCGAGCTGGATGGCATCAATCGAGCGGAAATGGGCCAGCAGATCCCGCACCCGCTTCGGACCCAGGCCAGGGATGTCCCCCAGCCGCGAGCGCTTCATCCGCTCGCCCCGTTGCTGGCGGTGATAGCTCACGGCGAAGCGGTGGGCCTCATCGCGCAGGCGCCGCAGCAGTTGCACCCCCAGCTGGTCGGCCTCGCTCTCCAGGGGCTGCTTCGCCCCCGGCACGAACACCTCCTCCCGCTGCTTGGCCAGCGAGCACACCACCAGGTCCTCGTGGAGGTTGAGCTCCCGCAGGGCCTCCATCACGGCCGAGAGCTGGCCTTTGCCACCGTCGATCATCACCACATCGGGCCAGTCGTTGAGGCCGCCGGTGTGGAGGGCCGTGTCGGCGGCACGGCGCAGCTCCGCCAGGTCGGCCCCTTCGGCCTTGGCCTGGGCCCAACGGCGGAAACGGCGGCGCATGATCTCCGCCATCGCCATGAAGTCGTCGGAGTGACCGGCCCGGATCGAGCTGCTCTGGATCCGGTAGCGGCGATAGTGCTGCTTCGCCGGCAAGCCATCGACAAACACCACCTGGGAAGCCACCGCATCGCTGCCCTGGATGTGGCTGATGTCAAACCCTTCGATCCGCCGGGGTGGCACCGCCAAGTCGAGCAGCTGGGCCAGATCCTCGGTGGCGAGATGCTGCTGCTCGGCGCCCCGCTGGGCCCGCTGCAGTTCATAGGCAGCGTTGCGTTCCACCAGTTCGATCAGCTCGGCCTTCTGCTGGCGCTGGGGCACTGCCAGTTGCATCCTGCGACCTCGCCTCTCCTGGAGCCACTCGCCAATCAGCTCCTGCTGGGGCAGGGGGTGCTGGAGCAGCAGCTCCGGCGGGATCTCCACCGGCTCCACCTGGCTGTAGTGCTCCTCGACAACCCGCTGCAGGATGCGGCCCGGATCGAGGGCGCTGCCATCGGCGCCCACCGCGTCGGCGGTGAATCCGAGCCGGCCCACCAATTTGCCGGCCCGCATCTGGAACAGCTGCACCGCCGCCACCCGCCCATCGCTGACCAGAGCCACCACATCGCGGCTCACCGAACTGTCGCCGAGGCTCATCTTCTGATCGGCGGTGAGGGCATCGAGGCCCTGCAGCTGGTCGCGCACCCGGGCAGCCGCCTCGAAATCCAGCCGTTCGGCATAGCGCTCCATCTGGGCCCGTAGCAGCTCCAGCAGCTCGTCGTTGCGGCCCTGAAACACCATCGCCACGCGGCGCAGCCCCTGGTGGTAGGCCTCAGAGCTGATCTTCTCCTGGCAGACGCCGGGGCAGCGGCCGATGTCGTAATTGAGGCAGGTGCGATCGCGGTAGAGGGGTTGGGGCCGTTGGCGCAATGGAAACACCCGTTTCACCACTGCCAGGGTGCGGCGCAGCAGGCCCACATCCACATAAGGGCCGTAGAAGCGATCGAGGGGGGAGCGGAAGCGGCGGCGGCGGGTGATGAAGATGCGCGGGTAGGCCTCGCTCCAAGTGATACAGAGATAGGGGTATTTCTTGTCGTCCTTCAGCAGCACATTGAAGTGGGGCTGGTGGTGCTTGATCAGGTTCGATTCCAGCGCCAGCGCCTCGGCTTCGCTGTCGGTCACGATGAACTCGATCTCGCACACCTGGCGCACCATCAGGGCGATCCGAGGGCTGTGGGCGTGGCCGCCACCGCTCTGGAAATAGCTGCGCACCCGGTTGCGCAGCAGCTTGGCCTTGCCGATGTAGAGAATCCTGTCCTCCCCATCACGCAGCAGATAACAGCCTGGTTCGGAAGGCACCTCCTTCAGGCGGGCCTTGAGCTTGGCCGGCTGCTGGATCAGGACCGGAGGGCCGGAGGCCGATGCCAGGGATGGAGCTGTGGTGGTGTCGGGGCTGAAAGGGGGGCACGGCTCCGGGAAAGGCCCTACCGCTTCAAGGGCATCGGGGTTGGCTGGCGATTCCAGCACATGTGAGTTGGCTGGCGCTTCCAGCTCAGCTGGGCTGGCTGGCGCCTCCAGGCTGTTGGAGCTGCGGCACCACCCTGAGGACGCGTGCAGCGCCTGGCCGCCGCTGGCGATGGCCGGATCGGTGCCCGACAGCTCAGGCGGGAGTTCGGTGCGAGCAGTCACCACGGAGCGCCAGCAGGAGCTTGACCCCTCAACCGCCGTACTGCCAGCCGGTGCCCGCCAGCTCCAAAGCATCGCCTTCCCGCAGCAGGGTGGCGCTCTTCACCTCCCCCACGAACACGGTGTGGTCGCCATGGTCGACCGTGCCGACGAGCTCGCATTCCACTCCGCCCAAACCGTCCTCCAGAATCGGCAGACCCAGGGGGCCGAGGCGGAAAGGAGCGGCATCGAAGCGCCCCCCCACCGCCGCCTGGGGCTTGAAGAACACGGCCGCCAGGTCTTTCTGGTCGGCGCGCAGCACATTGAGAGAGAAGCGGCCGGTGCGGCGGATCATGCCGTTGCTGGTGGAATCGGCCCGCACCGCCATCACCACCAAGGGGGGTTCAAACGAGCCCTGGGTGACCCAACTAGCGGTGAAGCCGTTCACCTCCTCAGCCTCGGCCACGCCGCAAATGAATAGGCCGTGGGGAATTTTCCGAAGCAGGGTCTTCTTTGCGGCGGCGTCGAGGCTGACGTCGGTCATGATTCGAGCGGTGCGGTCCTGGAGCGACTCTAGGGAGATGACCCCGCCCCCCCAGGCCATGCGAGCCCTGTATCCCGGCAGCTTCGATCCCCTCACCCTGGGCCACCTCGACCTGATTGAGCGGGCCAGCAGGCTCTTCGACGGCGTGCGGGTGGCGGTGCTCCAGAACCCGCTCAAGCAGCCCGCCTTTCCGCTGGAGCAGCGCCTCGAGCAGATCAGCGCGGCCACGGCCCACCTGAAGGGAGTGGAGGTGGGCAGTTTCGATGGGCTCACGGTGGACTACGCCCGCGCCTGCGACGCCAGCGTGATCCTGCGCGGCCTGCGGGCCCTGAGCGATTTCGAGTTCGAGCTCCAGATCGCCCACACCAACAAGAGCCTTGATCCCGACCTGGAGACCCTGTTCCTCGCCACCGGCGTGAACCACAGCTTCCTGAGCAGCTCAGTGGTCAAGGAGGTGGCGCGATTTGGTGGCGATGTGAGTCACATGGTCCCGGAGGGAGTGGCGCAGGACCTGCGGAGGCTCTTTAATCGGCCATCACCTCCCGGATGACATGAGCGAGGCGCGCATCACCGTTCTCGACCAGCTGGACCAGCTTGAGGACATCGTTCTCGAAGGCAGCCGCATCCCCTTCAGCGGCGGGCGCCTAGTCAACGAGCAGGACGCCATCGAAACGATGGACGCCCTCCGTGCTGCCCTACCCGCGCAGATCGCCCAGGCTGAGGATCTGCTGCATCAGCGGGACAGCTTCATCGAGAAGGCCCGCCAGCAGGCCGAAGAGATCCTGACCCAGGCCCGACGGGAACGGGAGGGCCTGATCGCCTCCGCCTCCGTGCGGCAGGAAGCGGAGCGGCAGGGCAGCGAACTGCGCGAGCAGGCCCGCCAGCAGGGAGAGCAGCTGATCCTCGCTGGCCGGCAGCAGGCCGCCCAGGTGGAGCAGGACCTGCAAACCCGCATGGCCCAGATGGAGCAACAATTCGCCGTCCGACGCCAACAGCTGGAACAGGAGGCCCAGGCACGACGTCAGCACCTCGACCAGGAAGCCGCCGAACGGAATCGCCAGCTGCTCGAACAGCATGAACGCAGCCGGCAGCAGGCGATGGCCGAGCTGGAAGCCGTCCGACAGGAAAGCAACCGCATCCAACGCGACAGCCAGGCCGAAGCTGAACGGCTCCATACTGATGCCCTCCAGTTCCGGCAGCAGACCCAGCAGCAATGCGAAACCCTGATCGCCCGGGCCCGCCATGAGGCCACGACGGTTCAGGAGGGGGCCAACCACTACGCGGAGCAGGTGCTGGGGGAACTGGAAGGTCGGCTGAAGGAACTCAGCCAGGTGGTGCTGGGTGGAAGGCGGGAGCTGGTTCGGCTCCAGACGGTCGACACCAAGCCGGCGAACCGCTCCGCCGATCTCGTTCCGGCCGAGCAAGAGGAACCGCTGAACCGGGCCCGCCGGGCCGCCGGCCGTCTACGCCGGGCTGCCTCCCGGGGCCTGGCCAGCTGAGCCAACCGGCAGTGGCATCACGCGTCCCTGTCGGGAAGCCAACCCGCCAGGGTTCTAGATCGGACCACGGATCCCTGGAAGGGTCCGGCGATACCGACGCAGCACCGAGCAAGCTGATCCTGGCTTTGCCAGACACCCTGTGCCTAAGGAGTGCGGAGATCGGCCGAGGCGGTGCTGCTGGCGCAGAGGGACACGTTCTGCACCTGTGCCATCACCCTGCCGATCGTGCGATTCGGCGTTGTGGCGCCATTTGAGATCGCACTCACGAAACGGGGCCCATCGCTGGTCTGCAGGATGCCACTGATCGCCCGAACACCGGTCAGGGTTCCGGTTTTGCCGTGGAGCATTCCATCGAGGGAGGTGCCGTTGAACAGATGGCGCAAGGTGCCGCGCTGGCCAGCGACAGCCATCGATCCCATGTAGTAGCGGGCATAGGGATGCTGATCCATCCGCAGCAGCAGGGCGGTGAGGAAACGACTGGTCACCCGGTCGGAGCGATCCAGGCCGCTGCCGTCGGATACACGAACGCCTTGGAGGGGTAGGCCCTGGCTCTGGAGCCAGGCGGTGGCCCGCCGGGCGGCCTCCTCCTCATTCCAGGTGCCGGCAGCGGAGCGCAACAGCACCTCGGCGGTGAAGTTGTGGCTCTCGGTATTGGCCAGGCTGAGGAGTCCATTCATCGTGGTGGAAGGCTCTTCATGCACCAGAACGGCATTCGAGGGAAGCGGCTCCCTGGCCGAAATCACATTCAGGGTGATGGCTCCGGGTGCCTGGTTGGCGACGGTGCGATCCAGGAGGGACCGCAGCCGTGCCGGTGGATTCATCACGGCGTCGTCAATCGAGTTGCTGGTGATCGCCAACCGGGTCACCGGAGCGCCATAAGCCATGCCGCGGTCACCCCAGTTCCAACCCTGGGGCCACCAGACGCCAGCGTCCTCCTCGGCCAGTTCAAGCCGCACAGGATTGGTGGCGGAGGCGCCGCTGCTGAGGGCCGTCATGCGCACGAAGCGCTGCAGATGGGGAAGGGCGAGGTCGGGATCACCCTGCCCCGTGAGCCGGAAACGGCCATCGGGAAGACGCCACAGCCGGGTGTCCAGGCGAAAATCCGGTCCGAGGCGGTCTAGGGCGAAGGCCGTGCTGATCAGCTTCTGATTGGAGGCCGGAGTCCGCGAACGGGTGCCGTTGACATCCGCCAGCAGCCGCCCGCGGGCATCCGCCACGCTGACGCTCCAGACCTCAGCCTCTGCACCGATCACAGCCGCCACCCGCTGTTGGAGCGCTGGGCAGCTGATCTCGGCCTGGAGAACGGGATGCGCCACAGCTGGTGGCAGCGGGGGCAGGGCGGCCAGGCGGGGAGGCAGCCCCCGGACCCGTGCCGGAATGGCGGGGCTGTAGGCCTGGGCCAGGGCCGCTCCGCTACCGGCAGGCAGCAGCACACCCAGGCAGGCGAGGCTTCCGAAAAACCGCAGGCGCTGGCGAGCACCGCGAGGTCGAGCCGAAGCTTGAACAAACCGCAGGCCCATGGGCTCGGAAGAGGACGAAGGGGTGGTCATGCTCAGTTGCCTTCCATGCGGAGGTCGGTCACGGTGCCGTTGAAGCGGTAATTGCTGCCCTCCAGCTCCACGGGGGCACCGATCTTGATGCTCTGGTTGCCGAACACCACGCCTCCGGAGGAGCGCCTTCCCTCACCCTCCAGTACAAAGCGTCCATCGAAGGTGCCGAAGGTCTTCTGGTTTGGATCTGGAGTTGAAACGAGCTTTCCATCCGGCGTGAGGATCGTGAGACGGCGCTCCAGGGGCACGATCTTCCGCACCTTCACGCTGCCATGGGGCTGATTGCGAATCACAATCGCCACCTTGCCCTCGGCTTCGGCGCCCTTCAGCAGGGCGGCGGGATCGGCGCTGGGCGCGCCCCGCACATCCACCGTCACGATCACGGGTCTGAGGGCACCGGTGGCCTTGGCCACGGCCCCACTCAGCTTCGGACTCCACACCACCCCAGCCGCTGCTAGCACCACGGCGGCAGCCGCCGCCCCATCCAGGAGATTGAAGGAACGACCGGGTTTGGAGGAGCGGGTCATGGCAACCGGAAAGTTCGCGAAGTGTAAGCAGATCATCTGGAGCAGACCAGCCCTCAGGGTTTGCCCTGCAACCCCTGAGGGCACGAGGGTCGGCAGCTGATCCTCAGCGCTGCAATCCGTCCAGCAGACGATCCACCGAGCGCAGGGTCATCGCAATGCCTCCGGATCCATCACCCTGCAGGGCCCCATCCCGTTCCTCTCCATCGGGTCGATGGTCGAAGCTGGCCGCAAAGCGGTAGCCATCGGGATCCAGGCGGTAGAGCTCCCAGTCGTGGGGTTGGGCCCGGCGCAAGGCGGAGCCCGCCAGGGGGATCAGGGCGTAGGCCGCCTCCCACTGGGCCAGGAACCCCCGCCGCCGTTCCCGGCCCACGCTGCCGATGCCCACGGCGCCATCCTCAAGGCCTGGATTCACCAGCACCACCCGGCCCACGTGGGCCTGGCAGACGCTCTCCACGGTCCCGTAATCGGCCTGGCTGGCGCCCACCAGGATCAGCACCTCAGCGCCGCTGCCCCCGGGGTCCGGCGGATTCAAGCTTCCCCCATCTTCTGGCAGCACGGCAGAGGTGCTCTGCCGCAGCCGCAGATGGTCGCTGAAGGTGGCGATGCGGTCCGCCAATTCCGGCCCATCGCGGCGGGCCAGTGCGGCGGCGCCGGCATCCGGGAACAGGAGCCGGATCTCTGGGGCGCTCGATTCCAGCTCCCCGACCAGCCGCAGCACCACCGGCAACAGCCGCAGCCCCTCAAAGCGCAGTTCCATGGTCCAGCGACCGCGGGGATCGCTCGCCAAGGCGGAGCGGAGCGAGGCCAAGGCCTCGGCCTCGGCCGTTCGAAGGTCGGGGGGAAGCATCGGCCGAGCCTCGCAGGAGCCTGGACCTTAATGGCCCGGGGCGGAGGTCTCCAGCTCCCGCCGGGCCTGCTCCAGGGCCCCGGGCACCCGTTCGAGATCGGCGGAGCAGAGCCAGGGCCCGAGGCTGATCCTCAAGCCACTGGCGCACTGGGATTCGGGGTAGCCCAGGGCCCGCAGCACAGCGCTGCCTCCACCCCGGGAGCCGGGGGAGGCGATGGCGCTGCAGGCGGAGCCGCTGCTCACCGCCAGACCCTGGCGCCAGAGTCTCCGCACCAGCTCTCGGCCGGGCAATGGGACTCCCGCCTCGCTGCTCACCACCAGACTGATGTGGTGCGGCAGACGGCCTTCCCGATCCTCCGGGGCGGGACCGCTCAGGCTCACGCCGGGGAGTTTGAGGAGGCGTGCCAGCAGGGGGTCGCGCAGGCCTGCCAACGGATCTTGCCCACCATGACGGAGCAGACGCTCGCTGGCCTCCTCCAGGGCCTGGGCAAAGCCCGCAGCCAAGACCCCCGCTTCGGTCCCACCCCGCAGCCCGCCTTCCTGCACGCCGCCGATCTGGGGGAGGAGCGGAATGCCGCGGCGACACAACAGCAGGCCGATACCCCGTGGCCCTCCCAGCTTGTGGGCGGTGCAGCTCAGCAGATCCACGCCGAGGGCGTCGGCGTCCACCAGCCGGTGACCCACCACCTGCACCGCATCGACATGCAGGGGGATGCCGGCATTCCGGCACAGGCGACTCACCGGTTCCAGGGGCTGGATCGTGCCCACCTCGCTTTGGCCCCAGATCAGCGACACCAGGCGGGTGGGGGGCACCAGGAGTTCGCTGAGAGCGATCAGATCGATCACGCCGCGGCGATCCACCGGCACCCACGCCACCTCCCAGCCCTGCCGCAGCAGCGTTTCGACCGCCGCGGTGGTGGCGGGATGCTCCACCGGCGAGATCACCAATCGCCCTGGGGGAATCATCCCCGCCAGACCCAGCAGCGCCAGGTGAATCGCCTCACTCGCGCCGGAGCAGAAAATCAGATCGTGCTGACTCGCTCCCAGCAATTCAGCCAGACGCCCACGGCTGCGTTCGAGGAGTTCCGAGGCCCGCAGGCCGAAGCCATGGAGGCTGGATGGATTGGCCCAGGCGGAGCGATGGGCCGCCGCCATCACCTTCAGCACCCCCTCCCTGGGCGGGCTGGTGGCGCAAGCATCGAGATAGCCGGAGAGATCCTGCGGGGCTTCAGGCGGCATCATCGGGGCGACCGTTCAAGCTGCGCCGCTCCGCAGTGGCCGTAGCGAGGGCCACCAATTCGTCGAGGGAGCGCCCCTCCAGCAGGGCCGCCACCCGGGCCCGGGCCTCGGCGCTGCTGCAGGCCTCAGGCCGCAGGCAGCCATTGCCGCAGGCGGTGGCGCAATCGATCGTCGGCAGGGCGGGGGCACTGGCGGAGCTGCCGGTGGCAACGGCGGAGCTGCCGATGGCCACGGCGGTAGCGGGGGCCGGGTCGCGCAACAGTGTGGGGGGGGAATCGAGGCTCTCCACCGCCGGCGGCTGAGGGATAGCCGCCGGCTCCCCCAGCAGGCCGGGCACCAGCACGCCATCGAACACCGCCTCGGCGGGGCCGCTCATGATCACCGGGGCCCCTTCGCCAGCCCACTCGATCCACAGGGGCCCCCCCGGCAGATCCAGGCGGGCGCGGCTGTCGCACAGGCCCAGGCGATGGCAGGCCACCAGGGTGGCGCAGGCGCCGGTGCCACAGGCCAGGGTGGGGCCGGCGCCGCGCTCCCAGACCCGCATCACCAGATGCTCGGGGCTGAGCACCTGCACGAAATGCACATTGGTGCGGGCCGGGAAGGCGGGATGGCGTTCGAGGGCCGCACCGAAGCGCTCCAGCTGAACAGCTTCCACATCCGCCACGGGAATCACCACATGGGGATTACCCATGCCGGCGGCCGCCACCGTGAAGATGTGACCTTCCACCTCCAGCTCGCCCTGGGGCAGGCCGGCCGGTCCCAGGGGCAGGGTGGTGGGCACCGCCGCTGGCTCGAGAAAGGGCGGTCCCATATCGACGCGAATGGTGCCGTCGGGCCGGAGTTCCGGCACGATCCGACCCGCCAGCGTCTCCACCTGCCAGGTGCGGCCGGGTTCGTCACCATCGCTGTCGGCCAGGAAGCGCGCCAGGCAGCGGATGCCATTGCCGCACATCTCCGGTTCGCTCCCATCGGCATTGAAGATCCGCATCCGCAGCTCCCCCCCCTGGCGGGGCGGTAGTGCAAGGATCACCCCATCGCCGCCAACGCCAAAGCGCCGGTCGCAGAGGCGACGCACCGCCTCCGCATCCAGCCCGAAGGCCCGATCGCCATCTTCGAGATCGCGGCCATCCAGAAGCAGGAAATCATTGCCGAGCCCCTGATACTTGCTGAATTGGAGCACCGATCCATCCCACCGTCCGACGAACCGATCCTATGCAGAGCTTCTTCGAACAACGGGGGCCCAGGCTCGATACCTCCTCCCCCAGCGTGCGCCACCTGCAGGACCTGATCCGCCACAGCTCCCCCGTGCACATCGAGCTTGAGGGTGGCCAGAGCCTGCAGGGCACCATCCGCTGGCAGGACCACGACTTCCTGGCGATCCAGCAAGACCGGGACCTGCCGCTGTTGATGGTGAACCGCACCAAGGTCGTGCTGCTGCGCCTGCTCAGCTGATCCCCTGTGGCACGATCGGGGCCGTACCGTTTCCATCCCTCTGTGACTGAAGCGAGCCGGTACCGGCCCGAGCAGATTGAAAGCCGCTGGCAGCAGGCCTGGGCCGAGCAGGGCCTCGACCACACGCCGGAGGAAACGGATGGCACCAGCTTCTACGCCCTCTCGATGTTCCCCTATCCCTCGGGGAACCTGCACATGGGTCATGTGCGCAACTATGTGATCACGGATGTGATCGCCCGCACCGCACGGATGCGCGGCCACCGGGTGCTCCACCCGATGGGCTGGGATGCCTTCGGCCTGCCGGCCGAGAACGCTGCGATCGAGCGGGGCGTCGAGCCCGGCGAGTGGACCGACCGCAACATCGCCTCGATGCGAGAGCAGCTCTCCAGTTCCTGGAGGCGGGGCTCGCCTACCGGCGCGAAGCCACGGTGAACTGGGATCCGGTGGACCAGACGGTGCTGGCCAACGAGCAGGTGGATGGGGAGGGACGCTCCTGGCGTTCCGGCGCCCTCGTGGAGAAGCGGCAGCTGCGGCAGTGGTTCCTGAAGATCACCGCCTACGCCGACCAGCTGCTCGATGACCTCCCGAAGCTGGAGGGCTGGCCGGAGCGCGTGCGCACGATGCAGGCCAACTGGATCGGCCGCTCCAGCGGCGCCGAGCTTGATTTCGCCGTGGTGGATGGCGAGGGGCAGCCGAGCGGCGAGGCGATCACCGTGTTCACCACCCGGCCCGACACGATTTTCGGCGTGAGTTATGTGGTGCTGGCACCGGAGCACCCCCTGGTGGCCCGCCTCACCACCGCCGACCAGGCCATCGCCGTGGAGGCCTTTTGTGATCTGGTGAGCCGTCAGAGCGACCAGGAGCGCACTGCCGAGGACGGCCCGAAACGGGGTGTACCTCTCGGCGCCCGGGTGCGCAACCCAGCCAATGGCGAGCTGGTGCCCCTCTGGATCGCCGACTACGTGCTGGCGGAGTACGGCACCGGCGCCGTGATGGGCGTGCCCGCCCACGACCAGCGCGATTTCCTATTCGCCCGCCGCTACGAACTACCGGTGCGTCAGGTGATCATCCCCGAGGGCAGCGATGAGCACGCCTATGAGGGCGGCGTCTGGACCGAGCCCGGCGTGCTGATCCACTCCGGCCGCTTTGATGGCCAGGCCAGCTCCAGCGCGAAAGCGGCGATCACCGCTGCTGCCGAGAGCGAGGGCTGGGGTCGGGGCAAGGTTCAATACCGCCTGCGCGACTGGCTGATCTCTCGCCAGCGTTACTGGGGCTGCCCGATTCCGGTGATCCACTGCAACAGCTGCGGCGTGGTGCCGGTGCCGGTCGAGCAGCTGCCGGTGGAGCTGCCCCGCCAGGTGGCCTTCAGCGGCAAAGGTGCCTCACCCCTGGCTCAGCTGGAGGACTGGGTGAGCGTGGCCTGCCCCTGCTGCGGCCAGCCGGCCCGGCGGGAGACCGACACGATGGACACCTTCATGTGCTCCAGCTGGTATTACCTGCGCTACAGCGATCCCCATAACACCGCCCTGCCCTTTGAGCGCTCCAAGGTTGATCGCTGGTTGCCGGTGGACCAATACGTGGGCGGCATCGAGCACGCGATTCTTCACCTGCTCTACTCGCGCTTCTTCACCAAGGTGCTGCGGGACCGGGGCCTGCTCGGCTTCGATGAACCGTTCACCCGCCTTCTCACCCAGGGGATGGTGCAGGGCATCACCTATAAAAATCCTCACAGCGGGCGTTACATCGCTCCGGCCGATGTGAGCGACCCAAGCGATCCTCGCGATCCGAACACCGGTGAGGTTCTGGAGGTGTTCTTCGAGAAGATGTCGAAGTCGAAATACAATGGCGTTGATCCCACCGCCGTGATCGACCGCTACGGCGCCGACACGGCGCGCATGTTCATCCTGTTCAAGGCGCCCCCGGAAAAGGATCTCGAATGGGATGACGCCGATGTGGAGGGGCAGTTTCGCTTCCTCCAGCGGATCTGGCGGTTAATCGAAGGAGCCGCAGAGCGAGGCCTCAGCCTTGCCGATGGGCCGGCTTTGGCGGTGCAGGAGGGTTCGGATGGGAGGGCATCGAGCTCAACGCTGCCGGGGGCTCCTGAGCTCCTGAGGTTCTCCACTCCGGAGGAATGTTCTCCCGCCGAGCGAGAGCTGCGTCGGGCGGTGCATACCGCCATCACCGCGATCAGCGACGATCTCGATGGCGACTATCAGTTCAACACCGCCGTTTCTGAGCTGATGAAACTCAGCAACGCGATGGGGGGCGAGCACCTAGAAGCGGCTGGGCTTCCTGTGGCTGCCGAGGCCCTAGCCAGCCTGCTCATCCTGCTGGCTCCCTTCGCGCCCCATCTCGCTGAGGAGCTGTGGCAAAAGCTCGGGGGCAGCGGCAGCGTGCATCGGCAACGCTGGCCGGTGGCCGATCCCGCGGCCCTGGTGCGGGACACGATTCCGCTGGTGATTCAGATCAAGGGCAAGGTGCGCGGCAATCTTGAGGTGCCTGCGAACGCCGACAAGGCCACCCTCGAAAAGCTCGCCCTCGAGAGCGAGGTGGCCCTCCGCTGGCTGGAGGGCAAGGCGCCGAGCCGGGTGATCGTGGTGCCCGGCAAGCTGGTGAACTTGGTGCCCTGATCGGGGGTTCCCGACTGCACTGCCCTTCCGTGACTGTCCCTCCGTGGGATCGTCGATTTTCTTGAACCCCTTAGTGGCATGGACCCGGACAGCCCACCCCCCGGCTCAGACAGCGCCGGCGGAACCGATCTTCGCCGCGAGGCCCTGATCGCCTCCCTGCGCCAGCGGTTCGCCCTCGCCGATGCCCGGGGCGATGCGGAAGCCAAGCAGGCGTTGTTCAAGGAGGCGGTGTACCTCAATCTCCCGCCTGAGCTCTGGCAGGAGCCCCCGGCCTGATCCCATCACCCCCGGCATCGTGGGCAGCGCAGGGCTGTGAGAACCGGGCTGGGGCGGCATTCAAGGACCGTTTCTGAGCTTTAGGGGAGGTCGCGATCGAGTTGACGCAGCGTGTCGGCCACCTGGTGACGCAGGGTCTGGAAGGGGGTTGAGATCCGCAACTCATGCAGGTCGCCCTTATCGAGGTCGAGGCTGAGGGATTGCACAATGCGGCCGGGCCTCGGGGCCAGGATGTGCACCCTCTGGGCTAACAACAGGGCTTCATCAATGTCATGGGTGATCAGCAGCACCGAGAGGCCGGTGCTGCGCCAGAGGTTGTGGAGAAACTCCTGCATGGATTCGCGGATCTGCAGATCGAGAGCCCCAAAGGGTTCATCCAGCAGCAGCAGGCGGGGCTCGGCAGCCAGGGCCCGCGCGATGGCCACCCGCTGCTGCATGCCCCCTGAGAGCTCCCGGGGCAGCCGCTTGGCTGAATCAAGCAGCCCCACCACTTCGAGATAGAAGGCGGTGCGCTCCCGGATCTGGCCGCGCTCCAGGCCCTTGAGTTCCAGTCCGAAGGCCACGTTCTCGGCCGCCGTGAGCCAGGGGTAGAGGCTGTACTTCTGGAACACCATGCCCCGATCGGAGCCCGGTCCGCGGATCGGTTGACCATCGAGGCTGAGGCTACCGCTGGTGGGTTTTTCCAGCCCTGCCACCAGACGCATCAGGGTGGATTTGCCCGAGCCCGAACTGCCAAGCAGCGCCAGAAACTGGCCGGTATGCATGGTGAGGCTGATCTGGTCCAGCACCAGTTGCGCTGCCCTGCCATCGCCGAAACGTTTGCAGACGGAGTCGAGAACCAAATTCATGGGGTTCCTGGAGGGGGCGGTACGGCGCTCATGTCGCCCAGGCACAGCTGCGTCGCATCAGCATGCGGAAGCCCAGATCGATCAGCAGGCCAATCAGGCCGATCACGATTAGGCCCAGGAAGATCTGATCGGTGCGCAGGAAACGCTGGGCCAGGGTGATGTGCTTTCCTAAACCGCTTTCGGCGGCAACGAGTTCGGCCACGATCACCAGGTTCCAGGCGGCCGCCATGTTGATGCGAAAAGCATCGAGCACCTGGGGGGCAATATAGGGCGTGATCACCCGCAGCAGCAGATCTCGCTTCTTGCCGCCTAGGGTGCGGGTGGTTTCGAGCAGTTCCCGCGGCACGAACTTCACCGCATCCATGATCATCAGAGTGTTGAAGAAGAGGGTGCCGATGAAGATCAGCAGCACCTTTGGTAGTTCACCCAAGCCGAAGTAGATGATCAGCAGCGGAATGAAGGCCGGCGCCGGCATGTAGCGCAGCAGGGCTAGCAGTGGCTCCAGCAAACGGCAGAAGGTGGTGTTCGTGCCCATGGCGATTCCCAGCGGCAGCGCCACCAGGGCCGAGAGGCCGAAGCCCCCGAGCACCCGCAGCACACTGGCGCTGATGTCGCGCCAGAGATCGCCGCTGGCCGCCTCCTCCTGACCGGCGGCCACAACGGCGGCTGGTGTCGGCAGAAAGAGGGGGTCGACAACGCCCAGCCCGGCCACCAGGGTCCAGAGACCCAGCAGCACAGCGATGCCAGCCACCCCGAGAGACCAGGGATGGAGGAGCAGCCGGCGGAGTCGCTGGGTCGCCATGGAGTCGGGTTGGGCCATGGGTGCGGATGGGGGATCAGTTCGCGGCATTCACGAACTTCGGTTCCAACAGCCCATCGAGCTTCGGCGCGGTCTTGGCGAGGCCCACGGCCTGGAGGAAGGCGCTGATCTGCTCGGCCGCGAAGGGCAGGGAGGTCATGGTGGTGCCGGATTTGAACACCTGGCGGTTCTGTTCAAGGCTGTAGATCGTGGTGCCGGCGTCGTAGGCCTTGTAGTCGGCCTCGCTCACCCCGGCGCGCTTGGCCAGGATCGCCAGCGAGGGGCCCGGCTCCGCCTTGATCTGGGCCAGGGTGGCAAACCAGCTATTCACGATCTTCTGCACCTTCTCTGGGTTTTTGGCCACGAAGTCGCGGTTGCACACCAGGTGATCGCTGATTGCACCCGGGAAGTCCTTGGAGCTGTAAAGGGTGGTGCTGCCGGGGCGCTTGAGGGCCTGGGTGGTGAAGGGCGCGAACACCCCCACCGCATCCACCTTGCCGGCCACGAAAGCCGCCGCCGCCGCCCCGGTCTCCAGGGGCACAAAGGTGATGTCCTTCTCAGAGATGCGGGCCTTCTTCAACCCCAAGAGCAGCAGGTAATGATCCACCGTGCCCTGTTCTGCCGCCACCTTTTTTCCCTTCAGGTCCGCCACGCTGCGGATGCCGGGGCCGGCGATGATCTGATCGTTGCCGCTGGAGATGTCATTGGTGAGCACCACCTGGAGGTCGGCGCCGCCGGCCACCGAGGAGAGCGTGTCACCGAGGGTCTGGCTATTGCAGTCGAGCTGGCCGGCGTTGAGGGCATTGATCGAGTCGAGATAACCATCGAACCAGGTGAGCGTGACCGGCACCCCGGCGGCGGTGAACAGACCCTTCTCCTCACTCACCTTCCAGGGGAACCAGCCGGGCCAGGCGCTATAGCCGATCCGTACCGGCACGTCGCTCGCTGAGGGGCCAGGTTTGCTGCAACCGCCCAAGGAACTGGCGACCACCCCGGCTAGGGCCAGGGCAGCCAGGGAGCGGATGCGGCTCGGGGAACGACGGGAGGAAGCGTTGTTCATGGCTCTGGGGGATGGAATTGGAACAGATCGGGGTCGTGGAAGGGGATGGCAGAGTGGGTCTGCGCCGATGGGCAGCAAGGGGCGCTTCGGCGATCAATGGACCGCGCTGAGCAACGCGGCCGGCGGTCCGTGCTGATCGGATGCCGGTGCAGCAAGGTTGGAGCGCTGCGAGGCGACCTGCTCGCGCAGCCACTGGTGCCAGGCCTCCAGGCCTTCGCCGCTGCTGGCCGAAACCTGCAGCACCCGGCAGCGGGGATTGACCTGCAGGATGTGTTCCTCGATCCGTTCCACCTGAACCGTCAGGTAGGGCAGCAGATCGATCTTGGTGATCAGCACGCAGTCCGCCTCGCGGAACATCACTGGGTACTTGAGGGGCTTGTCATCGCCTTCGGTGACGCTGAGTAAGGCCACCTTGCGGTGTTCGCCCACCTCGAACTCGGCCGGGCAAACCAGGTTGCCCACGTTTTCAACCCAGAGCAGGTCGAGGCCCGCCGGATCCAGCCGGTCCCGCAGCAGCCGCAGGCCGCCGCTCACCATGGCGGCATCGAGATGACAGGCGCGGCCCGTGGTGATCGGCACCACCGGAATCCCCACGGCCTCCAGCCGCTGGGCATCGAGCTGGGTGGTCATGTCGCCCTCCAGCACGGCCATGGCGAAGTCTTGAGCCAGATGGGGCAGGCTGCGCTCCAACAGGGAGGTTTTGCCGGCGCCGGGGCTGCTCATCACATTGAGGCAGAGCAGGTTCCAGGCATCGAAGTGCTCGCGGTTGTGGGCGGCTTGGTGCTGGTTGGCCGCCAATAGGTTGAGACCCAGGGTGTCTTCCAGGGGCATGTGCATGGCGATCAAGGACGAAGGGCGGAGGTGGGGAAGGGTGGGGTCGTGGCTGGGGGGGATTGGCCCACAGGGCCGAGGGATGCCGAGGCGGTGCCGGGTTGCGGGAGGTGGTAATCCACGCTGCTGATCCGCAATTCACGGCCCTGCACGATCTCCTCCATCGGGTGCTCGCAGCAGGGGGAGCGGTAGCCCCTCTCCGGCTCTGGCGCATAGGTGGCAGAACAACGAAGGCAGCGCCCCAGCAACGCCACCGGTTCAATCGCCAGTTCCGCCCCCTCAAGCCAGCTATTGCGAATGGCGGCCTGCCAGGTGAAGACCAATTGGTCGGGCTCCACGCAGGTGAAGGCGCCCACCTGGAGGTGGACGGTGCCAACCCGGGGAACCTGGGGTGTGTGGCTCTGCCTCCAGCCCTCCATCGCCAGGAGCAGGGCTCGGGTCATGTCGACTTCGTGCATCGCCCTACCTCCAGCGCTGATCGACCTGCATGTTGCAGACCGGATTCAGCCAGGCGGGAGTCTGGCGGCGCGGCAATTGGCCGCTCACCACCAGGTGGGCCATGGTGTCGCAGATCACGCGGGTGGCCATCAGCGAAGTCATGTCGCTGACGTCGTAGGGAGGGGAAACCTCCACCACCTCGAGGCCGCAGACCGGCACATTGCGCACGATCAATTCGAGCAACTTCAGTGCTTCACGGGGCAGAAGCCCCCCGGGTTCGGGCCAGCCGGTGCCGGGCACAAAGCCAGCGTCGATGCAATCGATATCGAAGGAGATGTACACGCAGTCGGTGCCATCGGTGGCCCGCTCGATCGCATAACGGGCCGCCGCCTCCAGGCCCATGTCACAGATGTCGGTCACGGTGAGCACGTTCGTGCCCCGCTCCCGGCAGATCTTCACCCCCTCCCGAGGCACCTGCCAGCCGCCGATGCCGAGCTGCACCAGGTTTTCGGCAGGGGCATTGGCCATGTTGGTGGCATGGAACCAAGGGGTGGTGTGCATGCGTTCATCCAGGTCGGTTTCCTGGGTGTCGACATGGCGATCAAAGTGAATGATGCCCACCTTCTTATCGCCCAAGTGGCGGCAGACACCGCGCAGGGTGGGAAAGCCGATCGAATGGTCACCGCCGAGGATGATCGGGAAGGCGCCGCTGGCGAAGACGTGCGCCACCCCCTTAGAGATCTGATCGAAGCTCTTTTCGTTGTTGGCCGGAATCGTGAAGATATCGCCGATATCGCACAACTTGATCTGCTCCCGCAGATCGACACCCATCTCGTAGTTGTAAGGGGTATAGAGGGCTGAGATGCGGCGAATCCCCTGGGGACCGAAGCGGGTTCCAGGGCGGTAGGTGGTGCCGCTGTCGTGAGGAACGCCAAGAATGGCGACATCGAAATCGCCGACGCGATTCACATCCTCCACATAGGGAGCCTTCATGAACGTGTTGATGCCCGCGTAGTGGGGCAACTCACCGCGGGAGAAGGTGGAGATGCGCCGATCCACAATGCTGTCGGCTGCCTCCAGGCCCAAACGCAATCCCTGGTCGACCTCCTGCTGCCAGCCGGTGAGCGGCAGGCGCGCCTCTTTCTCAAGAGCCCTCGGACCTTCACTGGGATGAACACGCTCAAACCCTTCCTCGGGGGAAGGTCCGGACACGGGAGCCATGGAATCGGGGAGGTTGGTTGATCGCGGCCTCCCGGGCTTTTATCCCTCCGTGTCATGGACCCTGCCAGGCAGGAACCATGGGATTTCTCTTGGACCTGACACCCCTGAACCTGGCGGCTTTGGGACCGGAACCCTAGAAATCATGTCCGCAAGTCCATGGTGATGGGGGCGTTCGGGGAGCGTGGTACCAACCGCTACCGATGCCATGGCTGCGCCATCGACCTGCCGGGGTCCACACCTGGTGGCCCCTCAGATGCCGGCGTACTGGAAGCGCAGGCTGGCGGGATCGCCCCAATCGCCCTCAGCCCGGTAACCGCGGCTGTTGTGGCAGAGGTGCCGGAGCGTCCAGAAGAGGGGTTCCGGACTGGAGAGCCCGAGGGTGGAGGCCAGCTCATC
>JAPLIE010000028.1 GCA_026389265.1 Cyanobacteriota bacterium | reverse complement strand
TACCTGGGTGCCTTCAATTACCGCTTCAACCGACGCTTCAACTTGTCAACAATGACTGAGCGAGTGGTTCATGCCATCTGCAGCTGCGGCGCTCGGCCGGAACGCATCTTGAGGAGTGCGGAGCTAGCTACCTAATCAAGTCGGATTTTGGCACTGGGAGCATATTCCATAGTTCATATTCGATCACAGGCGAAGGAATGACGTTGACAAAGAATGGCTCAGATACGGGCTGTGCCAGAGACCAAGCCCCAGGTTCTTCAATATCGTGCTGTAAAAAAGCGGTTTGCTGAGCTTCAAAAAAAACTCACCATTGCCAGATGATCTTCCACCCGGGAACTGAACAAGAGTTCTGATGGCAACTTTTGCCTTCACCAAAAAGTCAATTTCAGGGCCTCCGTCCAGATGCAACAAGCTGCCCCTGGGTGGCAGGCAAGGAACCCAAGGAGGCGAAGTAGAGAGTTGAAGGTGGCCTGTCCACTCGAGGGGCTGATTAGACAGCCATCTTCGCGTCGTCAACAGCCGTGACATGCAATTCCAAACCCAGCGCAGTAATCACCTTCAATATTGTTGCCAGCTCAGGATTGCCCGAAGAGGATAACGACTTGTATAGACTTTCCCTGCCAAGGCCAGCGTCACGGGCAACTTGGCTCATACCTTTAGCCCTGGCTATATCGCCTAAGGCAGCTGCAACAAGCTGAGGATCACCATCCTGCAGTGCGGCTTCCAAATAAGCCGCAACATCATCAGTAGTGCGAAGGTGTGTGGAGGGGTCCCAGATTGTCGTGGAGGTTTTGGTCATTGGATTCTCCTAGAGATTACGAGCAAGGTCTTTGGCGAGACGAATATCCTTGTCTTGGGAACTCTTGTCGCCGCCTGCAAGCAGAATGAAGATTGCATCTCCTTGTTTTGTCAGATAGATCCGATAGCCGGGGCCATAATGGATCCGTAGCTCTGAGACGCCATCTCCTACGGGGCGGATATCTCCTGAGTTACCAAGGGAGAGTATTCTGTTCCGGATGTCGATACGAGCCCTTGCAGTCCGGTCACGCAGGGCAGCAAACCACGCGGCATAGGCAGGCGTCTCACTGATTTCAAGCATGCCTAACTGTATCCCATGAGATACGGATGCGCAACCGGCTGCTTGGTCTGTCTGACGCTATGTAGGTGGTTTCCAAGAACCACAGTACCGCTCCTGCTGCTTTCCGAGAACCACTTCCATGCAGCAGTGCCAACTCTTGTAACCGCAGTCGCTTTCGCTGACATGCGTTCATGGTGAACAGTGGTTATCGGACCCGATATCCACTTGTAGCGGCGGCTACAACTGGTCCGCTGGGCTTGTGATGCCTATCGAGCCGCGCTTGAGCACGTGGGTGTAGATCAACTCGGCAGATAGAGCCTCCCCTCAATCGCGTCGTATTCGAACAGTTCGGCGTAGCGGCCCCAGTCCACGGTGGTGGCCAGCTGGCGCTCAGCTTCCTTCAGGGGGAAGTAGTCGTCCCAGATGCCGAGGAAGAAATCGGAGCGCATGGCGCGGTTTTCCTTCTCCTGCAGGGTGTGCACGATGCTGCTGAGCACCGGCACCCGGCCCAGGGCCTGCTGGCGGAACAGGTCCTTGCTGCGCAGGATCGTGGTGGTGGCAAAGTCGCGGCCGATCGCGGTGAGGCGCACTTCACCATCGGTCAGCTCGGCGAAGCCCAGCAGCACGGCCGCATCGAGCAAGGGCAGCAAATCATCCACCTCCAGCTGCAGCCGCTGGGCCAGCTGGGGAATCGAGCCATCGCCATCGCGCTTTTCGGCCACCAGCTCCAGCAGGCCGCTGATGCCCCCCACCCGCACATGCGGCAGGGGGCGGGCGAAAGGAGACCCGCTGCTGCGCTGGGGGGAGCGCTCCGGGCCGGCGCCGGCCAGCGCCGCGCCGCTCTCGGGCCCCTCCACCTCGCCGGTCACCGCGATATCCGGGTTGGTCATCACCGAATAGATGTAATCCACCAGGGCCTTGAAGCGGGGATGGTTGCGGTCGTGGGGGCGGGGCAGGTTCACCTGCAGCTCGCCGCGGATCCGGCCGGGCTTGGAGCCGAGGATCACCACCCGATCCGCCAGATACACGGCCTCCTCGATGTTGTGGGTCACGATCAGGATGCTCTTGGAAGGGAAGGTGCCGGCATTCCAGAGGTCGTCGATCTCGCCGCGCAAGTTCTCGGCGGTGAGCACATCGAGGGCGCTGAAAGGTTCATCCATGAACAGCACCTCCGGGTTGAGCACGAAAGCGCGGGCGAAGCCCACCCGTTGCTTCATGCCGCCCGAGAGCTCCTTGGGGTAGGCGTTCTCGAAACCATCGAGGCCCACGATGTCGATCGCCTTGAGGGCCCGCTCCCGCCGCTCCGCCAGCGGCACATGGCGGGCCGCCAGCCCGAGTTCCACGTTCTCCTGCACCGTGAGCCAGGGCAGCAGGGCGAAGCTCTGGAACACCATCGCCAGATTGGGATTGGCGCCGCGCATCGGCAGCCCGTTGCTGCGCACCTCCCCCTGGCTCGGCCGGATCAGGCCGGACATGATCCGCAGCAGGGTGCTCTTGCCGCTGCCGCTGCGCCCGAGCAGGGCCAGAACCTCGCCGCGGTGCACCGAGAGGGTCACATCGCCCAGCACCGTGAACTCCCCCTTGCCATCGGGCAAAGGGAAGCGCTTGGAAACGTGGTCAACGGTGATCAGGTCCATCGGGGGTGCGGCTCGGGGTGAGGCGTGGTGCGGACGTTGCGCGAGGACTTGGGCGAAGGGTGGTGATCAGAGGTGGTATTTGCTTTCGGCCAGGTCGTAGAGGCGGCGCCAGAAGAGGCGGTTGAAGCCCACCACGAACAGGCTCATCATCCCGATGCCCAGGGCGATGCGGGGCCAATCGCCCCGGCCGGTGGCCTCGGCGATGTAAGCCCCCAGCCCGCTGGCGGCCAGGGTGGTGCTGCCCCAGCTCACCACCTCCGACACGATGCTGGCGTTCCAGGCGCCGCCGCTGGCGGTCACCCCGCCGGTGACCCAGGCCGAGAAGATGCCCGGGATGATCAGCTTGCGCCAGCGCTGCAGCCCCTTGAGGCCCACGTCGTCGGCCATCTCCCGCAGGTCGGAGGGGATGGTCTGGGCGCCGGCGATGGCATTGAAAAGGATGTACCACTGGGCCCCGAGCGCCATCAGCAGGATCGAACCCCAGCCGATCGGGATCTGGAAACGAACGAAGAAGAGGGTGGCGAAGGGGAAGATGAAATTGGCCGGAAACGAGGCCAGGAACTGCACCAGCGGCTGCAGCAGCCGTGCCAGGCGGGGGTGGAAGCCGATCGCCACGCCGATCGGGGTCCAGATCAGGCTGGCCAGCACCAGCAGCAGCAACACCCGCGCCAAGGTGAGCAGCCCCAGCCGGAACACGGTGGCCACCTCGGCCAGGCCCACCCGGGTGAGCACGAAATGGAGCAGAGCGGCCAGCAGGGCGCCGATCAACACCAGCAGCGCCAGGTTGAACAGGCGCTCCTGGCCCGGCGGCGCCGGTGCCTCCTCGTGGTCCTGCACCGGGCCGAGCAGGGCGGACATCAGCCGGTCCACCCCCTCCAGCGCCGGCGTGGAGGCCGCCGCCACCAGGCGGGGGATGTGGGCGGTGGTGAGCAGGTCGTAGAGCCAGGATTCGGGCGCATCACCCGAGGCACTCAGCTCCAGCCGGAAGCGATCCGACCAGGCCACCAGCGGCCGCCAGAAGAGCTGATCCACCAGCAGGATCACCACCGCCATGGTGGCCATCGCCCAGCCCAGGGCCCGCAGATCCTGGGCGGCGATCGCCGCCGCCACGTAGGAGCCGATGCCCGGCAGGGTGTAGTCGCGGTTGAGAACGCTGATCGCCTCGCTGGCCGCCACGAAGAACCAGCCGCCGCCGAAGCTCATCATGGCGTTCCAGAGCAGGGGGATCGCGGCGGAGGGCAGCTCCAGGCGGGTGAAGCGCTGCCAGCGGGAGAGGCGGTAGAGGGTGGTGGCCTCGCCCAGCTCCTTCGGCACCGTGCGCAGCGATTGATAGAAGGAGAAGGTCATGTTCCACACCTGGCTGGTGAAGATCGCGAAGATCGACGCCGCCTCCAGGCCCAGCAGGCTGCCGGGGAACAGGGCGATGAAGCCGGTGACCGTGATCGAGAGGAAGCCCAGCACCGGCACCGACTGGAGGATGTCGAGCAGGGGCACCAGCACCCGCTCGGCGCGGCGGTTGTGGGCGGCGAGCCAGCCGTAGATCAGGGTGAACAGCAGCGAGGCCGCCAGCGCGATGAACATGCGCAGGGTGGAGCGGGCCGCGTAATCGGGCAGGTTGCGCGGATCGAGCGACACCGTGGGGCTCACATCCGGCGGCCGGAAGCTCACCATCGCGCCGGCTCCCACGTGGGCGACCACCCCCAGCAGGGCCAGCACCCCGAGGATCACCGCCAGGTCAGGAAGCCCGAACGACCCACTCCGGCGGAGCGACTCAGGCTCCGGCAACGGTTTCATGGCGATTTTCCCCGCTGGCGCGACTGTACGGAGGCGGCCGGGTGGGATCGGAACGGATCCCAGCGGTGGAAGCGATCCCAGTGGAATCCTTCACCGCTCGACTGGTCATGGCCATCACCGCCGCCTGTCTCCCGGCGCACATCAGCCGCTGCGCCACCATCGAGCACGGGCGATACAGTGCGCGCTCGCCTGACCGGGGACCACCCCATGGCCTCGGAACCTAACCGGGCCGACCCGAATCAGGGCTCGATCTCACCGCCGCCCCCCCCGTCTTCCCCCGCAGACCCCTCGTCCCGGTGGAGATCTGGCCGGGCGCTGTGGTCGCGCATGCCGGCCCCCTGGCGGCCGCTGCTGCTGCTCGCCCCGATCGCCGCGGCCCTACTGGTTCGGGGTCTGCTGAACAGCGCCCCCACCCCCAGCCGCCGGCCGCCGCCCCTGGTGCAGACCGCGCCGGTGGAGCTGGGGTCGATGGAGGAGCGCTATCCCGTTAGCGCCGAGGTGAAGCCCCTGGTGTCGGTGGAGGTGCGGCCGGAGGTGAGCGGCACGATCCAGCGCCTCTTCTTCCAGGAGGGCACCGAGGTGCGCCGCGGTGATCCCCTCGCCCTGATCAATCCCACCCCGTATCGCGTGGCCCTCGATCAGGCCCGCGCCAACACCAGCCGGGCCCGGGCCCGGATCGGGGAGGCCCAGGCCCAGCGGCGGCTGGCTGAGGCCCAGCTGCGCCTGGCGAGCGATCGGGCCCGCCGCTATGTAGGGCTCAGCCGCCAAGGGGCGCTCAGCCGCGACGACGAGGAGAACTACCGCACCCAGGAGCTGGTGGCCCGCGCCAACCTGGAAGCCCTCAAGGGCAGTGCCGCCAGCGCCGAAGCCGAACTGGCCGCTGCCCGGGCTGCCGAGGCCGCCGCCCGCCTCAACCTCGACCACACCCTGCTGCGCGCACCGATCAGCGGCCGCATCGGCCAGCAGCGGATCAGCCCGGGCAACCTGGTGCGCGAACAGGAGGGCAAGCCGCTGGTGGTAATCAACCAGACCAGCCCGCTTGATGCGGTGTTCGGCATCCCCCAGCGCTGGGAGGAGCGGATTCAGGTGGGCCAGCGCCTGCGGATCGAGGGGCGTCCGGGGCTGGAGGGAAGGATCGTGTCGCTCGACAACACCACCAATGCCAGCACCGGCACCGTGCTGGCCAAGGCGCGGCTGGAGGGCAACACAGCGGGCCTGACCCCCGGCGAGACCGTGAATGCCAGCCTGCTGGTGCGGCGCCTCGATGGGGCCCTGCTGCTGCCGAGCCCGGCCGTGCAGCGGGGCCAGCAGGGGCCCTTCGTGTACGGCGCCCGCGGCGGCAAGGCCGTGCTGGTGCCGGTGAAAGTGCTGGCCAGCGATGGCCGCCGCACCGCCGTGGAGGCGGACCTGCAGCCCGGTGAGCCGGTGGTGGTGGCGGGTCAGTTCGCGCTGATGCCCGGCGGCCCGCTGCGCACGGGCGCCGATCGCCAGGGCCAGAACGGATCCGGGACTGCCGCAGGCAACCGGCCCAGGCAGCAGCAGCCATGAACCTCTCCGCGGCGGCGATCCGCCGGCCGATCGCCACCCTGCTGCTCAGCATCGCCCTGGTGCTGGCGGGCCTGGTGGGCTACGGCCAGCTGGCGATCAGCGATCTGCCCAACATCGATTTCCCCACCCTGCAGGTGAGCGCTTCGCTGCCAGGGGCGGATTCGGAAACCATGGCCAGCGCCGTGGCCCTGCCCCTGGAGCAGCAGTTCTCCAGCCTGCCGGGACTCACCACGGTGACCTCCAGCAGCACCCAGTCGAGCAGCCAGATCACGCTGCAGTTCGACCTCTCCCGCGATGTCGACGCCGCCGCCCAGGACGTGCAGACCGCCATCTCCCAGGCGCAGCGGCAGCTGCCGGCCGGCATGCCCAACCCGCCTTCGGTGCGCAAGGTGAACCCGGCCGAGCAGCCGATCCTCTTTCTGGTGCTCACCTCCTCGGTGCTGCCGCTCTCGGAGGTGAATCGGGCCGCGGAGATCCAGATCGCCCAGCGCCTCTCGATGCTGAACGGCGTGGCCCAGGTGAACATCTTCGGGGCCCAGAAATACGCGGTGCGGGTGAAGATGCGCCCCCAGCAGCTGGCGGCGCGCCAACTGGGGGTGAACGACGTGGTGGCGGCCGTGCAGAGCGCCAACTCCACGATTCCGGCGGGCACGCTCTACACGCCTGAGCGCACCTATGCGATCCGCGACAACGGCCGCCTGCTTGATGCCGACGCCTTCGCCGATCTGGTGGTGGCTTATCGCAACGGCTCCCCGATCCGGCTGGCCGATGTGGCCGAGGTGAGCGACAGCGTGGCCAATGAACGGCTGGCCAGCCGCTTCAACGGCGTGCGCTCGATCGTGCTGGCGGTGCAACGGCAACCCGGCAGCAACGCGGTGGCGATCAACCAGCGCATCCTGGAGATGTTGCCCGAGCTGCGGGAGCGGATCCCCGCCGCGATCAAGGTGCGGGTGCTTTTCGACCGCTCCGAGAGCATCCGGGCCGCCATCGACGACGTGCAGCAGTCGCTGCTGCAGAGCGTGCTGCTGGTGGTGGGGGTGGTGGTGCTCTTCCTGGGCTTCACCACCACCGCCCTGATCCCCGGCCTGGCGATCGCGGTGTCGTTGATCGGCACCTTCGCGGTGATGGCCCTGCTGGGCTTTTCGCTCGACAACCTCTCCCTGATGGCCCTCACCCTGAGCGTGGGCTTCGTGGTGGACGACGCCGTGGTGATGGTGGAAACGATCGCCCG
>JAPLIE010000089.1 GCA_026389265.1 Cyanobacteriota bacterium | reverse complement strand
GGAAGAGGGCCTGGCCGCGGGGGGGGAGTCCGGGGCCGGGGATCCATTCGCTAGCGGGTTTCCCGATTTCGAGGCTTATCTCGATCGCCTTTTCGGCCGGGTTCCCCCGGAGGAGGAGCCGGACGATCCGCTGGCCTACCGCGGCAACGCGGAAGCCGCTGCGGCCCCGACGGAACCCCGCCAGGGCAGCTGGCGCGGTTCGTCCGCAGCGGTCGGTCGGGGTGATGTGGCCACCGCGCCGCCGCCGCCGCCGCCGCCGGTGGTGGCGGCCACGGACGAGGAGACCGTGCTCAACCTCAGCCCCGAGCAGGCCCTGGAGGGTTCACGGGTCGAACTGGAGCTGGCCGATGGCCTGATGGTGGAGGTGAGCACGCCGCCGCTGGCCGGTGATGGCTGGCGGCTGCGACTGGCCGGCGTGACCCCGGGTGGTGGCGACCACTTTCTGCAGCTGCGCGTGCGCACGGAGGAGGGACTGCGGATCGATGGTCTGCGGGTGCTGTACCCCCTCGAACTGGCGCCGGCGGATGCCGTGCTCGGTTGTCAGGTGGTGGTGCCCACCCTGGAGGGTCCGGTGCGGTTGCGGGTGCCGGCGGGCTCCTCCAGCGGCCGCCTGCTGCGCCTGCGGGGAAGGGGCCTGCGGGCTGGACAGCGCTGTGGTGACCAGCTCGTGGAGGTGCGCATCGTGGCGCCTTCCGACCTGGATGAGGCCGAGCAGGCCCTGTACCGCCGGCTTCAGCAGCTGGCCCAGGAGCGGGAGGAAGGAGGTTCCGAGGCGGACCGGTGATGAGACACTGGGCCCAGACTTCGCCCTTCATCGTGCCCGAGACCCCTTCGCCCGTGAGGGTGCATGTGCTGCTCTTCGACGCTGGCAGTGACCAGGAAGGGATCCACTCGATCGAGTTGGGGGGGCGCACCGTGGTGCTGCTGTTCCAGGACTCCGATGATGCGGAGCGCTACGCCGGGCTGCTGGAGGCTCAGGATTTTCCTGTTCCCACCGTGGAGCTGCTGGATCGCGGGGAGATCGAGATCTTCTGCAACGAGGCGGGTTACGAGGCCCGCTTCGTGCCGGCCGGTTTCCTGCCCCGCAGCGATGAGGACCGCCTCTTGATCGCGCCGCCCGAACGCAACATGGATGTGAGCCAGTGGAAGCAGGAAGCTGATGCCGCCGCCGCGGCCGCCGAAGAGGGGGAAACCAGCACGGCGATCCAGGATCCCGAACTTGAGGCCTTCCGGCGCCGGCTTGAGGGTTTGCTGTGAGCCAAACCAGCCAGGGTTCGGATCGGGGCCACCTGCTCACCGAGCAAGCCAACCCCGCTAGTGAAGCCCTCGACCAGCTGCCCACGGCGGATCTGGTGCAACTCTTCTGCGAGAACGACCTCGAACCCCAGCGGGCTGTGGCCGGGGCGGCTCCGGCCCTCACGGCCGCGGTGGATGCCATCGCCGTTCGGCTGGCCAACGGGGGGCGGCTTTTTTATCTGGGGGCGGGCACCTCGGGCCGCCTCGGGGTGTTGGATGCGGCTGAATGCCCCCCCACCTTCTGCTCTTCACCCGAGTTGGTGCAGGGGGTGCTGGCCGGTGGTGCCGCCGCCTTACTCCGCAGCTCCGAGGGTCTGGAGGATCTCTTCGATGCCGGCCCGGCCGACCTGAACGCGCGGGGTTTCGGCCCCGCCGATGCCTTGGTGGGCATCGCCGCCGGCGGCACCACGCCCTATGTGCTCGGTGGCCTCAGCCATGCCGTTGAAATCGGCGCCCTGGCGATCGCCATGGCCTGCGTGCCCGCCGACCAGGCGCCGATGCCGTGCGCGATCGATATTCGTTTGCTGACTGGGCCAGAACTGCTTACCGGCTCCACCCGCCTCAAGGCCGGCACCGCCACCAAGATGGCCCTCAACATCCTCTCCACCGGAGTGATGGTGCGGTTGGGCAAGGTGCATGGCAACCGCATGGTGGATGTGGCCGTCACCAACAGCAAGCTGGAGGACCGGGCCCTGCGCATCCTCCGCGACCTGGCCGGGGTGGAGCGGGCTCGGGGGGGCGAACTGCTGGCCGAGGCCGGGGGATCGGTGAAGCTGGCGTTGCTGATGGCCCTCGGCGACCTGGATGCGCATCGGGCCGCCACCCATCTGGCCACCACCGGTCCTGCGCTGCGGACGGCGCTGGCGGCGCTGCCTCCTTCCTGAGGGGGAGGCGGGAGCGCAGACGCGGCTCAGCCCTCCAGGTGCTGGGGAGGCACCACGATCCATAGC
This sequence comes from Cyanobacteriota bacterium, assembly GCA_026389265.1. Classification (GTDB taxonomy): domain Bacteria; phylum Cyanobacteriota; class Cyanobacteriia; order PCC-6307; family Cyanobiaceae; genus Cyanobium. The sequence continues at coordinate 5,275 of JAPLIE010000089.1, read as the reverse complement.
CGCCGTTCCTTGCCACCCTTCTCGGCTGTGCCGGGACCGGTGTAGATGGCCACCAGGCCGTTGGGGCCGCGTTTGCTGAGCCCCGGTTCGTAGCCGAAGCGGGCGCCATGGTTCGCCAGGCTGGTGGCGGAACGCAGGCCGATCGCCAGGGCCGCCCGGCTGCTGGGGAGTGGGGTTGTTGCATCGACGAGCTTGGCCAGCTGGGCTGGGGTCACCCGTTCGCCGGGGAGCGCCGATCGCGCATCGAATCGCCCGGCCTTTGGTTGGCGGCCCCCAGGGCGGTTGCCGCCGGGGCGCCCGGCGGTGGTCTGGCCGGAACCGGCCTCTTGTCCGAGGCGGGCCGGTCGGCGCGTCGGCGTTGTGCGGTCCCCCTCCACCTCACGGACGCGGAGCCTCTCCTCCATCTGCTCAAGGCGCCGGAGAACTTCATGGAGCGTTCCTTCCCTGGCTGCAGAGCTTCCAGCCGCCTCTGCCGCGGGCCCCGCTGCTGAATCCGACCCCACGTCTGACGCCGTTGCCACGGCTGACTCCGATGGGATTGCTGCAGCGGATGCAACTGCTGCATCCGCTGCCACGGCTGGCTTGAAGGCTGCCGGCTCCTTGGCCGGGCTGGCTGGCTTTGGCTCGGCCGGCTTGGGGCGCCGAAAAAACATCATCGTGAGGTTGCCCACGGGAAACACACCAATCAGCTCCCAACCGTGGGCGCCGTGGCCGTTGAGGAAGGTCTGCAATTGATGGGCCGGATGCTGGGCCTGGGCGCTGGATCCTTCGGTGGGTGGTTTTTCGTAGAACTGGGGAAACTCCTTTTTCAGGAAGGTTTCCGAGAACATCGGCTTGTTGCCCGACCCATCACCGGCGGCCGGTGGAGCCGCTGCCGGTCCATCCGCAGGCGGGGTCGGGCCTGGGGGCTTAGGGGGTTCCACGTTGATGTGGATCACCTGATACTCCCAGCCAGCCATGGGCGACTCCACGCAGGAACTCTCCAGATTCTCAGCGGCTGGCTGGGCCCCAGTAGGGGCTGGTGAACAGTTCGGTGCGGAGGCGGGTGTCGGCCGGCACCTGCTCCGGCGCTGTCATCAGAGCGTTGCGAAGGGCCTGGTGGGCGCCACTGGAGGGCCGCTGGACCTCGATCCGCTGGGCGGCCATCGCAATGATCTGTTGGGCCAGGGTGGCATTGCTGCGGAGGTTGTCGATCACCATCTCCACCGTCACGGCATCGTGTTGCTGGTGCCAACAGTCGTAATCGGTCACCATCGCCAGGGTGGTGTAGGCCATCTCGGCCTCGCGGGCCAGGCGTGCCTCGGTATGGTTGGTCATCCCAATCACCGAGCAGCCCCAGGAGCGATAGAGCTCCGACTCGGCCCGGGTGGAGAAAGCCGGACCCTCCATGCAGAGGTAGGTGCCGCCGCGGTGCAAGTTCCGCCCCTCGGGCATCAGGCTTTCCCCCACGTCCGCCAGGATGCGGCTGAGCACCGGGCAGAAGGGATCGGCGATGGTCACATGGGCCACAAGGCCCTCGCCGAAGAAGCTGAGGGGGCGCTGATGGGTGCGATCGATGAACTGATCGGGCACCACCATGTCAAGGGGCCGCAGATGCTCTTGGAGGGAGCCCACCGCCGACACCGAGAAGATCCAGCGCACCCCGAGGGAGCGCAGGGCCCAGAGGTTGGCCCGGTAGGGCACCTCGGAGGGGGTGTGGCTGTGATGGCGGCCATGGCGGGCCAGGAATACCACCTCAAGATCCCCAAGCCGTCCGAGCCTCAGGCTGTCGGAGGGATCGCCATAGGGGGTTTGCACCGTGATCTCGCGCAGATCCTCCAGCCCCTCCATGGCATAGAGGCCGCTGCCGCCAAGCACGCCCAGACGGGCCTTGGCCAGCTCGGGGGCGGTGCTGCTGGTCATAGGGCGCTTCAAAACTGGCACCTGTCTACAGCAGGCCTCTCCAGCGCAAGAATGTCGGCTCCGCGGCGGTGATCCACGGGCGTAGGGCGCCTCCCAGGCCGCGGGACGCTTTGGCCAAGCTCCCGCTGCTCTCGGTTGGCTGGCAGGATTGTCGCATCACACACCACTCAGCACCATGACCACCGCCCTGATGGACCCCGAAGCCGGCCCCATCACTGTGGAACTCTTTGATGCCGATGCCCCGGGCACGGTGGCCAACTTCGTGAAGCTCGCCAACGATGGCTTTTACGACGGCCTGAGCTTCCACCGGGTGATCGATGGCTTCATGGCCCAGGGAGGCTGCCCCAATTCCAGGCAAGGGGCCCGCGGCCAGGCCGGCACCGGTGGACCCGGCTACACGATTCCCTGTGAGATCAATGCCAACAAGCACAAGGCAGGCAGCCTCTCGATGGCCCATGCTGGCCGTAACACCGGTGGCAGTCAGTTCTTTCTGTGCCACGGCCCCCAACCCCACCTGGATGGGGTGCACACCGTTTTCGGCCAAACCAACGACATCGATGTGGTGCTGAAGCTGCGCAATGGCAGCCTGATCAACAAGGTGACGATCCAAGGTTGATGGCCTGACCCCGGGATCTTTGCTACGCACCCTTGTTTCCCCTGAAGGCCGTCTCGCCTGTGCCGGTGTCTCCAGAGCGACAGGGTGCGGCTAAGTCCACCCCGCCGCTCAGAGCGATCTCCACGGAGAGGGCCTATGGGAACTGCGCTCACGCTCGCCAGCGGATGAAGGCACCGGGGGTGAGTTTCAGCAGGGGGCAGCGGGCTGAATCACCGCTCTCCTCAAGATCGCTCAGGGGTCGTGCTTCAGGCTCGAGGTCAGCGCTGGGGTGGCTGCGCCGTCGCACATCGGGGGTCAGCAGGAGCCCTACCGCCTGCGTCCTCTCCCAGCGGGCCATCCCCATCAGCGGGCCCGCCAGATCGGCGGCGGAGAGCTGGCCGTTGGGGGCTGCCGTGAGCAAAAGCGCGAGGCGAGGCTGGTCAAGCAGCGCCAGCAGCCGGGGGTGCTCCTCCTCCTCCAGCAGGAGACCCCGCTGGCCGGCCCAGTGGTGCAGCTCAGCGATCCGTTCGGCCACGGTGCGGCTGTCGGCCTCGCCGCACCAGGCCAACACCGCACTCAAGCCATGGGGGCCACCGCCTTCGACCCACCCGGCATCGGCCTCCATCAGGTGCCCGAGCTTGAGCCGCTTGGCCTGCAGATAGGCGGCGTTGTGGGCACCGGGATCGATCACCAGGGGAACCCGGTCTTCCACGGCCAACCCGTAGCCGCCCAGTCCGGCGATCTTGCGTGGATTGTTGGTGATCAGTCGCAGCCGGTGCACCCCCAGATCGCTGAGTATCTGGGCCCCCACCCCGTAGTTGCGCAGATCGGCGGCAAAGCCCAGCCGTTCATTGGCCTCCACCGTGTCAAGCCCGCCATCCTGCAGGGAATAGGCCCGAAGTTTGTTGATCAGGCCGATCCCCCGGCCCTCTTGCCGCAGATACACCACCACGCCCTCTCCGGCGGCCTCGATCATGCGCAGGGCGGCCTCCAGTTGGGGGCGGCAGTCGCAGCGAAGCGAGCCAAAGGCGTCCCCCGTGAGACATTCGGAATGCACCCGCACCAGCACCGGCCCCTCCGCACGCTCCGGTTCTCCCTTCACGATCGCCACGTGCTCGCTGCCATCGAGTTCGTTGCGAAAACCGATCGCCCGGAAGCTGCCGAAGGCGCTCGGCATGGCGGCCTCCGCTTGGCGGCGCACGAAGCGTTCGGTGTCGAGCCGGTAGCGGATCAAGTCGGCGATCGAGATCAGCCGCAGGCCGTGCAGGCGGGCGTATTCCACCAACTCGGGAAGCCGCGCCATCGAACCATCAGGGTTCTGGATCTCGCAGATCACACCTGCCGGATAGAGCCCCGCCAGGCGCGCCAGGTCCACGGCGGCCTCGGTGTGGCCGGCCCGTTTCAGCACGCCGCCATCGCGGGCCCTCAAGGGGAAGATGTGGCCCGGACGCCGCAGGTCGGAGGGGCGGCTTTCAGGGTGAATGGCCACCTGGATCGTCCGTGCCCGGTCGTCCGCGGAGATGCCCGTGCTCACGCCATTTTCTGGGCCGGCATCCACGCTCACCGTGAAGGCGGTCTGATTGCTGTCGGTGTTGCGATCCACCATCAATGGCAGATCCAGGGCATCGAGCCGCTCCCCCTCCATCGCCAAGCAGATCAGGCCCCGGGCTGCGGTGGCCATGAAGTTGATCTGTAGCGGCGTGGCGAACTGGGCGGCGCAGATCAGGTCACCTTCATTTTCCCGATTTTCATCGTCCACCACCACGATCGATTCGCCGTTGCGGATCGCCGCCAGGCCATCGGCGATCGAATCGAACTGCAACGCGGCGGGAACCTGGATGCTCTCCGACGGAGAGGGCACCGCTGATTCCGGGCTCAGGGCCTGGGGAGTGGAAGCGGCTTGAGCCAGGGCTATGGACCTCTTAATGACCTGTAGTTATAGAGCCCGGTACGATCCACCGTTCCTTCCACCCCGGCATGACAGGCACACGCGTCGCGGTGATCGGAGCCAGCGGCTATGGGGGTCTGCAGACCCTGCGCCTGCTCCAGGATCACCCCAGCTTCACGGTGACCTTTCTGGGCGGGGAGCGCAGCCGGGGTCGCCGCTGGAGTGATCTGGTGCCCTTTCTGCCTCTGCCGGGTGATCCGGTGGTCCGCAGCCCCGAACCCGAAGCGATTGCGGCGGCAGCGGATTTCGCCGTGCTGAGCCTCCCCAATGGCTTGGCGGCAGGCCTGGTTCCCGAGCTCCTGGAGCGGGGTGTGAAGGTGGTGGATCTTTCGGCTGATTACCGCTACCGCTCCCTGGCCCAGTGGCAGGAGGTCTATGCCGCCGAGGCCCGGGAGGTGCCCCGCAGCGACCAGGCCCTCTGCCAGGAAGCGGTGTACGGCCTGGTGGAGTGGGAGGAGCCCCGCATCCGCTCGGCCCGCCTGGTGGCGGCCCCGGGCTGTTTTCCCACCGCCAGCCTGCTGGCCCTGCTTCCGTTTCTCCAGCAGGGGCTGATCGAACCGGCCGGCATCGTGATCGATGCCAAGAGCGGCACCTCCGGCGGCGGCCGGGCCGCCAAGGAACACCTGCTGTTGGCCGAGGCCTCCGAGGCGGTGGCCCCCTACGGCGTGGTGGGCCACCGCCACACCAGTGAGATTGAGCAGATCGCCGGCCAGGCCGCAGGTCAGCCGATCCAGCTGCAGTTCACCCCCCACCTGATGCCGATGGTGCGGGGCCTGCTGGCCACCGTGTATGCCCGCCTGCGGGATCCGGGCCTTACCGCGGACGACTGC
>JAPLIE010000097.1 GCA_026389265.1 Cyanobacteriota bacterium | reverse complement strand
CATGACCCTTGTTGAGATGGTGCGATGGGCCAAGTGATATCGTCAATGGTCGATATAAGAACTTCTTTCCATGCCGCCCGATTGGCGGCTTTTTCATGTCCGCAGAAGCACTGGAATGCGCTTATTTTTCGAGGTGCCCTTAAGAAATGGCGCCGCCCCTGCCGCCTCAGTAGCCCGAATCCGCCACACAGCTGCCTTCGCAGCTGATGCCGTTGTTGGCGGTGCGGCCGCAGTGGCGGCACAGGATCGGATCGGAGTCGGCCTCGCTGACCTGCTCGGTGGTCCGATCCTGGGGATGATTTCCGCTCCGGTCGGCCGAAGAGCCGCCGGGCACGGGAGCGGGGTGGATGGTTGGCACGGGCGGCCCGATCGGCTTGGGCTGAAGTCCGATCATGGCGCCCGGAGCCCACTGCCGTTGCGCCATGCCTCTCGCCACCCTTCCCAGCCCAGCCATCGGCATGGGCACCTGGGCCTGGGGCAACCAGTTCCTCTGGGGCTACGCCCCCGAGCAGGACCAGGAGCTGGAGGCCTGTTTCCAGCGGGCCGTGGAGCGGGGTCTCCACTTCTTCGACACCGCTGATTCCTATGGAACCGGCCGCTGGAACGGCCGCAGTGAAGACCTGCTGGGGCAGTTTGTGGCGGCGTTACCTCTCAGGCAGCGCCAGGATCTGTGCGTGGCCACCAAGCTGGCTCCCTTCCCTTGGCGCCTGGGGCGCCGCGGCTTCGATAGGGCTTTGCAGGCTTCCCGCGGCCGCCTGCAGAACAACCTCGACCGGGTGCAGTTGCACTGGAGCACCGCCCGGTATGCCCCTTGGCAGGAGGGTCCCCTGCTCCAGGGGTTGGCCGATCAGGTTCTGGCCGGGGAGGTGGCCGAGCTGGGCGTGTCCAACATCGGCCCCATGCGGCTGCGGCGGATCCAGGGCGACCTGGCCGCCCGGGGGGTGCCGCTTCGCAGCCTGCAGGTGCAGCTGTCGCTGCTGGCACCGGAGCCGATCCGGCCCGGTGGCCTGGTGGACGTGTGCCGCGAGCTGGGCGTTGAGCTGATCGCCTACAGCCCCTTGGCCCTGGGGCTGCTCACCCGCATGCCGGGCACGGAGCCATCGCTTCCCTCCGGACCGCGGCGCTGGCTGTTCCGCAGGCTCTGGTCCGATCTGCAACCCCTGCTGGAGGCGATGGCCGAGATCGCCGCCCGCCGGGACGCTTCCCCGGCGGCCGTGGCGCTCAACTGGTGCCGGGCCCACGGGGCCATGCCCATTGCCGGGTTGCGCACCGTGGCCCAGGCTGATGCGGCTGGCGATGCCCTGGCATGGAGCCTTGATCAGGGAGAGCGGGAGCATCTCGACCAGCTGGCTCTAGCCCTGCCCTCCGGGGCCCGGATGCCCGCCAACCCCTTTCAGAGCGCCTGAGTCCCATGGTGGCGAGCCCCAGTGGGCGGATCGTCTCAGACCGCGCTGTCACGGAGGAGATCGGGCGTCAGCACCACTGGCATGGCCTCGGCCCGAGCGGCCGGTGGGGTATTCCCCTGAAGCAGCCGGATCACCTGGGCATCGTGGGAGCTGGGTGAACGCCCCTCCGGATCGGTGGGATCACAGGCGGAGAGGGCCTCTTCCAGCAGCGAATCGAAGGTGGCCCCCGGCAGGCGGTGGCGGGCCAGCTCCAGGAAGGCGCGGGCGAGGGACTCGCCGGCCGCCGCCCGCAGGGCGGGGTTGCTGCGGCGCAACTCCTGCTCCTGGGCGATGGAGGCCAGGAAGCGTTCGGTCACGTCCCGCTTGGTGGTGGCGCGGATCCGGGTGTCCTGATCGACCTGGCTCAGGGTGAGCTGGTTGCGCAGTTCCTCGAGCCTTCGATTAAGACTTTCGAGCACCTCCTCGGCCTCCCGAGCGATCTGACTCAGCTGGCCATCGGAGAGTCGGGGCAGGTCGGCCACATAGACCTTGCCGTGATCCCGCAGGGTGAGGAAGGTGGGCCGCTGCCCGCCGCCCACGCTTTCTCTCGGGCCGCTGATGTCGCGAAGCCGGGGACGGGGCTGCTGGGGACGCTGGGGTGGAATGGGACCGGCCGAGCTGCGGCGGCGGGTGATGCGGCTGGAGGTACCGAACATGTGATCTGCGGGGTATGGGGCTGCGGAGTTACGTCCGGGCCAGGCGGCTGAACCTGCCTTTGTAGCGCAGGCGACTTCAAGAACCTTAAGGAGGCACGAACGCCAAGGAGCATGGCCGGTTCAGTACGGCAATCCGGCCAGCGAGCCATCCGCTGCAGCGCCGGAGTTTTCCGCCGCGGCGCTGCCGGCTTCCACCTGCCCAAGGGCCCAGGCCCGGTGACCCTGAGCCTGGCAGCTGGCCAGCACACTCTCCAGGGCCTCCGGTGGAACCACCAGGCAGAAGCCCACGCCCAGATTGAAGGTGTTCCAGAGATCGGACTCCGCAACCTCCCCCTGCTCCTGCAGCCAGCGGAACAGGGGGGGACGTTCCCAGCTTTCGGGATCCACCCGGGCGTGCACCCCGGCGGGGAGGCAGCGGGGCAGGTTTTCCGGTAGGCCGCCGCCGGTGATGTGGGCCATACCCCGGATCGGTGCCCCATCAGCCAGCAACCCCTGCACTAGGGAGGCGTAGAGGCGAGTGGGGGTGAGCAGGCTGGCGATCAAGGGGGGGCCATCGCCGCCGAGCTGGGTTTCGGCTGTCGTTCCGCTGGCCTCCAAAATTCGGCGCACCAGGCTGAAGCCGTTGCTGTGCACCCCACTGCTGGCGACGGCCACGATGCGGTCGCCTGGCACAATCAGACGGCCGTCGATCAGTTGGTCGGCCTCGACCACGGCCACGCAGAAGCCGGCCAGGTCGTAGCGGCCCGGACCGTAGAAGCCCGGCATCTCCGCCGTTTCGCCCCCCAGCAGGGCGCAGCCGCTCTGGCGGCAGCCATCGGCGATGCCCTCCACCACCTCGGCCAACGCCTCGGGGCTGAGCCGGCCGGTGGCGATGTAATCGAGAAAGAAGAGGGGGGCGGCGCCGCTGGTGATCACATCGTTCACGCACATCGCCACCAGATCGATGCCCACCCCGTGGTGAACGCCATGGGCCTGGGCCAGTTCAAGCTTGGTGCCCACCACGTCGGTGCCGGCCACTAGCAAGGGGTTGCGCAGGCCGGCGGGCAGGCGGCAGAGCCCCCCAAAGCCGCCCAGGCCCCCCACCACCTCCGGCCTGCGGGTGGAGTCCACGCTGGCGCGGATCCTCTCCACGAAGGCGCGACCGGCGACGACATCCACCCCGGCACTGCGGTAATCCATGACATCAGGCCCTGCTGAACCGATCCTGCAACGGCGGTGCCCCGTCCAGCCCCCCCAAGCCCCCCAGCCGCGCTCCCGATCCCAGCCAGAGCAAGTCAGCAGGTGGACGATCGAGCCATCGTCACACCAAACGATCAGCTTGGCAAATCATTGAGATCGGATTTTCTGATGGAAGTGCCGCCGGGTCGGGGCCACTCAGGCCAGTGGTACAGCGATCCCAAGGAAAAGATGAAGAAAACTGATCAGTCATCGCTGCGCTGTGCAGCCGTTTGTGCCGCTGTTCACTGCCGTTACGTTGCCTGGGTCGTTATTTCCAGTCAGGAACTCGCTCCGGCGGATTCACCCCATCCCGTTGCCCAGAGGGTGTCGGGACGTGAGTTCACCCTCGACACTCGGATCGCTTCGATGTCCAGGGCTCCAGCCAGCGAGTTCCGCCTGCCATGCGTGCAACTCAACTTCTGGGCGCAGCCGCCCTCCTGATAACCCCCCTGGTGACCACCGCCCCTGCGATGGCCGCTTCCTCCTCCTCCCTCTCCACGCCGGCCGCCGATGCTGTGATCCGTGACGTGGTCCCTTCCCCCTCCTGGGAGGATCGGTTCCTCAGGCAGATGCCGGCATCACCCAAAGGTCTCTTACAGCTCGCCTCCGCCTACACAGGCCAGGCCAGCTGGTATGGGCCCGGCTTCTACGGCAACCGCACTGCCAATGGTGAGGTCTTTCGCCCTGGCACCTACACGGCCGCCCACCGCAGCCTTCCCTTTGGCACCCGCGTGAAGGTCACCAACCTCAACAACGGTCGTTCTGCCGTTGTTCGGATCAATGACCGCGGCCCGTTCACCGGCGGTCGGATCATCGATCTCGCCCATGGTGCTGCCAGCGATCTCGGTGTCACGGCCAGCGGTGTCGCCACAGTGCGCCTCGAAGTGCTTCCCTGACGTCCAGCCTTCAAGTTGGCTACACCCGGCCCACCTGCCCCTTGGCAGGTGGGCTTTCTTTTGAGTGAAGCGCGTGCGATTGATCACCAGCCGAGCCGAGCTGCTGCTCTGGCGCCGGGAGCATCCCGAACGTCCCCTCCACTTCGTGCCCACCATGGGGGCGCTGCACCAGGGCCATCGTTCCCTGCTGGTGCGGGCCAGCCGTCCGGTGGCGGGGGGGAGGTCGCCCCGGGTGCTGCTCAGTGTCTTCGTGAATCCCCTCCAGTTCGGGCCGGGTGAGGACTTCGATCGTTACCCCCGCGATCCCACCGCCGATGGGGCCCTGGCGGCGGCGGCCGGCGTGGACGCTCTCTTCCTCCCTTCCCTTGCCACGATCTATCCCGGCGGCGAGGCGGCCCTCACTCGGGTGAGTCCCCCTCCTCAGCTCACGGCCCATCTCTGCGGCCGGTCTCGACCAGGGCACTTCGATGGTGTTGCCACGGTGGTGTGCCGGCTACTGGCCCTGGTCCGGCCCGATCGCCTGCTGCTGGGCGAGAAGGACTGGCAGCAACTGGTGATCCTGCGGCAGGTGGTTGCCGATCTCGGCCTCCCCCTCAGCGTGCACGGATGCGCCAGCGTGCGCGAGAGCGATGGGCTCGCCGCCAGTTCACGGCTCCGCTACCTCTCCGGCGAGGAACGGGGGCGGGCCCGGGCCCTGGGGGAAGCCCTCGATGCGGCCCAGGCCCTAGGGCAGGCAGGGGAGGATCGTTCCCACCAACTGATCGCCGCCGTGGCCGCACGGCTCGGATCGGCTGCTCTCAGCGCCGACTATGTGGAGGTTGTCGATCCCCACCGGCTGGTTCCGGTGGAGCGCACCGGTAGCTTTTCCCTGCTGGCCGCCGCCGTGCACTGCGGCGCCAGCCGCCTGATCGACCACCGCTTCCTGATGTCCCGCGCCCCAATCGTTGCCATCGATGGTCCCGCCGGGGCCGGCAAGAGCACTGTGACCCGGGCCCTGGCGCACAGACTCGGCCTCCTCTATCTCGACACGGGTGCCATGTACCGGGCCCTCACCTGGTGGGTGCGGGAGCAGGGGGTGGATCCCACCGATGCTGCGGCCATCGCCCCCCTGCTGCAGGATCTCGATCTCCGCCTGCTCGGCGGCGTCGATGGCGAGCAACAGGTGCTGATCAACGGCCACGATGTGAGCGCAGCGATCCGCAGTCTGGAGGTCACCGGCCTGGTGTCCACCGTGGCGGCCCACGCCTGCGTGCGGGAGGCTCTCACCACCCAGCAGCGCGCGATGGGCCAGCGGGGCGGGCTGGTGGCGGAGGGTCGCGACATCGGCACGGCCGTGTTCCCGGATGCCGAGTGCAAGGTGTTTCTCACCGCCACGGTGGCCGAACGAGCCCGGCGGCGGGCCCTGGATCTGGAGCAGCGAGGTTTCCCGGTGCCGCCGCTGGCCGAACTGGAGGCCACGATCGCCGAACGGGATCGGCTCGATTCCACCCGGGAGGTGGCGCCCCTGCTCCAGGCGGAGGATGCCGCCGAGGTGATCACCGACGGCCTCACGATCGAGCAGGTGATCGCCGCCCTGGAGGATCACTTCAGGGCGCGGGTGCCCGAGGATGCTTGGCCCGGCCCTGTCGCTGCGGGGGAAGGGAGCGATCCTTTGGCTTGAGGCGACCGTCAGGCCCGCTGCCCCCCGTTCCCGCTCAGTTCTGCCTTCTGCTCAGCTCAGCCTTGCTGAGTGCGATCGGCTGGGTTCCAGCCGCGCGTTGGCCCCCCCCTGCTGCAGGCCGAGGATGCGGCCGCACTGGTGACCACCTCAGCCCTGGCTCCGTTCCTGCAGCAGGTTGTCCAGGAGGCCGGCGCAGGCATCCTCAAGCAGGTCAAGCACCCGTTCGAATCCGTCTTCACCCCCGTAGTAGGGATCGGGCACCTCGTGGGATCGAAGCTGGCGGCAATGGTCAATCAGGGGGCTGATCCGGGCCCCTCCCGGCGCCTGGCGCTCCAGTCGTTGCACGGCGGCCAGGTTGTCGGCATCCATGGTGAGGATGTGGTCGAAGCGCTGCAGATCGGCGGCCTCGATCTGCCGAGCCCGGCTCGGAAGGTGGATGCCGCGGCGTTCGGCGGCGGCGAGCATGCGGCGATCGGCCCGATGGCCCACGTGCCAGCCGCCCGTGCCGGCTGAATCCACCGTGAAGCAGTCCTCCAGTCCTGCTTCGGCCAACAGGTGGAGGAAGACCCCTTCGGCGGCCGGGGAGCGGCAGATGTTGCCCATGCAGACAAACAGCACCCCGGTGGGTGGGGCCTGGCCGCCGCTGGGTCCGCTCTGGGGGCTGGGGGTGGGCATGCTGCTTGGCATGGGGAATGGCTGGGTCAGGCGGCGGGCGCGAGGCGCCCTAGGGCCTGGTTGGCCCGCAGCCGCACCACCGTGGTGTCTTCATCGGGCTGGCTGAGCTGGGTGAGGGTCTGGAGGGCCCGCTCCCTGAGATCTCTTTCGGTACTGTCGGTTTCGGGCCTGAGATCGTGGACCAGCGATTCCAGGCCCACCACCACCGCGTAACGCACCACCCATTCGCCATCACCGGCCGCCGCCTCCAGGGCTGTCAGGGCCCGCTCCTGAACCCCGCGACGCTCCTCGGCACGCAGCCCGCCGCAGCGCAGCTGGCCCAGGCCGCGGGCGGCGGCCCGGCGCACGCTTGGGCCGATGTCGCCGCCGAGGGCCTGCTCGAGCAGCTCCAGCCCCCGCACATCGCCGATCCCAGCCAGGGCGCGCACCGCCCAGGCCCGGGCCCCGTAGTTGTGGGCATCGAGGTTGTCGAGCAGGGGGGCCACCGCGGTTTCACCACAGGCGATCAGGCCGTCCACGGCGGCCACGGCGGCGCCGGGATTGTTGAAGCCCAGCACCTGCACCAGGGCGGCGATGGCGGCGGGGGCCGGGGGATTCCCACCGGCCAGATGGCTGGCCAGGCGGGTTGTGGCGGCCAGGAGGGCGGTGGCGGTGTCGGCCTGCTCCACCGCCTCGATCAGGGGGGGCAAGCTGGCGAAGGGATCGGTCATCGGAAGGGAAGACATCGGCCGGCTTTAGAGCAGGTCATCCATGGCGCCCAGCAGGGCCTCCAGGCCGGGCTCGCCGCTGCCTTGCTCCACCAGGCCCCGCAGGGCGATCAGCTTGAGGCTGTTCTCCGCCAGGGTGGCGCTGATGGGCTCGAGGGCGGGACGCCAGCCCACGGCGCCCAGGTCCATCAGGGCGGCCCGGCGCACCTGCAGTTGGGCATGCTCCAGCAGCTCCACCAGCACCTCACCCCAGCGGACCTCGGCGGTGAGCTGCAGCAGGGCCCGGGCGGCAGCACTGCGAACCAGCGGACGGTCATGGCCGCTGAACGGCTCGATCACCCCCACCACCGCAGGATCGGCCACGCCGATCGCGCCCAGGGCCTCGATCAGGGCCTCGCAGGGTTCCTGGAGCTTGGGGCTGTTGGTCATGGGCGCTCCGGCGCCGGCCAGACCACTGGCCAGGCGGGCGCAGATCGGCGCTACCGCTTCAAGGGCCCCCAGTTCGCCCAGGGCCCGGGCCGCGGCCTCCCGCAGACCGTCGTCGTCGTCTTCAAGGGCGGCCAGGAGGTCGGACACCGCACCGCCATCCCCCAACTTGCCCAGGGCCCGGGCCGCGTTGCGGGCCACGGCGTTGTGCTCCACACCAGCGCCGGGATCCCGCGGCTGGCGTTGGCGCAGGGCGGAGCGCAGCAGGGGGACGGTGTCGGGGTGCCGGCTGCGCATCCGGCCCAGCCACCAAGCGGCGTAATACTGCAGCGACTGGTCGTCGGTCTGCCGCAGCCGCCTGAGGGCCTCTGCTTCGCTGATCGGTTCACCGGCTTCCGTCAACGGCGGGCCGTGCTCCTCCCCTGCCATGGCTGCTTGTGGAATGCCTGCGTGCCCTGATGCTGCCAGCGGCCCCCGCCGGGCCGGCCGAGCCGGCGGGGGCCGTAACCAACGACTACGAAGACCGGAGGAACTCGCTAGCCAGACGGATGGCATGGGCGCTCAGCAATCCCGAGGCAGCCTTGACGATCGATCCCGCCTTGGTCGTCGGCGATAAGCCGCAGTTCCGAGCGCCTGGGTCAGCCTCCATGCTCGGTTCCGAGCAACCTTGGGGGTTGATCAAAACGAGCCAATCAATTAGCCCCATTGCAGGGGGCGTTCGTTGGGTCGGACTTGGCTATCAGCAAACTATCGATGGTCGAGTAAAAGTGAAACCAATCTGCTTAAGTTTTTCATTACTCACTCTGGCGTTGAGTACACGATCGGTCGTGTCAATTGTCAACCATTTTGCCAGTGGTAGGCCAGCTTGTTCGCACAGGCGATCAGTCAGCTCTTGACCCGTGAATTGGGTATCATTCACCAAATTGTAAGTGTCGTTGAGGTTGTGCTCAAAAGCAAATGAAACTGCACGAACAACATCATCAAGATGGATCCAGCAAGGCACGTTTTGGCCATTGCGTTGAACAACACCGCCTGCAGCTGAAAGGAGCATGGCGGGAATATCACGGCCAGGCCCGTAGATGCCTCCCAGTCGAAAAATGCAAACGTTGACCGATTCTGAGCGGAGTGACTGGATCATGTCCTCAGCCATCGCCAGAACCTCATTCACCGGGTGAAGCGAATCCAGTTGGACGGTCTCGTCGGTTAAGGCACCATGGCGATTGCCGTAGACACCGCAACTGCTCAAGTGAACCAGTTGTAGCGGGGTTTCTCGAGGGTGTTGCTGGAGCGCATCCGTCAGCATCTGCAAGCCGCCAAGGAAGGTCTCCCGATAGTGATGGATATCAACATGGGAGGTCTTGGAGGGTGCAAACGACACCAAGATGCCATCAAGGCCTTCAGTAAAGGAGAGGTTGGTGCGGGAATCCGTGGAATCGAAAATCATTGGAGTATCAACAAGCTCAGCCAACGCGGCAAGGCGTTCACGGCGGGTTGTCGTTCCCCAGAGTTCATGACCCTCCTGCCTCCAGGCCTTAGCAACCGCTTGGCCCACGTAGCCACAGCCAAGAATGGCGCGCTGTTCACCAGAAGGCAGGATGGGACGCTGCCCCTTGGCCAGCATTTGGTAGAGAGAGGCCAGATCCGGAGAGGAGGACATGGAGATGTTACATTTCATCAATTTTAGCCTGCTTGTCAACGCGGTGTGAGGCAAGGGATGGCTCGATCCTCACCTCGCTGAGAGATGGACCAGCGCCGCCTTGCATCAGAGTGTGGCTTCAGGCGCTCCATCCCAATGCCCACTTACCAGATCCAAGCGGAGGGACTGGCGGATATGCAGGTGAACTGTCCAGGTTGCAGCGGCGAAGCCCTCGTTCTGGCCTTGAGGCACCGGGAAATGCAGAGTTTTCAGACGCTTCGGCGCAGCGATGACGGCCGTCAATGGTGGTTTCAGGTGACCTTGAAGCCCGGAGGGGCTGAAGACAGTGCCGTCATCAGGGTGGTCAGCGTCTGTCGACTCGACGGCTGATGTTGCGATTGACACCTCGGGCCAGGTTCTCTCCGACGCCTGGCTTGATGCGTTTCAGCAGAGTGGCGGGATGTGAGGCCTACGCTTAGAGGTCGAAAAGGACCCCGTGGATGTAAGCCTCGGTCCACTCCTTGCCATGGAATCGGCCCAGCATGCCCCGGGCCGGATCCTTCTCGGCGCGGTAGGCCACATAGCTGCGCTGTCCGGCCAGCAGTTCCTGGCGGCGCTCGTCACTCACGGGTTGGGCCTCGGCCACCAGCTGCAGGTAAAGGTCGAGGTAGGCGACGAAGGCCGGGAAGACGGCGTTCTCGATCAGCGCGTCGCCGTCGGTGCCCAGGGGAAGCCTTGTCCAGAGGAAGCCGGGAGAGAAGTACGGCTCGGCCTCGGCCGGAATCGGGCCACCGGAGGGGAGAACTTTTTGCCACTGCTCCCAGATCGGCAGCAATCGCTCCCAGACGGGGGCGGTGTGCCGTTGGTCGGTCTTTAGGGCTGGTTGAAGGTCAAGGGCGATTAGGTGACCCGATGGCAAGGTGACCAGATCAGCACCGAAAAAGGGAAGATCGAAGCCGCTGCAGGGGTTGGCCACGAAATTCAGCACCGAGGCGGCGCTACCCGCTTCCACGCAAGCGGCACGCACCTGCCGCAGTTTCTCCGTGCCGCAGCCCCAGGTGGCTGTGCAGACGGCAACGGGCTGGGCCTTGGACCCTGCAACGCCTTCACGCCGAAGAAACGTCGCGTCGATCGGATAGGCAACCGGCTCAAAAGGCTGAAGGGCCTCCACCGCATGCTCCAGGAAAGGAGCCCAGCGCCAGCCAGCCAGGTTGACCGGATCGAGGCTGCAGGGCTGGGGCTGCGCAGAAGACGTCATGGGGAAATCGCGGGGGGAAGAACCGGCACATGGCCACTGCCGGGGAACAGAAAATCCTGCAGGAATCGATCCGACCAGGCCTTGCCGAAGTGGCTGGTGAACAATCCATGGGCGGGATCCCGTTCGGCGCTATATACGTCGTAGGCGTCCTGAAGGCGGTGTACCTCGTCGGGATGCAGGCAAGCGGACGTTTGGGGGCGATCGTGGAGAGCCCAGTAACTGGCGAGGAACGCCGTGAACGCGGCAGGCAATGATCCCTGGGCTTGTTCGGCGTTCCCCCTGCAGAACAGCAACCATGGCGAGAAGTACTGATGCGGGTCGAAGGAGCGCATGGTTTCCTCGCCGTTGAGATCGGGGAAGCGCTCATGCAGCTGCCGAAGATCTTCCAGGTGGTGGGCCAGATACTCCGGCTTCTGGAGTAGAGGTTGGAAATCGAGAACGGCCTGATCGCGGTTGTATTCGGGATAGGCCACGGAATTGAGCACCTGGAGGCTCTCGCCGGCATCGAGCCGGGTCACCCGCCAGCGGCGGATGCCAGGCAACTGCCAGAGCCAACTGCGGATCACACTGTTGCCCTTGGCAGAGCGGCACTCGGCCAGGTCGTTCGGAATCGCCAGGGATTCGCCCCCCCTGGCCTGGATCTGTGCGTGGAGCTCGTCGAGGAAGGGTTCGAACATGGTGTGCGTTTAGCTTTCCGCAGCAAGCGGCTGCGTGGCGAGTGGGAAACGCTGTCGTGCCGTTGCGCTGATGGCTTCCAGCTGAGCGTCACTGGGACAGCGCAGCTCGGTGCAGTAGGTCGTCATGCTGATGCCATCAAGGAACTGCACACTGCTGACACGGATGCGTACGCCTTCGCTAACGAACCAGCAGCGCTCAACCCCTACATTCGTGTCGTAGCGAGTGGTGATAGTGAGCAGCCCGTCCTCGGCAAAGGAGTAGGTGCTGATCACCGGCTGCTTCTCGATGTAGCCCTTATCCCGCAGTAGCAAGCCACAGCGTGGGTTCGCCTGGTCCGCAACATCGAGCAGAACGGCGGCATGGTCGTCACCGCGGCTGTTCTCCTTGAGGTTGCTCTCCCACCAGAAGCGAGCACCGCCGCTCACCTGGTCGCTGGCAACTCCAAGGCTTTCGCAGATACTCTGCACGGCCGCATCGGAGCGATCAAAAGGTTCGATGGTGAGATTGGAGTCGCCGGCTTCGTCGTCCTGGTGATCAAGATGGTGCACGGCGCGACGCGTCAGCCAAGTGCCAGCACTGGCGGCCAGGAAATCCGCCATGGTCAACGGTGGAAGCTGTGCCATCACGTTCAGGCGACTACGGCCTCGGTGCTGCCGCCCCGGATCCGCCGGGTGAGGAAGCCGAACAGAACTTTGCCGATGGCGGCGACCAGATTGCCCTCCAGTTCCTGGAACATCTTCATGTTGTAGTGGAAGGCCTGGTTCGCCTCCTCCACGATGCGGTTCGCCAAGGCCTGCTCGATCGGCAGGCTGTCGAGGATGGTTCTATAGCCAGCCTTGAAGGCTTTTTCATCGTCGATGGCATCAAACTCGTAGAAACGCAAGCCATCATGTTCTCCCAGGCTCATAGCTTTCTGGGCGATGTTCTTGAGGATTTGGCCGCCGGAAAGGTCACCAATGTAGCGAGTGTAGTGGTGACCCACCAGCAGCTCAGGGGCCGTCTGGGCCACCTGATGAATGCGGTCAACGTACTCCTGGGCGCCTGGAGTGGCTTTGACCTGGCTGCGCCAGTCCGAACCGAAGTAGAAGGCCAGATCCTGCTCCAGCGCCGATCGCCGATTGAGCTGGGGGAAACCGATTGGCCCCACCACGGGGTGATCGGCGAGCTTGCCGATCTCTTCCTCCATGGCGCTATACACAAACCAGAGATCTCCCACTAGCGTGCGGTAGCTGGCCTTGTCGACCACCCCTTTGAGGAAGCAGCTCACGAAGCCTGTGTTCTCGGCCATGGTGTGGGCCTTCTTCGTACCCTCCCGCAGCTGGAGGGCAAGGTTGACAGCCATGGCAGCAAAGCAGGAATGGTTCTGGCTCGAACCTAAGGGAGGATCGTCCGGAATCAGGTCCGTCGGTTGCAGGCCTCAATGAAAGGCCATGCCAGCCAAACGGCAGGCCTGAATCGGATCAGGACGGAGTGGTGGTCTCCAGTTGGCTGGCCAGCTGGATCAGCACCGCCTCGATGCGCTGCAGTTCGGCGTGGGAGGCGAGGGTGGCCTCAACCTGCTTCTGGGGGAGCTTCAGCCGCTGGCCCATGGCCTTCACATCGCTGACCAGGCGATCGCGGTAGGTGGTGAGCACTTCGATTGACTCGAGACAGTCCTGATGGCTGGGATCGGTCATGGATCGGACGAGGTGGCTCCGATCAGGGTAGGTAGTCGGTCGAGCCCGGGATCTGTCACTGCGGCCGCGGGCTCGCTGGGAGGCCATGCCCAACAGGCGCGTTCGATGGCACGTCTAACGATCTGGGCCGGTAGGCCAGGGTCTGGGAAGCGGCCGATCGGGCTTAGATCACAAAATCTTGCGTCACCCATCCTCTTGGGGTCTGGGCCAGGCTCTCGGGTTAATTTCATGGTGCTTCAGTCCTTAGGACAAGCTCGATAGCTGCTTTTCAATTGCTTTTATAGCAATTTCAGAAAGGCCAGAGCCTTTAAGAAGCTCCCCAAGTCCCTAAAGCCAGGGTTCTCCCAAATGCTCGACGCCTTCTCCCGCGCTGTTGTAAGCGCTGATTCAAAAAATGCTGCTATTGGCGGCAATGAACTGGCAGCTCTTCGTGCCTATGTTGCTGAGGGCAACAAGCGCCTCGACGCCGTCAATGCCATCTCCTCCAATGCATCCTGCATTGTGTCTGATGCAGTGACCGGCATGATCTGCGAGAACACCGGACTTATCCAGGCTGGTGGCAACTGCTATCCCAATCGCCGCATGGCCGCATGCCTGCGCGATGGTGAGATCGTGCTGCGTTACATCAGCTATGCCCTGCTGGCCGGCGATTCCTCCGTTCTTGACGACCGCTGCCTTAACGGTCTGAAGGAAACCTACATCGCTCTGGGTGTGCCCCTGCAGTCAGCCGCCCGTGCCGTGGCGATCATGAAGGCGTCTTCCACGGCCCACATCAACGAGACCAACACCAGCGGCACCAATCCCGACGAAACCCGTTTCCGCAAGATGGAAACCATCAAGGGCGATTGCTCCGCACTGGTTGCCGAAGCTGCCTCCTACTTCGACCGCGTGGCCAGCGCTCTGGCTTGATCGGCTTTCAGCAATAGCTCTTTCATCCTTTTCACTTCCATCACAGGAACCATTCAATGAAATCAGTTGTCACCACTGTCGTGACCGCCGCTGACGCCGCCGGTCGCTTCCCCAGCCAGAACGACCTTGAGGCCGTTCAGGGCAATATTCAACGAGCCACTGCACGCCTGGAAGCCGCTGAAAAGCTGGCTCTTGGTATGGACGCCGTCGTGAAGGAGGCCGGCGATGCCTGCTTCAAGAAGTACCCCTATCTCAAGCAAGCCGGCGAAGCTGGCAGCAACCAGACCAAGGTTGACAAGTGCTACCGCGATCTCGGCCACTACATGCGCCTGATCAACTACTGCCTGGTGGTGGGCGGCACCGGCCCCCTCGACGAGTGGGGTATTGCCGGCGCCCGCGAGGTTTATCGCACCCTGAATCTCCCCACCGCGGCCTACGTCGAAGCGCTCACCTACACCCGTGACCGCGCCTGCTCCCCTCGCGACATGAGCCCCCAGGCTCTGAACGAGCTCAAGAGCTACCTCGATTACGCCATCAATTCCCTCTCCTGAGGCCCGTTTGATTACGCAGGGGGGGAGGCTTAGGCCTCCCCTTTTTTGTTGACGGCCCCTTCTGAGGCCCTTCCCCTCGCAGCGACGACCTTCCGATGGCTCCTGCCACCAGCACCAGCTCCCTTGATCAGCTGTTCGACGATCTTGGGCATCCCAATCCCTACGTGCAGACCGAGGCATTCCTGGAGATGGTTCGGCACCATGCCGATGCATCGTTGCCTCGGCTGCTTCTGATGCTCGATCATCAGGATGTGGTCAGGCGACGGGCAGCGGTGCGCGCCCTAGGTGCTTTCGCCGATCGGGCGATGCTGCCCCTTGCCGCTAAGTTCCACGCCAGCTCCGATGCCACCGTTCGCGCCAGTTGCGTGAAGGCCTATGCCCAGATTGCTTCCAATCGGCCCGGCATCGATGTTCCTCCTGAAGCAATGGCAGCCCTTGAGGCCGCGTTGCATGATGCATCCCCCGTGGTGGCGATCACCGCTGTGATGGCCCTCGGCCAGGTCGGCAGGCAGGCGCTGCCGCTCTTGCTCCAGGTGTGCCGAGGCAAGAACGAGGCGCAGGCCGTGGCAGCGGTGACTGCCCTGGCTGGCATCGATCATCCGGATGTGGCCGCTTGTTTCCTTGAGTTGTCCACCGCCGAGAACACCGATCCCTATGTGCTCGAAACGGTGATTGCGTCGATGGCCAGGCTGGAGGAGCTACGGATGCGGCAGCCATTGGCCTAAACAAGGGGCCATCAGTCTGCTGTTCAGGCAGGCCTCAGAGGTCGTCGACGGCTCTTTGATGTTTGCGTAGCTGCTGAAGTGAGACCTGCAGCACAGGCTTGACCTGGTCGCTGGCTTCTGCTGCCAGGGCAACCTCTAGCTCGGTGATGGCATCCATGGCTCGCAACTTCATCAACGAAAGGGCGGCATTCTTGCGCACCTGATCCGAACGGTCTCTTAGCAAGGGCTGCAGGAGCGGTGAGGCCCAGATCGGATCATGCAGCTTCCCCAGCAGGGTGGCGGCTTCTGCGCGCACCGGTTCAGCCGGATCGGCGAGAGCCTCGATCACCAGCACCCGGGCCTCGTCGTCGTCCAGGCTCTGAATCTGCTCACCCAGGGCGGCAATCGCCGCCGTACGCACTTCGGTGTCGGCAGAACGGGCTGCTCGGCGCAGTGCTTCTGGCGCCCTGGCACCGACGAAGGCCAGTCCCCAGCTGGCCAGTCCCAGGTGCATGGTGGTGCTCTCGGCATTGGAGAGAACAGCGATCAGAGCCTCCACGGCGCACTCACCGGTGGCTGCCATGGCACCCACGGCAGACCCTTGCACCACCGGATCCGGATCATTCAGAAGAGCAGCCAGGAGATCTGGGAGTGCAACGGGGTCACCGATCAAAGTGAGGGTTTTGGCGGCGGCACGGCGGACGGTCACATTGGCGTGGCTTCTAAGGGCCTGGCACAAAGCCGGAACGGCTGCGGGACCAACGGCACCCAGACTCTCGGCGAAGGTGAGCCGCATCAGGCCGCGTGGATCGCCGAGGCCCGCCACCATCTTCTCGATCAATTCTTGATCCCCGGCGGGGCGATCCCCGGAGCGCAACTGCTGCTTCAGCTCCGAAGCCAAAAGCGCTGCTTCCTCTTCACTGAGGGAGATGGCGGCAGATGCCGGCGTCAGTGGCGGAGTCTCGTGGATCAAGGCGGTGTGGCAGTCCAGGGCCCATTCTTGACGCAGAGCCAGACGGCACCCGGCTGGTGTGTCTGCTCTTAACATAAGCCCGATTGAAGCAAAGCAATGACCACCTTCTTGATCTCCCACAACCTGCAGGTGGCGAGTGAATGTTGCCCCCCCTGGGATGGGCTGCAATTGGCGGCAGGGTTGAAACGCTTCTGTCCAACGGTCACCTCGGCGGAAGCTTTGTCCCACCCGCATTGGCGTCTCCGGATGGAGAGTCCGCTGGAGGCCCCAGGTTTTGCTGAGGAACTGGTGGCAGGGTGGGCATCACTGCGTAGCGACTATGGCCATGGGGTCGCCCATGGGATTCTTGCGTTAGGAGGTCGCAAGGACACACCGGCAGCCAGCTCTTCACCACTCGGACTCGGCGCCTGGGGGGTCGACGTCGTTGAAACTCCTGATCCAGTTGCTTTTCTGGAGAGTATTCAATGGGAACAGCTGAAAGCTGGCCGTCCAGCCGATGGCGTCTTTGAAGTGCTCCACATGCCGCAGTAGTGGAACGGCTTTAGCTCCGTTTGGTCCGGGAGGCTGGCTTGGTAGTGCGCTGGCTGACGCGCTTGGTCTCTTTGGGCTGATCAGGTTCCGACCGATTAGCGTCAGGGGAGCGCACTGCCTCAAAACTCTGTTTCGCTGATGTTAGCTGGGGGGTGGCACCAACATCAGCCCGGGCGGGAATCATGTCAGTCACATCGGCAACCCTCATTCCCTGATGATGAAGCCCATGCATCACGACATTCAGGGTTTGTAGTGGCACTAGAATGGTTCTGCAAGCGACGTGCCCACCTTTCAAGGATCCGACCACGCTCACATAAAATATCTGATTCGCAAGGATGCCCACGCTTGTGAAACTATCTTACTTGGATTGTTGCTTCAGCTTATTGGGCTCACCAATCGCAACACATACTGACACCTCCCATGCGCTCCCGTGATCGGTGGCGCATGGGATAATGAGCGATGTAATCAAGGATGAACGAACCAGTGAGTACAAGCCGCTTTAATAACATCCATCCGGGCCTTGATCAGGAAGAGTCTTTGCGCATTCTTTCTTTACCAGTGACCGAATTGGAGTCAAGCAGTGATCGCTACATGGCGGCGGCCCAATTGCTCAATTTTCCAGGCAGGCAATCGGAACAGGCCTTGCTTCAGCTGCTCGCAGAGGGAGACAAAACGCAAGCAACTCAACTCGCCAAACGCAAAGCCGTGGAGGTGCTGGCACGGCTTGGCTGCAGAGATGCGATCCAAAGCATTGGCAAGTGCTTGAACAGCGAGGATCATTATTTGGTAGAGAATGCAGCTTGGGCCTTACACCAGTTGGGCTGCCAGGATCAAGGTTTCATCAACCAGATGGTGGCCTTATTGGCAGACCGCTGTCAGAATCGTCGTGTGCTGATTCAGAGTTTGGCCGGCCTAAGGGTCATGCAAGCACTTCCTGAGATCAGCGCTCTCCAGAATGATGATAAGCCTGGTGTCCGTGGTGCAGCAATCGCCGCTGTGGCCACTCTATCTGGTTCAAAAGATCGGATCGTGATCCTTGGCGAGCAACTGTTTCTGCCAAATCAGATGGACCGGCAGTCGGCTATTCAGGATGTGATTGATGCTGGCGCAATAGAGCTGCTTGAGGAGATTGTGCGCACACCTGTTTCGCCGGTGTTTCGGATGAGGGCGGTGCGTCTGCTCTGGCCCGAGGCGCAGCCGCTATGCAACGGTCTATCGCTCTTGGAAACACTAGATTCGCTGCTATTGGACAGCCCTGAGCGTCTTCAGCTTGTCCACAGCTATGGCGAAAAGCAAGAGAATTTGTTTTTGATTAATGAGTTTTTTGGTACGGATTTCAGTCGCTGCTATCTTGCCCTTCAAACACTTGCCTGCGAACCGGGCGACCACTTGTGGCCTCTGCTCGAGCAGCGTTGGCTGGAAGAGGCCCACAATGACTATGGAGCTCACTATTTCTTTATTCGCCTGTTTGCCATGATAGCTGACTGGGGGGCTGAAAAGGCTAAGGTGGAAAGTTATTGCGAAGATGCCATCTTCAACCGCCGACCGCAGTTTACCAAGTCACGTCCCGCGGCCATTCTGGCCCTATTAAGTCTTCAGCCCGAACGATTAAATTCTTCTCTGACTCAACTGCTGGCCCCTGAGCTGGAGTCAAACTGGGAATGCCGCTATGCGTCGTGGATGGCGGTTGCCCAGATGATCACAATGGGACTGTCCATCGGCACTCAACTCGTTCACTTGCTCATCAAGACTAAAGATCCGCACGCTTTTGTCGAGAGCAAGAAACGGCAGGTGGGTGGCTTACTCACTAATTTCTGAAAATCGTGTCTTTGTGCTTCCATTGCTTGCCCAATAGCTCACGAAAGCCTGACCGGCAGGTCTTGGAACCTTAGCCACAGCACGTAGTATCTTAAAAGTACGCTTTGGTCCCATTGGCCAATTACCTACTTCTTGTATTAAGGTGATCTCACCCCCTAACGAAAGCAGACAGTGTTCGAAGCGCTCGATCAGAGATTGATCAACTGTCTCAAAGATAAAGTCAGTGCCGCGGCAGATTAGATGCTGTGATCGAATCCAACTTTCCAGCTGATGCTGTGGACTCTTTGTACCCATCTTCCTTAGCTGATCTTGCGATTATTCTGGAGCCAGGCTTCATCGAGATGGTCGCCATAGCGATGGGATCGGCTAAAGTGTAGTGGTCCATTCTCAGATCCCCAGAGATAGGTGTGTGTACTAGGGTCAAAGCCGCGATCTCGGCTCACCCAGTGATCCTCGTCAAACTCTATTTCGCTAACCAGATAGGTCAGTCGACCATCGCGGGGAATCATGCACTTGCAACCCGGCTCTACTTCACCCCTGAAAGATCCATCTTCTTTCTGGCGAAAGACCATCGCGCACCCTGGACGGGGCAGCAGATCATCTACAACGATCCCAGACAGGAGTTCGGGGCGAGATCCTGCTCCGGCTGTGCGAATTCCGTTACGAAGACCGAAGTTGAGCATCAGAAGATGGTCGTCTGCATCAATTAGATGATGCACTCCCTGACGGTATGGGCGCCAAGGATCATAATCATAACTCTGTTCAGAGTAAAACCAAGGGCCACGAAAAATCTCCCATGGAAAGGGACGAAAGAAAATGTTGATATGAGCGAACTTGGATGGCTCTGCCTTTGCCTGTTGATGGTTGCTGAAACAGCCAGAAATGGTCTGAGCGAAATGTAGTATGGATGCAGAATCCATGGCTCAAGCCTCTATTCTTCTAATTTCCGAGCTGAAGGAAGTCTGCAATATGCCTGATCCCTCTGATGTACGAAGAACGGATGATCGGCAACGCACGTGCTCAGAAAGAAACCAGATGCGTTCCTCTGCAATTGATTGGCTATAGACAGTCTTGAGGATAAATGTGCCGTCATCAAGAAAGCTATAGGATGAGACTGCAGACTCCGATTCTGCGTAGCCTTTGCTCCGCAGCAGTTGTCCCGTTCGTTCGGTTTCTGGAATGGGAATCAGGATGCAGGTGCCTTGAGAAACTGCCGTGGCATCATCGGGTTCCCAGTCTGACTCTGCCTGCCAAGTCATCTGAAAAGGGCTGGAAATCGTGCCAGGCAGAATAGACTGCAATGCTAGATAATCCACAACTTCTTTGTTGTTGATCCCTAGGCGTTCAATCTTAATAGTACTGATTACATCCTCAAACTGTCTAAAGGCCAGAGCGTGGGCTGAACGCATGGACCGCCATTGCCCCTCTGAACGGGCAACGAACTGTTCAATGCTCATAGGCCAATTGCGGGAGTGTGGCGTGCCTATCAGATTCTGGGCGGGCGGCCTGCACCATGTGGACCAGGCTGTGGATCATTAGATCCCTTGCCGCAGAAGAACTGGCCTTGGTCACTCTGGATGGGACCTGTGTGAACTGAGACTGGGATTGCATTTCGGGTTAGGGAGATCAGGATATGGTGAGAAGAACTAGGCTGTTTCCTTCTAGGTCAAAGTGCCTTGCCTGTCCCACCATAAACCAGGTTAGGAGTCCAAAAAGCGGCGATCAACCATTTGTCACCGAAAGAATTGTGCCGCCGCGACGTTGCACACTCTGTAGCGTTGCGGTGAGGCTGCTGAAGGGGACAACGGACACTTGAACAGCTCGGCGGTTCACTCCGGTTGGCGTCAATGTGCTCCAGCTGATGCGATAGCGACGCTGATTGCGGCTAGAACTTGCCCCCCGGTTACTACGAGCAGCAGAGGCCGGTGCCGAACCCGTTGCAAGGCTTGCTTTCAGGATCGGTCGTGTACCCCCATCAAAGGCAGCGAAATCACCTCTTAGATTCAGGGAACGCACATAGGTGATATTGCTTTCTCCAGTGGTCGTAACGGTGGTGCGCCAGTGAGGAACGCTGTCGAAACCGAAGGCATTCACGTACTCAGCGGAATAGACATAGCTGTCGATTTCGGCTTGATACCCTTCCGCTGCCAGTCGCTGAACATGCTCGCTCAGTTCTGCCTGGGTGCGCGGAGCTCGGCCAAGCAGGTGTTTGAAGTTGAGTTCAACGAAACGATAGGGTCCATTCTTTTCGAGAAACAGTCTGCGATAGGTGTCTGAGCAAGCAAGGGCGGAAATCAGTCCCTGAACTGTGAGATCACCTTGGAGGAAAAGACTTTCAGCTGTCGCAACCAGCTGTTCTTCCATCAAGTGTGCATTGCCAAACACTTGCCGGTAGGCAGCTCGCAGGATGTCCTGCGCATGGGCTTGGTCTTGCGCTGATGACGTGGTGAGTGTGAGGGTCATTGCGATGAAGAAAACAGCAAAGGGAGAAACGAGTGTTTAAATAAAAGCAGCGAGAATAGCCAGGCTTAGGCAACTTCAGTGATTGAAATGATGCGTCCGCCACGGCGGTGGATGTAGGCCAATTGAGTGGTCATGTCCTTACCAGAGACTAGGTAGCTGGCGTTGGGTGTGCGCTGGCGGCCGCCTGCGGGTTGCGCCTGGACGGCAATCCGATACCGTTTTGTTGTGGGGTCAACCGAGCCGCTGAAGGCGGAGCGGCGGTTTAGGCGTACCTTTGTGCTGCTCCAGCCGTCTGGAAGAGCCTTGGCACCTAACGAGGTCACCAAGCTGGAGGAAGTTTGCACGCTGTCGCTACTTGAGAAGCCCTGCACCAGCGCCAAGTGACGATTAAATCCAATTTGGTTGCGGCCATTCTCCGTTTGGATTCGGGCGTATGGAACAGTGTTTTCGCCAAACCATTGTTGGTATTCTGTGCCATCAAGGTAGCTGCTGATTTCCGCTTCGTAGCCTTGAACGGCCAGCCGCTGGATATGTTCACTCAGCTCGGCTTGGCTAGTAGGCGCGCGTCCCAGCAGGTGCTTGAAGTTGAGTTCTACGAATCGATAGGGCGCATTGCTCTCGAAGAAGCGACGTCTGTATTCCGGTGAACAGGCAACTGCGCGCACCAACTCGCGGGTGCTGAGGTATCCCTCGGCGAACTTGCTTTCGGCGCTGAGTACCCTTTCGCTTTCCATAAGATGGGGGTTGCCCATCACTTGGCGGTAGGTCGCACGGAGCAACCCCTGAATCTGATCGGCTGTGTCTCCCGGAAGACGTTGGAAGATTTCCTGGCTGCGCTGGCCGAGCCCGAATCCCACATACAGATCGCCACGCAGTGGAACGGAATCTCCTCCATCGCTGCTGCTACGACGCACAGGCACAAAGGCTGTGCGTCCCGTTCCAGTTACTCCGAAACCTCCAAAACTTTGGGCTCGGTACACCTGGGTCGGGACACTAATCGTGATGGCCTGATTCCTGGCCAGACTCACGAGGAGCTTACTCTTGGAGCCGATTGCGGAATCGCTCCCAGCAAAGTTCTGCTCCAGGGCGGCGATGCGATTGAAGGCCGATTGTGGCGAGCCGGTAGGGCTGTTCCAAGTCCGGATGTAGGGGGCCGTGTCGTCTCCGAATGAACGTCCGTACTCATCGCAATCAATGAGGGCGTCGATGCTCGTGTCAAAGCCGCTGTTAGCAATTCTCGCCACTTCGGTGCTCACTTCGGACTCATCCAGCGGTGGGCGACCAAGTAGATGCTTGATTGCCAGTTCAACGCAGCGATGGGGCGCCACGGCTTCATAGAAGCGTGAGCGGTAAAAAGACGACTTCGCGATGGAGCGAACGAATTCTCTAACCGTTAGCTGGCCATGCTTCAGTTGCGATTCTGCAGATTCGAGTCGCTCACTTTCCATCGGCATGGTGTTACCGAAGACATGCCTGTAACAAGCATTTATCACAAGGTTTAGGCTGGATTCATCATCACCAGCCTTGTAGCTAACCGGATTGTCCAGAAGAGGCGTGGCGCCAAAGCTGAGTGCAAAGGATTGGTTGCTCATTAGACCTATCAGAGGGGGGGCGAGGGGGAGTGCTGGCTTGGGGAGCGAATATGTCTCCAAACAGGTTTGATGGTTCTTAGAGTCGAGTGGCAATCATTGAATAGTCATGCGGGGGTAATGCTGGCGATCACTCCTCCTTCGCGGTGGATCTGCTTATATTTCGCCGACAACTGATCGAAGGGTACGAAGTAGGTGCGGTTCGATTGCTTGTAACGAGAAACCGGCCTCACGTTGTTGGCGCGATACGCTGTCACATCCACTCGATAAATGCGACCTTCTGCGCTAGCGCCTACTCCCAAACGGGTCTGGGCATCTTGGAGATTAGACGATGGCCTGAAACTCCAGCCCTGGCTGTCCGGTGAGGAGGGTGGAATCACTGCAAGCGCTCGGTTGAGATAGGCATTCCCACCAAGCCGCGAAGCCTTACCAGCCAGACTGCCCTTGAGGCTGCTGCTGCTGGCCCCCCTGAGTAACTGGAAGTTCCAAGTGAACTCCTGCATGGTTAGACAGCTTTCCGTCTTCCATCCCCTCTGGAAGGGAACAGTCCACTCACCAAAGGCGCTCTGGTATTCGTCTGAATCTATGAAACTGTCAATGTCTGCGTCATAGCCATGACTATCGAGGCGTTCTGCGTGAGCACGCATCTCTTCGAAATCCGCAGGTGCACGACCAAGTAAGTGTATGAAGGCCAGTTCGATATAGCGGTAGCGTGGGCAGGCATCGAAGAAACGAGCTCGATAGAGATCGCTCTTGGCGATGTTACGAATAAACTCACGTACGCTAAGCTCACCAAGCTTTAGCTGGGACTCTGCGACCAGCTGGCGCTCGCTCTCCATCACATAGGCGTTGCCCAACACTTGGCGGTAGGCGGCCTGAATCAGCTGCTCTTTGTTCGCATCGCTATCACCAGGAAGCAACTCGAGGGGTGACTCGCTGACGAATCTCTCAACCCCTAGGATTGAGGCGGGGCCGAAGGACATGATAGTGCATTCCTGGGATGACCCGAAGATCATCCTATGAATGCGGCCATTTTGGCCAGTAGCTTTACAAAGCGCAATTCCGTCTTCGCCTGACTTGCTGGAGGCATTGGGGTATTGCCCTGCCCATTGCTGCGGGCTCATGGTGCCTGGATAGCCCTTTTTCTTTGCGGTAACGAGCAACAGCCAACCACATTGGAAGTTCTGGAGTTTTTAAAGCAGTCCTAGTCCATGCAGTGGGCCGTGCCTAATGATCACCTCCATCAGGACTGCGGCAGCCCCAAGCATCGCTACTCGTCCGTTCCACAGCTCGGAGTCGTTGTTCCAGCCCCAGGCCCACTTGTTCTGGGGTTTGAGATTTACCTTGGTGGTGCGCTGAGCAGCTTGATCGAGATCGGTTTCCGTTTCAGCCATCGCCTGCTGCACCAGGTCTGTCAGGGCGGCAATGAACGCTGGATCCGTGTCCAGCGCAGGGACACGCCGAAAGTTTTTTATTCCGGCTGCTATGGCAAGCTCTCGGTATTCCATATCGATTTCTTCTAGGGTTTCGATATGCTCGCTGACAAAACTTATCGGCACTACCACAAGGTCTTTGACTCCTTGCGCTCCCAATTTCTCCAGGGCATCTTCGGTGTAGGGCTTGAGCCATTCGACTGGACCAACACGGCTTTGGTAGGCGAGGGTGAAGGGATTGGTATAGCCTAGCTGCTGCTTTAGTTGCTCAAGGATCAGCTTGCTGCTGGCCAAGATTTCTAATTGATAGGGATCACCGTCTTCTTCCACATAGCTCTTGGGCACACCATGGGCGCTGAAGAATACATGAGCAGATGGCGGATCCTCACAGGCTTTTATTTCGTGTGCGATTAAATTAGCCAGCGCTTGGATATAGCCAGGATGGTCATACCAGCTACGGATGCAGCGGATTGGCAGGCGGCTGAAGGTCGGATCGGTATTGCGCAAGCGCTGCAGCTCCCGGAAGCTCGAGCCACTGGTGCTGATCGAGAAGTGAGGATAGAGAGGCAGCACAACCACTTCATCGATTCCGTCGGCCTTGAGGTCAGCCACAGCGGATTCGGTGAATGGATGCCAGTAGCGCATGGCTACGTAGCTGGTGGCATCCACTCCATTTAGTCGCAGGCTCGTTTGTAGTTCTCGGGCCTGCTGCTTGGTGATGCGTCGCAACGGTGAACCTCCACCGATTGAACGGTAGGCTTGCTGCGACTTGCCGCTGCGTAAACTGCTAATTAGCCAGGCGAATGGTTTCTGCATCGCTGATACAGGAAGGCGGATAATTTCTGGATCTGAGAATAGATTGTAAAGAAAGGGTCCGACATCCTGGATACGTTCTGGCCCGCCAAGGTTTAGCAGGAGCACGCCGACTCGGGGATTTCGTTTGGTTTCTGAAGGTTCCATTCCCCCAATATCCTCAAAACTAGTTTCAGCCATGAAGACTCTCGCGTGTTGTTCGGCGTGTCAGTGGGTTCCAGCAGTCGAGTTCCTGGAAGGAGCGGCTAAGTATAGATGAGCGCAGGGTGTCTGGGTAGATTGCCCCTGAAAAGTCAGCCCCGCGAATGCAGCCAGCGCCGCTTAAATCAACATTATTGAGCTCAGCATAACGGAAATCTACATAATCAAGTTGGCAGTTCAGGAATCGAGTCTCCTCACATAAGGCACCTCTCAATAGGGCATGGCGTAGATCCGCTCCAGCCAGTCGCGCCCCACGTAGGCAAGCACCAGAGAGATCAGCTCCGCTGAGATAGGCACCCATTAACGTTGCTCCTTCCAAATCCATGCCGGCAAGATCTGCATTGTTGAGAAAAGCCCCATTAAGCCGTGCCTGCGGGCCGATTGCACCACAGCTACGGAAATCAAAGCCGTGGGGCCATATTGTATGGCTGTCATAACGAGCCAGGCGTAGATCCGTTTCTTCAAGTCGGCAGCCATGAAGGTCAACACCTCTGAGATCTACTCGGCATAATCGGGCCTTGGAAAAATCTATCTCGCCAAGTCGTAGGTTGCGCCAGTCGGCTCCTCTGGCATCAATTGGGCCGGCATGTATATCGCCAGGGGGTTTCTGCTGTTCGGGCGTATTGCTGTTAAAGGAGAGTGAATTGATGGGGGAATAGGAAGCCATGATGTCTGAAGAGTCGATGTTTTGCTTAGTTAATGGCGTCTTCGTTGTTTTTGCTGCCTTGTCCTTCCAGTCAATATGGATTTCCAGATTGGACCCGAAATGAAGCCTGAACTCTTTGGCAAATCTGCTGTTGCTGTTGCCAGGAATTGCGCCAGCAACGAGATCATAGTGGGTCCTCAGCGTCTGAACTAGGATCGTTGGGGTAGAGCTGTTGGATCATCTGCTCAAGATGAAGCAGGGCCTCTTTCAAAATTGATGCATCAGTTGGGCTGGCGTATGTAGAATAGTCTGATATTGCCTCAGCTTTAAGAAATCCTATCGCCAGCGCCATGCTGCTGATTGGCACAGCTAATTCTCGATACAAATCGCTAAGACCCTGTACTCCGCCAGGATGGGTGAACGCTGGGCGCCCTGCCGCAACCGCATAAATGGTCACCCTAAGAAAGTGCCAACAGTCGCGCCAACACGCTTCCGCTCTTGCCGTAGGGTATAGTGCGCCATCGGGCAGGTTCAAGCTTGGATCTTTCTCAAGCAATCGATTCTTTGCAGACGTAACGATCTCTTGAGTCTTTGACTGAAGCCGCTGGAGATTGTCAGCATCGACAGTCGAGAATCTACAGATGACTCTCAACTCATGATCGCTTAATGGCCGAGCTGCTGCATCTGCTTGCTGAAATATGATCCGAATGGATGGGGGTAGAGCTTTGTCGTACATCAAGCCAAGTATGCGCGCCTTGAGGCTCAGCTGTCTCAGTCTTTCGTCCATGGGATTATTCTGGTTTGGGCCGTCTCATGGCATCGGTTCTTGCGATTGCGTGTAATGTGTGTTGTTAGAGACTTGCTCTTGATGGAGTACCGGCGTGGCAACAAGGTGGCCATGGCGTTCAAGGTAAAGTGCCCAGGTAACACTTCCGGCAATACCTGGACAGTGCAACAAGAGTGAATTTACCAAGTCAGAGTTTAGGCCAAGAGCGTTCAAGAGGACCCTGCAATCATCCTCATTCTGCACTGTAGCAGGGCGAATTGCTGCCCCAACTACCCAGCTCAGCGAGGTGTCTTCAAGTGGTCCTGTCGAACTCAAGCAAGCTAATAGTAGATTTGTTTCCTTCCCAGCAATATGCCTATACTCTGATTTCCAAAGCTCAAGGTTCTGAGAATCCAGGGAAATACGAAATCCAGGTTGACTGGCATCAGGCATAAGGTCATCTCGGCCTTGATGGGAGCCGACAAGTGCATGCAGCTGGCTAAGGGGATCTCTCATCTTAGTTTTTTTGTGGGAGGAAGGTCTTGATTTGGCTGACTTTCAAAACATGATAGGAAGAGCGATCACTTAGGTCATCAGTTGATCAGGATTCCACAGCCCGATTGATGACGGTACTTTATTGCCGTAATCCCATTTTATTGTGCACCAGTACTCAGCATGGCAGCTGCAATCCAAAGCACGAGTCCCGCGACCATAAATCCACCGGTCGCCACTGTATTTAGCCACAGCTTTTGAGCCCATGGTGCCGGGGCGTTGGCGAGCCAGGCCGGTCGTTCGCCAATGGCGTTATTCCAGACCACCTTGGCTGGAGCTCGCATGGCGGTTTTGTCCCTCCAGGAGCTGTCGTAGCGGGGGGCCTGCTGGTTGAAGGGCATGGTCTCCAAGGCCTGGCCCGGTAAAGTATGTGACCTCTGATAGGGAACGGTATTATATCCAAATGTATTCATGTATTCTTCCGAATCCAGGAGTGAATCAATAAATGCTCCGAGACCATGTTCGGCGATCATGATGGAGTAGGCGAGCCGTTCATCATTTCCGTGTACAGGGCGTCCGAGGACTCGGTTCACTACCTGCTCAACCATGCGGTAGTTACTGTTGCATCGGTAGAAATCGTTGCGGAATTTGCGAGACAGTAGTAGACCCCGTACAAAATCCCGCATCGTGATTTGGCCGTTCTGCAGCTGCGACTCAAGCGCTGGCTCACGGTCAACTTTGAAGGCGTGAAAGAAGATCTGTTTGTAGGCCTGTGCAATCTGGCTCTCAACGTTTCCTTTGCCACTTAGCTGTCCGCTTCCTGACTGGAACGCACGGCTGTCCTGATCTTCCGGCGTCAAAAAGCTGTTTACCCGCGCGTTCATGGTAACCAGCTTTGTGGCAAGAAGCGGAAGGGGCATCGGAGCATGAAATCTGATTGATTATCCAATGCCTGCAAGCTGCATCAGATCCGTCTTGACGAATCTACATTAAGCTTCATGCCTATTGATCTGGTCAGCCGATAGCCGGCCTTGCTTGTGTGAAGGGCCTGTCAAGCTGAGGCTTGAATCAGGCAATAAAAAAGCCCCGAAAGGGGCTAAAGTGAAATTTATCTGGATCCTGCAACACCGAGTCTGGGATCAGATTAGAGCGTTGATAGCGTAATCGATGTAGTTATTGGCGATGTTTCCGGGATCTCCTGAAATGCCGTGGTTGGCTTTGATATAGTTCAGTGCTTCGACGTACCAGGAGGGTGACAGTTCGAAGGCCCGGTTAATTTCATCGAGGCCAGCGATGAGGTACTCATCGATGGGGCCAGTTCCACCAGCTACTAGACAGTAGGTGACTTGACGGAGGTAGTAACCGATGTCACGGGCACACTTGGCTTTGCCGCGTGCGTCCGATGCATAGTTGCTCCCTGGCATCTGGGTGGTGTAGGGGAACTTGGTGTAAACGGCTTGAGCAGCACCATTGACCAGTGTATCGGCTTTGGCGTTGAGTGCTTTTGCGGCCTCAAGGGCATTCTTGGCCCGCTCAAAGCGACCAAAGGCGGCGTTAAACTCAGTTTGAGATAGGAAGCGGCCCTGAGAATCAGCGGCGGCAACAGCCTCGGTGAGGGGGGTCTTCATTGAGTTGGAGAAAGGAGAGGTTTAACTGGATCAGGAAAGCTCAAGGACCGAATGCAGGATTCAGTGAATTAGCTGACTGCAGCTGCTGCGCGGTCGAAATAGGTGCCCACTTCGGACATGAGGGCCGTGCAATCTCCAGAGGTGATGCCGTTGCGATCATTGGCGATCGAAATTGCAGCATCCTTCATCTTACGGACACCTTCTGCGACGGACGCGCCAGGCACGCCGAGAGCGAGATATGTCTCACGCAAGCCATTCAGGCAACGGTCTTCTAGCACCGAAGCGTCGCCTGCAAAGATTGCGTAGGTGATGTAGCGAAGGATAATTTCCATGTCGCGTAGGCAGGCAGCCATGCGGCGACTGGTGTAGGCGTTGCCGCCAGGTGCGGTCAAGGATGGTTGCTGATCGAATAAAGCGCGAGCAGCGTTGGTAACAATTGCGGATGCACTAGAGGTGATCCGATTGACAGTGTCTAGGCGCTTGTTGCTCTCAGCGACCATCGATGCGAGGGCATCGATCTGGCCAGAGCTGATGAATTCGCCGCGGGCATCAGCCTGGGCAACGACCTTGGTGAAGGCGTCGAACATTGAGGAGCTCCATGGTCCTGACGGTCGATGTCAGGAAGTGGTTAGGGGGGAAGGGGTGTGACCGCCTACGCGATGCACGGGGTGAATGGCTGGTCGCCAGTCAAGGCACCCAAACCGCTTCAGCCCTCGTATTGTTGTTGCTCGCACGGCTCCCCCGAGAAACACTTAATAAACGGTCACCGTGCCGCCCAAAGCATTGCGCTGCAATGCCTTTGGGTGGCACGGTGACCGTTTACCTGTCTGGGCCATTTGGAGCACTGCCAAGCATGGCGTCAGCACTGGGCGCTGATCGCTGCAATAGTTAGTGGCTTCCATGGATCATGGCTGGCCTCCTAATCGCGTTTATGTCCAGGCAATGGAACTGGAACACGCTCCGGGCAGGCAGGGTGTAGTAGCCGCCGCAATGGGAGCTGACCTGTCGCCTGGAATAAGCGTTATGGGGCAGGATGGCCCAGCCGAGGGCACCGGGTTGCAGCAGGAGCACCCTGGCCGCTGATTTCTTTTGCTTGACCCTCTCGGAATTGTGCCAAAGCCGTTATCTGGCGCACCGTCGCTCAGCCGATACCATCCGGCATAATCCTCGTGGGCTTTGCGATGGCCGCCCAATCCCAACCAGTCCAGACTGCAACCCAGCTGCAGCGCCGCCTGGGTGAGCAATTCCAGGCCCTTAGCCAGGTATCAGAGGCGATGATCTTCCGCCTGCTTGAACTGGAGGAACGGCTGGGGGCTTTGGAGGAGCAGCTAGCAGGCTTGAACGACCGCGATGATCAGGTTACCCCTGGCCTGGGTATGGAAACCGGCGAGATTCTGGCGCTCACCGAGGCGCGGCTAGCCCGCCTGGAGGACCTGCTCGTCGGTCGCCGACCACTGCTTGGTGGCTCCAGCGGCTCTGGGCATGGTTCTAACTCCGGCGAGTCCGCAGGCACCCAGGCCGGGATCAACGGGGGGATCAGGGCTGGGGAGACCCCGGCCTTTCGGGAGGCGGCCTTTGATCCCTTCCCGGAAGAGGAGGAGCAGTCCTTCATGGATGATCTGATCGCTTGATGATGAGGGGCGCTTGAACCCCAATGCGCCTGAACGTCAGTCTTGGAGCCAGTCGCGCGGTAGTTCGGCGCTGTAGTCGTGGGTGCGCTCGAACTCAAAGGGGCCAGCTAAGGAGCCCCAGAGTTGCTCGTGGCTGCGGGGGTCGTGGCCCTGGTCGATCGTGCGCATGCCCTGGCCATCGAGCTCGAAGCTGCTGATCAGGTAGGCGGTGGCACCCTTGCGCTCCACCAGGCAGCGGCAACCGGGCTCCACCTCGCCTACAAATCCTTCGCCCTCTTCTCGCACCACATAGGTGCACCCCTCCAGTAGCCGCAGGTCGTGCTCCTGGATGGCGGCGCGCCGCTCGGGATCCTCCACGGCTCCCCAGAAGCGCTGCTCGTCGTGGAGCGCGTGGTTGTGGATGACCAGCTGCCCATCGCGCCGCTCCGGTCGCAGCACCCGGATCCGGTAAGGCGCCACCGGGTTGATGGCATAGGACTGTTCCAGCAGCAGGGACCCCGGCGCTAGCTGGGGCAGGGGCCGAAACTTCACCAGGATGTGGGCGAAGAGGGGCGGGTTCTCAAAGGCTTGGTGCTGGTTGCTGAACCCGGCGCTCAGCATCCGCACCAAGCGGGCGAGGGAGTTGTCCATGGCCACAACCGGCAAGCCGCTTGGGCAAGCTACAGGCCGAGCAGGCGGATACGGAATTCCCCCACCTGACGGGCCATGGCCGGATCACTCTGGGCGAAAGGGTGGTCGGCTAGTTGGGCAAGCACGGCCTCCAGCAGGGCTTCGCTGCCACCGCTGCCGCTGGCGTGGCCCCTGCTCAGGCGATTCCAGGCTTCATCGAAAACCTGGGCGAAGCTATCGGCGTTGTTGAAAAGGCGATCCGATGGGGGAGGCGCTGGCTGCATCGCGGCTCAACCGGGGAATGCCTGCCGCCACCCGGCCCAGGGGCCGTCGGAAGCGGAGGGTGATGCCAGGACCCAGATTTGAACTGGGGACACGGCGATTTTCAATCGCCTGCTCTACCAACTGAGCTATCCCGGCCTGTCGCCTAGGCGACGCTGGGATCTTAAGGCACCGCCTGGTCTGCCCCCCGGGCCCCGGTGCGGGCCAGGCAGAGCACCCCCTCCACGCGCCAGCCCGCCGCAGCCAGGCACCGGGCGGCGCTGGTGGCCGTGGCTCCGGTGGTGAGGATGTCGTCCACGATCAGCACGGGACGGCGGCGGGCTTCCCCGGGGCCGGGCGGGCGCAGGCAGCGGAAGGCGCCGGCCTGGTTGGCGATGCGCAGGTTCCGGCCCAGGTGATGCTGACCCAGCACCGGCCGGGAGCGCTCCAGCAGATCCAGGCGCCGCAAGTCGCCCCCGCGTTCGAGGGCGCTGCAGAACAGGGGCGGCAGGGGATTGGCGCGCCGTTTCCAGCTCGGGATTGGCACCAGCAGGGGGCGCTCGCACCATTGCCGCAGCTGCTGCGGATCGAGTGTTGTGGCCAGGGCACGCCGCGTTCCCCGCGCCAGGGCGGCCACCGCTTCGATCCGGGGCCGGCGGCGCAGGTCGAGCAGGAGATGGCGGAGACCGCCGCCATAAAGGCCTGCCCCCCACCAGGGAAGGGGATCGACGCCCATCAGGCCCTCCTCAGGAAGCTCCAGCCGCTCACAACAGACCCGGCAGGCATGGCCCGGTGCCGGCTTCGGCCCTTCCGGGTCTTGGCCACAGAGGGGACAGGGGGAAATCAGGAACCAATGCAGGGGAAGCATCGCCGGACCGGCCAGACACGCGTCTTTAGCCTTCCCTGGCCTGGACGCCTGGCTCAGGCCCCGGGAGCGGGAGCCTCTTCCTGGGGCAGGGCGCGCAGCATCGCCACCAAGGTGCGGTGGGCGTCCTCGCTGTCCGTTAGGGAATGGTCGAAGGGCACCTCCACGGGCGTGCCATCCACCTCAAGGCGCATGGCATCGGGACCAACCGCCAGCATGCGGGCCTGGCGGGCGCCCTTGATGCCGCCGTAGTGGCGTGCATAGGACAGCACGGCACTGGCGTGGTCATCGTTCATGTGTCGGCAGATCCGATCGCTCACGGCGGGAGTGAGGGGGTCGGCGGCCATGGGGGTTCGGGCGATTTTGAACCGATTCTGGGATCAGGCTGGGGTAAACCGCTGCCAAAGCAGCAGGCCGAGGCGGATCGCGCTGAATCCCACGTAGCCCGTCAGCACCAGGAACAGGGCCATGGAAACGACGGTGCGCAGGCGTTCGCCCAGGGGAGCCGGCATGGGGTGGGTGGTGTGGGATGGCCCATCCTCGCCGGGGGGCCCCGATCGTGTCGGGCTTGCCGGTCCATGGATGGGAGCCCTCGATCCTGGGTCTTGGGCCATGGATCCGGGCCGTGGTGCGGCCTGCTGGGTCAGTCGGTGGCCTTGAAGGTTGGCGTAGGAGGTTGCGATTCGTTGTGCGGCCAAGCCTGATGGGAGGCTGGTCCTCAGGCCTCAGGTTCACCCCTTAGCAGGGACTCCAGTGCGAGCCGGGCCATGCCGCGGGCCGCCGAAAGTTGGGGACGGTTCAGCACCGGCACCCCTAGGGCTTGCTGGCGCAGCTGGCGCCATTGGGGGTTCTGGGCCCCTCCCCCCAGGCTGATCACCCGCTGCACCGCCGGGGCGCCCAGTTCCCGCAGCCGCATCCACCCTTCTCTCTCGATCGCCGTCAGTCCCTCCAGCAGGGCCTGGAGGTAGCGGGCGTCGCCCACGGGACGGGGCTCCAGCACCGCCTCCAGGGTTGGATCATCCTGGGGAAAGCGCTCGCCGGTGCCGAGCAGTGGCCGCAGGGCCAGGCCGGTGGGTTGGCTGGGGTCGATCTGGCGGCTGAGGGCGGCGATCTGGGCGTCATTGAAGAAGCGGCGGAGGATTCCCGCTCCCGCATTGGAGGCTCCCCCCACCAACCAGCGGCCGCCAACCCGGTGACAGCTAAGGCCTGGGCCCTGCAGGGGTTCCGGCACGAATTGCTTGAGCACCAGGGTGGTGCCCAACACGGCGATGCCATCGCCGGGCAGCGGATCGGCCGCCAGCACGGCCGCGTTGGCATCGGTACTGCCGGCCACGACTCGGCAGTGGGGCGAAAGGTTAAGCTGGGCTGCGGCTTCGGCCC
This sequence comes from Cyanobacteriota bacterium, assembly GCA_026389265.1. Taxonomy (GTDB): domain Bacteria; phylum Cyanobacteriota; class Cyanobacteriia; order PCC-6307; family Cyanobiaceae; genus Cyanobium. Next base: position 17,136 of record JAPLIE010000097.1, on the reverse strand, counting down.
CCAGGGGCCCCAGCACCCTTCCGCTGGGGCAGATGTCCGGCAGGCCGGCGGCCCAGCTCTGGCTGGCGATGGAACCGCTCCACCGCTGCTGTTGCAGGTCCCAGCCGAGACGCAGGTTGTTTCCCTCCTCCCCCCAGTGCCAGCTACCCAGGAGCCAGCCCATCAGCCAGTCGGCCTGATGACGCAACCACAGGGGGCCATCGATCCCTGCGGCTCTAGCTCGCTCCAGCAACTCCAAGGCGCGGGCCAAGCTGCCGCTGGCACTGGCCGCCGGACCCTGGTTGTTTACAAGGGCCGCCGCCGCCGACTGCTGGCCTGAGCAGGCGTGGTAATAAGGGAGAGCGATGGCCAGTTCAGCCCCGGGCAGGGAGCCATCGGGCCTGCAGAGCAACAGGGTGCCGGAGGTGCCATCAATAGCGATGGCACCGACCTGTTGCCGGTCTTCGGTGGACAGGGCCGCAACCAAGGTGACAAGGGCCCGGCGCCAGCCTTCGGGATCCTCAAAGCGACCGGGATAGGGGATGGCTTGCTCCCACCGGAGCGCTGCTGTTCGATCCCCGGTCGCCTCCATGAGAGCGAGCCGGGCCCCGCTGGTGCCAAGGTCGAGGCCCAGGCCCAGGGTTTGGGGCATCGGTGGTGGGGGCAGAGGCGCCGGAAGTTGGTGGTGCCGTCTCAGGCCGGGCTGCCGACCCGGCTGGCAGTGGCCTGGCGCAGGTTGGCCGCCACCACGGTCACGTCCTCCCAGGGCAGTTGGAGGTCGGAACGGCCGAAGTGGCCATAGGCGGCCACATCTTGATAGAAACGTCCCCCCCGTTGCTGGGGCAGATCGCGCAGGGCGAAGGTGGCGATGATCGCCCCGGGCCTCAGGTCGAAGTGCTCCTGCACCAAGGCTGTCAGGTCGTCGTTGCTGAGCTTGCCGGTGCCGAAGGTTTCCACCAAGATGCTCACCGGGCGGGCCACGCCGATGGCGTAGCTGAGCTGAACTTCAGCCTTGCGGGCCAAGCCGGCGGCCACCAGGGCCTTGGCCACGTAGCGGGCGGCGTAGGCGGCGGAGCGATCCACCTTGGTGGGATCCTTGCCGGAAAAGGCACCGCCGCCGTGGCGGGCATAGCCGCCATAGGTGTCCACGATGATCTTGCGACCGGTGAGACCCGCATCACCCTGAGGACCACCCACCACGAACTTGCCGGTGGGGTTCACCAGAAAGCGGGTGCTGTCCTGGTCGGGCTTGAGCACGAGATCGGCGGTGGCTGGTAGAACCACATTGGTCCAGAGATCGGCGGAGATGCGTTCCCGCACGGCCTTCTCCTCCGACACGCCATCGATGTCGGCCTCGTGCTGGGTGGAGATCAAGATGGTGTCGATCGCCACCGGCTGGTCGTTCTCGTAGACCACGCTCACTTGGGTCTTGCCGTCCGGCAGGAGATAGCCGAGGCTGCCGTTGTGGCGCACCTCCGCCAGCCTCCTCGCCAGCCGGTGGGCCAGGCTGATCGGCAGAGGCATCAGTTCCGGCGTTTCATCGCAGGCATAGCCGAACATGATTCCCTGGTCGCCGGCCCCGATCAGATCGAGCGGATCGCCGTCATGGTCGTCGGCCTCGTTCACCCCCTGGGCGATGTCGGGCGACTGCTGGTCAAGGGCGATCAACACGGCGGCACTGCGGGCATCGAAGCCGCCGGCGCGGGCGCCGCTGTAGCCGATCTGCTCGATCACACCCCGTACCAGGCTGTTGAAATCCACCCGGGCGTTGGTAGTGATCTCGCCGGTGATTAGGCAGAGGCCAGTGTTCACCACGGTTTCGCAGGCCACCCGGCTAGCGGGATCCTGGGCGAGCACCGCGTCCAGAACGGCGTCGCTCACCTGGTCGCAGATTTTGTCGGGGTGCCCTTCCGTGACGGATTCCGAGGTGAAGACGTAACGGCTCATGGGCGCGACGGACTGAACGGATGGCGAGTTTATGACCTGAACCCGCCGTCGCCATGTGGTGATGGACACGACCTTGGCCGGAGCGGGACCGGTCGGTGCGCCATCGCCCCACTCTCATTCCGCCGCCGCTTCCGCCGCCGCTTCGAGCTCATCCCAATGATGCAGCTCAGGCCAGCCGGGTTCCAGCTCGGGGGGCAGCTCCCAGCCGGCGCGATAGCCGATCACCACCGGTACGCCGGCGGCGCGGGCCATGCGCAGATCGCTGTCGGCGTCGCCGATCAGGGCGCAGCGTCCGGGCTGCACCCCCAGGTCGGCGCAGAGACCATGCACCGCCCCGGCGGCGGGTTTGCGTGGGTGGTGCTCGGCGCTCCAAAGGGCCCGTTCGAAGCGATGTTCCAGGTCGTGGCGCTGGAGAAAGCCCCGGATACCCTCCTCATGGTCATTGCTGATCACGGCACATTTCAAGCCGGCGCGCTGGAGGCGATCCAGCAGGGCGTCGAGCCCTTTGGTGGGGCGAGGAGGGCTGACACCTCCGGCGCCATGGAGACGATCGGTCTGGCGGAAGGTGTCCTCGGCGATGGCGAGGGAATCGGGCCAACTGAGGCCCACCTGGGTGAGGGCCGTAGCCGTGGCGATCAGGTTGTGGTCCCGGGCCGCAACCGCGGTGATGCCACCGGGAAGGATGCCGCTAGCGCGGAGGCCGTAGGCCCGCTCCAGCAGATCTCTGAGTTCGCGATGCCGCTCCGGTGCGTGGGCCTCTAGGTCGGCTAGGGCCAGAGCGCAGTCCACCCGGGCCGCCGCCAAGGCCTGGAGCATGGCCTCACTGTGGCTGAGGGTGCCGTCCTTGTCGAAGAGGACGGCATCGATACTGGAGATGCCCCCGGTGGGAGGGCCGAGGGGGACGCCGCGCAGCAACAGGTGAGCCATGGCCAGGAAAAACCCGGCAGCCAGGGCCGCCGGGTAATGGAACGGGGGTGGAGTGGGGAATGCCGCCGGGGCTCAGTCGAGGGTCACACCCAGGGGTTCGCCTTCCTCGGCCTGCTCAAGCAGCATCTGCTTGTAGCGGGCGGCCATCTCTTCGGCCTTATCGAACACCTTCTGGGGATCGGTGAGCATGTCGCCCGGCTCCGGCTCGAGGGCCTTGGTGGAGAGGGAGATGCGGCCCCGCTCGGCGTCGAGGTCGATGATCATCACCTTCATCTGGTCGTTCACATTGAGCACCGTATGGGGGGTCTCGATGTGCTCGTGGCTGATTTCCGAGATGTGCAGCAAGCCGCTGACGCCGCCGATGTCGATAAAGGCGCCATAGGGCTTGATGCCCCGGACGGTGCCGAGCACCACCTCGCCCACCTCAAGACGATTCATCTTCCGCTCCACCAGGGCGCGGCGATGGCTGAGCACCAGGCGGTTGCGCTCCTCGTCCACCTCCAGGAACTTAAGGGGGAGGAAATCGGCCACCAGCTCCTCCTTGGCCTTGCGGGTACTGATGTGGCTGCCAGGGATGAAGCCCCGCAGTCCTTCCACCCGCACCAAGGCGCCGCCGCGGTTGGTGGCGAACACTTCTGAATAGATAGTGGCGTCTTCCTTCTGGAGCTGGCGCACCCGTTCCCAAGCCCGCTGATATTCGATGCGGCGGATCGAAAGGGTGAGCTGGCCGTCCTCGTTTTCCTCGCTGAGGATGAAGAATTCGCGCACCTCGCCGGGCTCAAGCACATCGGAGAGGTGCTCAACCCGATTGATCGACACCTCCTGGAGGGGCATGAAGGCGGCGGTCTTGGCGCCGATGTCGATCATGGCGCCCTTGGATTCAAGCGCGAACACGGTGCCGTTGACGACGTCACCGGGCTTAAAGTTGTAGTCGTACTTGCTCAGCAGCGAGGCGAAGTCTTCAAGGGTGAAGCCCACGCCATCACTGTCACGACCGGCACCCCGGCTGCTGGAGGCATCGGCGGAGGGAACCTCCTCTGGAATCTCCAGGTCGAAATCGGCATCCGCCTCGTTGAGAGCGGCTTCAGCGTCCAGAACGCCGACGTCGGGGCTAGGGCTGGTGGGGGTCACGGTCATGGAGCAATGGCGGTCTGCCGTAGGCAGTGCGAAGGAAAGCGCAACGGCTGCCCGCCAGCAGCACGCGCACGATCATTCACTCTAACCAGACGCAAGCCGGCGAATCGTCAGGTGGCGGTCAGACCACCACAGCCCAGTGCTCCTTACCGGGGAAACCGGCCGCCTCGCCACTTCCCAGCCCCTCAAGGGTGGCCACGAAATCACTCACGCTGCGGAACTGCCGATAAACGGACGCGAAACGCACATAAGCCACCTCGCTCATGCCCCGCAGTTGCTCAAGCACCAGTTCACCGATTTCGTTGCTGCTCACCTCGCGGCTGCTGCGTTGCTGAAGGGTGACTTCGATCTCATCAACCACCCCCTCCAAACGGGCAGGCTCAAGGCCGGTTTTCTCGCAGGCCCTCAGCAGGCCGTGGAGCAGTTTGGCGCGATTGAAGGTTTCCCGGCAGCCGTTGCGCTTCACCACCGTGATCGGCACAGTTTCGACCCGTTCGTAGGTGGTGAAGCGAAAATCGCAGTTGAGGCATTCGCGCCTTCTCCTCACACTCCGCCCAGAATCGGCGGCACGGGACTCAAGCACCCGGCTATCGGTGTGTTGGCAGGAGGGGCATTGCATGCCCGACTCTCAGGCTTGTTGACCGAGTGTAGACAATGATTCGCGGCTTGAGAAGGGAAGCGCGTCGGATCGGATGCAAGATCAAAAAAAAGCCCCTGGGGTGCAGGGGCTGGATGGGGTTGGATCCGATCGTTCACTTGCCGATCTTCGGGGGATCGCGGAAGGCGATGGCGAAGAACAGGGTGGAAATGGCCAGGGCCAGAATCAGGATGTAGGCGAAGCTCTCCATGGGGAGTTCTCGGTAGGGGAGGGCAAGGATCCGATCGTTCACTTGCCGATCTTCGGGGGATCGCGGAAGGCGATGGCGAAGAACAGGGTGGAAATGGCCAGGGCCAGAATCAGGATGTAGGCGAAGCTCTCCATGGGGAGTTCTCGGTAGGGGAGGGCAAGGACCGGTGATCAGAGAAGGGAGGCTGAGCCTGCCCTTAACTGAGGGTGGAGCCTGCTGGGGGCACGTAACCCTGGGGCAGACGGCGGGTGGAGCGGTCGCCCAGCTTCTGGAACAGACCGAATTCGACCTGTTCGCCCAGATCGGGATCAATGCCGGCGAACACGTCGCGGTAGAGGGTGCGGGCACCGTGCCAGATGTGGCCGAAGAAGAAGAGCAGGGCGAAGGTGGCGTGGCCGAACGTGAACCAGCCACGGGGTGAACTGCGGAAGGTGCCGTCGGAGTGGTACTTCTCGCGATCAAATTCGAAGGCTTCACCCAGCTGGGCCTTGCGGGCCAGCCGCTTCACATCAGCGGGATCGGTGAAGGTTTGGCCGTTGAGAGCACCGCCGTAGACGGTGGCCTTAACACCCTGCTGTTCGAAGGCGTACTTCGCTTCAGCACGGCGGAATGGGATGTCGGCGCGCACCACACCGGTTTGGTCCTGGAGGATCACCGGGAAATTCTCGAAGAAGTTGGGCAGACGCCGCACTTCAAGTTCACGTCCTTCCTTATCGGTGAAGCTGATGTGACCCAGCCAGCCGGTGGGCAGGCCATCACCGTTGACCATTGGGCCCACTCGGAACAGACCGCCCTTAGCAGGACTGTTGCCGACGTAGTCGTAGAAGGCCAGTTTCTCGGGGATGCTGGCCCAGGCTTGCTCGCGGGTGGCGCCATTGTCGATGGCGGTCTGGACGCGACGGTTGATTTCGGTTTTGAAGTAGCTCTGGTCCCATTGGTAGCGGGTGGGACCAAACAGCTCGATCGGAGTGGCGGCAGCGCCGTACCACATGGTGCCGGCCACCACGAAGGCGGCAAAGAACACGGCCGCAATGGCACTCGCCAGAACGGTTTCGATGTTTCCCATCCGCAGGGCCTTGTAAAGGCGTTCGGGCGGCCGGGTGGTGATGTGGAAGATGCCGGCGATGATCCCCACGATGCCGGCGGCGATGTGGTGGGCAACGATGCCGCCAGGATTGAAGGGGTTGAAACCCTCAGGTCCCCATGACGGTTGAACCTTTTCAAGGTGGCCGGAGATTCCATAGGGGTCGGAGACCCACATGCCTGGACCGAACACGCCCGTGAGATGGAAGGCTCCGAAGCTGAAACAGCCGAGGCCGGCGAGAAGCAGGTGGATGCCGAAGATCTTGGGCAGGTCGAGGGCCGGTTCACCGGTGCGCGGGTCCTGCCAGATCTCGAGATCCCAGTAGGTCCAGTGCCAGATGGCCGCCAGGAAGAGCAGACCGCTGAAAATGATGTGGGCCGCGGCTACGCCTTCGAAGCTCCAGAAACCAGGGTCCACCCCGGTTTCACCGGTGATGCTCCACCCACTCCAGCTGCCGGTCACGCCGAGGCGCGCCATGAAGGGCATCACAAACATGCCCTGCCGCCACATCGGGTTGAGGACGGCGTCGGAGGGGTCGAAGATGGCGAGCTCATAGAGCGCCATGGAGCCGGCCCAGCCGGCTACAAGAGCGGTATGCATGAGGTGCACGGCGAGCAAGCGGCCCGGGTCGTTGATGACGACTGTGTGCACCCTGTACCAGGGCAATCCCATTGGGGTCAGGTCTGGGTGTGGTGGTGATCGTAAGCGTTGCCGCCGGCTTGACGGGGGCGCTGGTTACGGACCGCAACTGCGGGATTCCAAGATGGGAGTTTCTGTGCGGTTGTTCCCATGCCTGTGATCCGGTTTGTGCGGGAAGGCCGCGATGTGGAGTGCTACCCCGGCGAGAACCTGCGGGAGGTGGCCTTGCGTGAGGGCATCGAGCTCTATGGCCTCAAGGGAAAGCTGGGGAACTGCGGAGGCTGCGGCCAATGCATCACCTGCTTCGTGGACGTGGTGCCGGCCGGATCCGCGGTAGCCCTCAGCCCTCGAACCGGGGTGGAGGACCGCAAGCTGATGCGGCGACCCCAGAGCTGGCGGCTGGCCTGCCAGGCTCTGGTGGAGCATTCCGTTCTGGTGGTGACCCGCCCCCAGGCCGGGGAGGCCGGCCTGGCCCCCTTGCTGGAGGGAGCCCTGGCCCGCCCCCTGCCGCCGGGACCCACTGCCTGGCCCGAGCCGCCGGCCGCCGAGGCGGACTCTTCCCCAGACGAGAACGAGCCTGGAGCTCCCCGGGAGGTCGCGGGGAGGGACATCCCATCCGCAACGAGCGGTGAAGTTGGCGACGAAGCCCCCGAGCAGCAGTGATACGGTCCCTGCGGAACCCCGCAGTCCGACCCACTCGTCGCCATGGAAACCAACGATCTCGGCTTTGTCGCCAGCCTGCTGTTCGTTCTGGTTCCGGCCGTGTTCCTGATCGTTCTCTACATCCAGACCAGCAGCCGCCAGGGAGGCTGACGGGCAGCGTTAGCGATCGATGCCTATCGGCGTAGACGCTCAGCCGGGAACCGGGGCTTGACCGGTTCCCACTCTTTCCGATTGAGGTTCGGATTGAGGGGTTGGTTCAGCGCCGGCCCTCCGGTTCCCTCACCAGCAGCACCGGGGCCGGGACGTGGACCCGGATGTAATCACTCACCGAGCTTCCCAGCAAACGATCCAGGTCCACCAACGCCTTCGCCACCAGGGGGCGGCGGTCCTGGGAGGCGATCACCACAAGATCCGCTTTGATCTCCTCGGCGGTGTCGCAAACCGTGCGGCCGATGTCACCGGTTCGATGGATCGGTTGCATGGTCACACCGAAACCGCGCGCCCGTTGCACCGCCTTGTCCAGCACCTCGTCGGCTGGGTTGCGCCCCCCCCGGGAGGGGGTGATGTCCTGGCGGGTGACATGCAATCCGGTGAGGCTGCCCCCGGGGATTGAGGCCACCAATTCGCAGGCCAGGCGGATCGCGTCGTCCCCTACACCGGTGCCATCCACGGTCACCAGCACCCGGTTGATCGCGCGGATGTAGAGGTCGTCGCGCACCAGCAGCATCGGGCGGGTGGAGAGCTGGAACACGTACTGGCTGGCGCTGTTGGCCAGGATCGATTGGAGGCGGCCAAGGCCCCGCGAGCCCATCACGATCAGGTCGGCATCAAGCTCATCGGCCACCTTGAGCACGGTCTGCTTGGTGTCGCCCTCCCGCACGATCGTGTTCACTTCAGCGGGCTCAAGGCCCATCCGCGCCACGGCTTCGGCCACCAAAGCTTCGGCCTGTTCGCGGTGGCTGCGGAGATCGTCGGCGCCCTGCTCGTTCATCACGTGCAGGAGGTTGATGCGAGCCTGGCGGCAGGGGGGAATGGCGCGCAGCGTGCGCACCATCTCCTCCACATGACCCTTGCCGGAATTGGCGATCAGAAGGTTGCGGAACACGGATTGCTCGGGCGGCCGGGGTCAGCCTATGGCCGATGTCCAGCGATCCCACCATCCCTGTGAAGAGCTTGATGCAGCCTGGCCAGGGGTCTTGCCGCTCCCCTCTTCGTGTCCACAACGCTTCACCCCGCGGGCGGCCCCACGCCGGCTTGCGTTCTACCACCGGTGTTTTCCTCAACCATGCCAGCCTCCCCTGCACCGCCCACGCCTGAAAACGAACCGGGAACGGCGAAGGACGTGGATGTTGTCCTGAGCAGGGGCTGGTCCCTGCGGCGTCGGGTGCTGCCCCAGCACACCGACCATGCCGGGGTGATGTGGCACGGCGCTTATGTGGCCTGGCTGGAGGAGGCCCGGGTGGAGGCCCTGGCGGCGGTGGGCCTGGCCTACAGCGATCTGGCGGCACGGGGGCTGGAGCTGCCGGTGGTGTCGCTGGCGATCGACTACCGCCAGGCCCTGCGCCACGGCGACCGGGTGCAGATCCTCAGCCAGGCTCTGCCCCGGCGGGGGGTGAAGCTTCCTTGGCGGAGCCTGCTGCTTGATGGCGCCGGCGGGGTGGCCGCCGAGGCCAGGGTGGAGCTGGTGGCGGTGGCGATGGAGGGTCCGGGGCGGCCGCCCCGGCTGCTGCGCCGGCTGCCGGAGGACCTGGAGCGCGCGGTGGCCGCCCTGGTGGCCGGACCTGTGCGATAATACAAATGTATTACTGGCGGCACTCCGGGCTCTACTACAGGGCCTGCAGCAGGGCCTGTAGCAGGGCTCAGTTGCAGGGTGTCCTAGTTGCTTGCTGCTGATTGAACTCTGCTGAAGGGGGTTGTTCATGGGGGATCTGCTGATGGGCCGTTTTCCCGCCTCAGGCGGTGGTCCGGACCGGTTACCTCTCCCGGCGGGAGATTCGGGAGTCGGGGCTGAGGGCTTTGGCGGGCTCCCCCTGGGGGCCGCGGCTGGTGGTGCGTTCGCCTTCGGATCGGTTCCCTGGCATCGGGATCAGCGCCTTTGGTGGTTGTTGTGGAGCCGATGCCCAGGGTTGGGATGGGTGCGGCTCCGGTCCCTGGAGCGGGGCTGCGGGGGGTTAGCCGCGGCTTGGCAGCTGCCCGCAGATGGATTCGCGCGTCTTCCGGGTTGGCACGCTGGCCTGGTGCCTGTGGTGGAGAGGTTCCGGGGGCAATGGGGAATAGATCCTCTGGCTCGCTTGCTGCGAGATCCCCAGGTGGATCGTCGGGTGCTGTTGCCTGGGGATGGCCGCTGGCCCGCCGCCATCAGCGCCTTGGAGCGGCCGCCCCTTGGGCTCTGGTGGCAGGGCCGGGGCACCCTCTGGAGCCTGCTGGCGCGGCGACGGGCGGTGGCGGTGGTGGGCACCCGCCGGCCCTCGCCCCACGGGCTGACCATGGCCCGGGCCCTCGGGCTGTCCCTCGCCCAGGCCGGCTGGCCGGTAGTGAGTGGACTGGCGGAGGGGATCGATGGGGCCGTCCATGGGGGCTGCCTGGCCGGGGATGGCGCTCCGGTTGGGGTGCTGGGAACCCCGCTAGAGCGGGTGTATCCCCAGCACCACGGTCCCCTGCAGCGGGCGGTGGGCCGTCGTGGCCTGCTGCTGAGTGAACAGCCCGCGGGGGCGCCGGTTCACCGCGGCAACTTCGCCGGCCGCAACCGTCTGCTGGTGGCGCTGGCGGCGGCGGTGGTGGTGGTGGAGTGCCCGCCGGACAGCGGCGCGCTCCATTCCGCCGCCTATGCCTGGGAGCAGGGCCTGCCCCTCTGGGTGGTGCCGGGTGATGCCGGACGCCATTCGGCCCTGGGCAGCAATCGTCTGCTCTGCCAGGGCGCCACCCCGCTACTAACGCCGGAGGATCTGGTGGCTTTCCTGGGGCCGGGTCCCCTCGCCCCCTGCTCCGGCGGGGCCGCCACATTCAAAAGTCCCACGGCGGATCCGGCCGGCTCCGACCAGGAGCGCTTGCTAGCGGCGGTGGGGGATGGAGCTTCCCTTGAGCAGATCAGCCTCCAGCTTGGGCGCCCCGCTGGCGAGCTGGCGGTGGCGTTGTTCCAGCTGGAATGGGAGGGCTTGCTACGCGCGCAGCCTGGCCTGCGCTGGCAGCGCTGCTGATGCTGAAGGGCATCAACGGCCCCTAGCCTGAGGGGATGGAGGGATCAACGAGCGGGGATTGCGCAGCGTTGCCGGCCTCCGATCTGCTGGCCTGGCGCCGGGAGCTGCTGGCCAGCACCGGGGGGGCCAGAGCCGATCTCGATTGGCTTCTGGATCTGGGCGGTGGGCTGCACTGGCCCGAGCTGCAGGCCCTGCACCTGTATCCGCACCGGATGGTGTGGCTGCTCCAGCCCCTGGCCAGGATTGAGGATCTCTGGCGGCGGCACCGCCGCACAGCTGAACCGCTGCAGTATCTGGTGGGCCGTTGTCCCTGGAGGGATCTGGAGCTGCAGGTGGGACCCGGCGTGCTGATTCCCCGACAGGAAACCGAGCTGCTGGTGGATCTGGCCCTGGCGCTAGCCCCGCCGACATCAGGTGGGGTTGGGCTCCGCTGGGCCGACCTCGGCACCGGCTGTGGCGCCCTGGCGGTGGCGCTGGCCAGGGCCCTGCCGGCAGGCCGTGGCCTGGCGGTGGATGCCAGTGATGAGGCGTTGACCTTCGCAGCTCTGAATCGGGCCGCCGCTGGGGTTGAGGAGCGCTTCACCCTGATGCGCTCCGATTGGTGGCAAGCCCTGAAGCCCTGGTCGGGAGAGCTGGATCTGGTGGTGGCCAACCCTCCTTACATTCCCACTATCACCATGGAAAACCTTGAACCCATGGTGCGTGATCACGAACCCCGCCGCGCCCTCGATGGCGGATCCGATGGGCTGGTGGCCCTGCGCACCATCTGTGCCGGTGCGGCCCAGGCTTTGGCACCGGGGGGTGTGCTGCTGCTCGAGCACCACCACGATCAGAGCCAGAGCGTGGGTCTGCTGCTTGAGATGGCCGGGTTGGAGGACGTGCGGGCCCACCGCGATCCCGAAGGAGTGCTGCGTTTTGCCAGTGGACGCCAGCCTGTTGGTGGGGGAACCCGATGAGCCAGGTGCTCAACGCGGAGGCCCTGTCGGAGCGGCTGGCGGCGGGGGAGGCGGTGCTCTTTCCCACCGATACCCTGCCGGCCCTGGCCTGTGCCCCTTCCGTTGCCCCCCTGCTGTGGCGCCTGAAGCGCCGCCCTCCTGACAAACCGCTGATCCTGATGGGCGCCGATCTTGGCCAACTGGTGGAGCTGCTCGGGGTTCCCTGGCATTCCGAGTGGCTGGAGCAGGCCCACCGTTGCTGGCCTGGCGCCACAACCCTGGTGCTGCCGATCGCTGGACCGCTGGTGCAGGTGCTCAACCCGGGGGGAGCAAGCCTGGGTCTGCGGGTTCCTGCCGCGCCCTTGGCCTGCGATCTGCTCCGCCGCAGCGGTCCGCTGGCCACCACCAGTGCCAACCCTTCCGGCGCCTCACCGGCTATCGACGCAGATCAGGCGGCCGCGGCCTTTCCCGGGCTCGCCCTGCTCGCCCCGCGGCCCTGGCCCCCGGGATCCGGATCCCCTAGTCGGGTGCTGGCCTGGCGTGAACCAGCCGATTCGGCGCTGGAGCCCTGGCAGGTGCTGCGGCCCGGGCCCATCGAGAACGACCGGGCGGCTCGACGGGCTCTGGAGGGAGGTGAGCCGCGATGCTGATGCTCCTGTTGATGGTGGTGCTCACCGTTGCCCTGAGCCATGGGCTGGTGGAACCGCTGACGGCGCTGCTCCGTCCGGTGTTCAACCTCTCCTGGCTGGGCTGGGGGCTGGTGGGGCTCCTCGCATGGCTGTTGGCCGGGGGCGGCCCCGGATCGTCAGCGGCCCCCGGGGAGAGTGCCGATCCTCCGACCGATCAGGGTTGACGGCTGGCCCCCGTCCCGGCGGGGGGGGCTGGCGGGAAGGTGGTCCAGTCGAGCCAGTCGATCGAGCCGAGTTTCCGCTCCGGTTGCCCGTTCACCCGCAGGTAAACCTGATCGGCCCGGCCCGAGCGGATCATCAGGCCGCTGCTGAGGGGGAAGCTCCGCTGGCCGTTGAGCTCACCTGAGAAGAGCACCACCCCATCGGTGCTGCGCACCTCCAGCCAGCTGGGGCCGGTGGTGCGCAGGCTGATCGAAGGCACGCCCGCCGGGGGCGGGGCGCTCTGGATGGCGGGGCTCGCGGTTGATGCCGGCACCTGAGCGGAGGGCGTCGTCATGCCGGGGGCCGCTGGTCGATCGGTCGGTCGGGAACCTCCGCCAGAGCGCCAGGGCTGGGTGGCCAGCAGCAGACCGCCCAGTCCCAGGGCCAGGCCGGCGGCCAGTGCCCCGGGCATCCCGGTGCTCCTTAGGCTTTCTGCCGCAGTTGTCAGCCCCTGCACCCCGGCAGGCCCTGCCGGCTTCCCGGCATCCTTCAGACCCTTCTCCAGAGCCGTGCCGCGATCGACGGATGCACCGAATTCGGTGGCCGGGGGCAGGCTGGCGCTCCCGGCAACACCGGCCTGCGGCAGGGCACGACGGATCTGCTCCCGCAGGGCCATCCCCTCCTCCAGCAGTTGTTCGTTGCGTTGCTGCACCGGCCGCACGCGTTCCCGAAATTTGCCCTCAAACACCTCCGGCAGATCCTTCAATAGGGCCTGATAGCTATCGCGTTTGCGTCGGGCCGCCTCCAGCTCCTCCTCGAGCATCTCGTGGCGGAGACGGTCGTCGTCGGGCGAGTCGGGCATCGAGGAAAGGACTGCTAGCTGACGGTCAGGGCTTAAGCCTAAGCAGGACTGGCCTGGGGAGAATCATCGCGGCCCGATCCACGCGGGCGGCAGCTCAGGGCGCGACCCGCCTACGGGAGCATGTCCGAACTGGGTGGGATCCTGCATCCTTGGAGGGCGATCAACGGCGTGGCTTCCCGATGGCCCAATGTCCACCAGCCTCCATCGCCGTGGTGGGCGCGGGGGTGGGTGGCTGCGCCCTCATCGCCGCCCTGTGCCGGGGCCGTTGGAGCGGTGCCATCAGCCTTTGGGAGAGCGGCCGCGGTCCGGGGGGGCGGACCGCCACACGCCGCTCGCGCCAGGATGCCGACCTGCGCATCGACCATGGCGCTCCCCTCTTCAACATCAGCGGCCGAGCCCCAGACCTGCTGGAGCCGCTGCTGGCCAAGGGGGTGATCGAGCCCTGGATCGAACCCCGGGCAAGGCTGGATGCGGCAGGGCTCCTACATAGCGAGGACAGCCGCGATCCCCTCGGTGAGGGAGCGCTCTATCGCGGGGCCGGCGGCATGGATGGCCTCTGCGCTGGGCTGCTGGACCTGGCCCAGGCCGGACCCGCGGCGGCAGCGGGCGTTGCGGAGCACTACGGCGTTCTGGTCTGCTATCTAGCGGTGACCCCAGGCGGACGCTGGCAACTCTTCGACCGGGAGCGCCAGCTGCTGGGTGAGGCCGACTGGCTGGTGCTGGCGGGCACCCTGCTGGCCCACCCTCGCTCAAGGCTGCTACTGGCCTGGGACACCGTACCCCTGAAAGAGGCGGCCCAGTCGCTGGACGATCCTGAGCTGCAGCATGTGCTGGCGGCCCTCGCCTCCCTGCGCTCGGAGGCCCGCAGCAACCTGCTGCTCGTGGCGGAGGGCGCCGACGCCGATGTCTGGCGCCGGTGTCCTTTTCGGCTCCTGCGCTTCGATGCGGCTGCCGAACAGCGTTGGCGCCTCTCGCGGCTTTCGATCCAGCCCCTGGCCGATGGGCGGGTGGCCGTGGTTGCCCATTCCAGTGCGGTCTTCGCCGCCGAGCATCTGAGCGTGTACGGATCACGCTCCTCCATCGCCCGCCAGCTCGGCCAATTGCCCAGGCAGGAAGAGGAGTTGGCGGTGATCGAGGCCCTCAGTGAGGCGCTGCAGGACGCCCTGACGGATTGGCTGGAGCCCGGCCTGGTGGCTCGGGGGCAGCGTCAGCTGATGCGCTGGGGAGCCGCCTTTCCGCGGGAACCGGGCCTGCCGGAGGATCTGCTGCTCTGTCGCCACAGCCGGGTGGGCTTCTGCGGAGACTACGTAGCCGGGGTGGGCTTCGGCCGGGTGGAGGGTGCCCTGCGCAGCAGCGAGCGGCTGGCGGCGATGCTGCTGGACACCCTGCGGGCTGAGGACCCTGCGGCTGGAAGCCCCCGTTGAGGGCTGATGGCCCGCCCGCCCCGACGCCGTTCTCTCCAACCCAGAACCGCCTCCTCAGGATGGCGGCGAAGGGCTCTGCCCGGAGATCATCCATGCCATCCCTGGCCTCCACTAGCGGGGCGGCGCATGGACCGGTGCCTGCCCCCACGAACCTCCGGTTGTCCCGTTGAACGGAACCCGCCCCCCCAGCTCCTGCCGTCGATCATCAGTGAGAACCTGGCCCACGAGGCGCGCAGCATGGAGCCCGATTGAATCAACCGGAGCCGCCGCGGGCACATCGTCTAGTTGGTCCCCAAATCGGGGCACCGGAGCGAAGCCTGTGCCTCCGGCTGGATCCATTGCTGGATCAGTCGTCGGAGAGCTCCACCGCCTCCAGCAGGGTGATCGCCACCCGGATCCTGGTGAGGTCCATCGCCCAGGCCGCCACGCTTTCTGATTTCTCCTCGGCGATGAGGCCATCGATCACATCCTCGTGAAAGGCGGCCAGTTTCTGGATGATTTTCACCGCCAGTTCTCGCTCCTGATAGGGGCTCAGGGCCGAGCGGGTCTCGACGAGTCGGAAGACATCGCGGGCATTGTCGAGCTGGGCCCGGGTGAGCAGCTCGGACACATTGCTAGGGAAGGCGCTGGGGCCGGGGTCGTCGCCGAGCTCGGGATGGCCGGACCATCGCTTAGGCACAGCTCCGCCCGTCGGCTCGGGCGGCCCTTGGGGATCGGCACCGGAGCTTGGGCCCGGATCGGAGCCGGAAGTCAGATCCGCCATCGCTGCAACTCCTGCCTGGCTGGATCCTAGGGGGTTTGCCCTGAGCTTCCGATCAACGGCGACAGGACGACCCGGAGGGCGCTGCCGGAGGCCGCCGGCGGCCTGCTGGATTCGGTGGAATGAAACCGATGCAATGGATCGGCGGAGATGAAGCGAACCGATACAGCAGGAACGCAAGGGCAAAACTGGCGGACCAGGTTGAAGGGATGAAGTTGATCGGGATGAAAGGTGAGTTCGATCATCAGATGGTGTGCTTTCAACCACGCTGGTGTTGGGGCGAGGCAGCCAACAATGGTGGAGTTCTCGACAGAGAGCGGGGGTCACCTCCAGTGGCAGCAGCAACCCGCAGTGACGGATCTCCGTGGAGTGGATAAGAGTGGATGCTCCGAGACGTGGATACTCCGAAGACTGGATGTCAGTGGGCTGGATCGCGCATCCGTTGCACGAAGGCGGCCTCCTGCTCCGCTGTGGCGAGGCGGCCGTCATCGACGATGATGATGCGATCGGCTACATCCAGGATCTTGTTGTCGTGGGTGACCATGATGATCGTGGTGTTCTGCTCACGGGCCAGCTGCTGCATCAGCTCCACCACGGTGCGGCCTGATTCCTTGTCGAGGGCGGCGGTGGGTTCATCCCCCAGCAGAATCTTCGGCTGACTCACCAGGGCCCGGGCGATTGCCACCCGCTGACGCTGGCCGCCGGAGAGGTTGGCGGGCATGTATTCCACCCGATCGCCCAGGCCCACCTTCTCGAGCATGGCGGTGGAGAGCTGATCCATATCCTGGTCGTAGAAGCGGTCGTGCAGTTCCAGCGAAAGCCGCACATTGCGGCGGGCATTGAGGAACATCATCAGGTTGTGGGCTTGAAAGATGAAGCCCACATTCAGGCGCAGGTCGGCCAGTTGCTCCTTGCTGGCGCCGTTGAGCTCCTGGCCGAGGATCTTGAGGCTGCCATCCTGGCAGGAACGCAGGCCGCCCAACATGGTGAGCAGGGTGGTCTTGCCGGAGCCGGAGGGGCCAGTGCAGATCACGATCTGCCCTGGGTAGATGTCGAGCGTGATGTCCTTGAGGGCATGCTTGCGACTGTCGCCGCTGCCGAACCAGTGGTTCACGTTCTGGAGCGAAATCACCGGTTGTTCGCCCTTCGAATCTTCGGCCGTCGGCGACGGATCGGATGGCTGAGCGATGGGCGTTGCCGCGGTTCCGGCGCTGGGGCCGGCGGCCGCCGCGCCGGAAGGATCGAGAGCGGGGTCGGGGCGCTCCATGGTGGGGTCAGAAGACATCGGCCGGATCGAGCTGCACCAGCTTGCGGGTGGCCAGGGTGCCCGATCCCACGCACATCACGAAGGTGAGGGCGAGCACCAGCAGGGCGCGGTTGAGGGTCATCAGCACGGTGAGCTTGGTGACGTTGGCCAGCAGCACATAAAGGGCGCTGGAAAGAAGCACACCGGGGATGAAGCCCACCAACGCCAGAATCGCCGCCTGCTGGATCACGATGCCAATCACAAAGGGATCCCGGTAGCCCATCGCCTTGAGCGTGGCGTACTGGGGCAGGGAGTTCATGACATCGCCATAGAGAATTTGATACACGATGATGCTGCCAACCACGAATCCCACCAGCACCCCGAGCGAGAAGATGAAGCCCACCGAGGAATTGCGCTTCCAGTAGTTCACCTCTTTTTCGGCCAACTCCTGCTTGGTAAGCACCATCACATTGCGGCCGCTGAGGATCGGCTCCATCGCGGCCTTCACCGCCTGGGGGGAGGCGCCGGGCTTGAGGCGGATCAGGCCGACCTGGAGGGAATTGGAATCGATCTTGGGGAAGAGATGGAGAAAGGTGTTTTCGGCGGTGATCAGGTTGGCTTCGGCCGCGAAGGTGGCCCCCATCACGAAGGTGTCGATGAT
>JAPLIE010000054.1 GCA_026389265.1 Cyanobacteriota bacterium | reverse complement strand
TGCTCGAGCAGGTCGTAGGGAAGGCGCGACCAGTCGGCGGTCATGCCATCTTCGGAGGACACGCAGCGCAGCACCACCGGGAAGGCGTAGGTGCGCTTGTCGCCCATCACCCCCACGCTGCGCACCGGCAGCAGCACGGCGAAGGCCTGCCAGATCTCGTCGTAGAGGCCGGCATCGCGCACCGCCTCGCGCACGATCAGGTCGGCATCACGCAGGATGTTGAGCTTCTCGCTGGTCACCTCCCCCAGAATGCGGATCGCCAAGCCCGGCCCCGGGAAGGGATGGCGGCCCACAATCTCCTGGGGCAGGCCGAGGCTGCGGCCCACCTTGCGCACCTCGTCCTTGAACAGGCGGAGCAGCGGTTCCACCAGCTTGAACTGCAGGTCCTTGGGGAGGCCGCCCACGTTGTGGTGGCTCTTGATCTTCACCGCCACCCGCTCGCCGGTCTTGGGGTCGATGTTGGTGCCGGCGCTCTCGATCACATCGGGGTAAAGCGTGCCCTGGGCCAAGTAATCAAAGGGGCCGAGGCGCTTGCTTTCCTCCTCGAACACGCGAATGAATTCGGCGCCGATCAGCTTGCGCTTCTCCTCCGGATCGGTAACGCCAGCCAGCTTATTGATGAAGCGCTCGCGGGCATTGATGTATTCCACGTTGATGTGGAAGCGCTTGTCGAAGAACTCCACCAGAAACTCGGGCTCCCCTTTGCGCATGAAGCCCTGGTCAATGAACATGCAGGTGAGCTGATCGCCGATCGCCCGGTGCAGCAGGAAGGCCAGGGTGGAGGAATCCACGCCCCCGGAGAGGGCCAGCAGCACCCGCTTCTCGCCCACCTGGGACCGCACATCAGCGATCGCCTCGTCGATGAAGGCGTCGGTGGTCCAATCGGGGTTGCAACCGCAAACGTGGTACACGAAATTGCGGATCAGGGCCATGCCGCAGCTGGAGTGCACCACCTCCGGATGGAACTGCACGCCATACAGGCGCCGGCCGAGGTGGGCCACCGCCGCCTCCGGGGTGTTGTCGGTGTGGGCCAGGCGCAGGAAGCCCTCCGGCAGGCGCTCCACCGAATCGCCGTGGCTCATCCACATCGTGGAGCCGTCGTCCACATTGGTGAGCAGGTCGGTGGGGTCGTCGACGTGCAACGGCGCCTTGCCGTATTCGGCCCGGCCGGCGGCCACCACCGCCCCGCCCAGCTGCTGCACCATCAGCTGCATGCCGTAGCAGACCCCCAGCACCGGAATGCCCAGGTCCCACAGGGCCGGGTCGCAGCGGGGTGCGCCGTCTTCGTAGACCGAGCTGGGGCCGCCACTGAGGATGATCCCCTTCGGAGCCAGGGCCCGCAGCTCCTCGGCCGTGATCGTGTAGGGCAGCACGAGGGAGAACACCTCCGTTTCGCGCACCCGGCGGGCGATCAGCTCGGAATACTGGGAACCAAAATCGAGGATCACCAGCCCGGGGGCCCGGGTTGATCCGCTGGTGAGGTCCCGGCCCGCGGCCTGCGGGGAAGCACCGCTCACGTGGACCATCGCAACTCAGAACCGTTGCCTAACCCTAAAGGCCCCCGCTGCAGAGGCCCCCGTCGCCGGCGGCACCGGGCGCGGGCCCTGCAGATGGCCCGTGGATCGTTGGCCCTCAGACTCTGAACGCCGGAGGCGGCGGGGAGGCGGCGCCAACCTCGGTCAGCGCCTCCAGCAGGGGTCCACCGATCGGACCGGCGGTGCAAATGCGGCGGCGGCGGTCGAACAGCACCGCCCCCACCGCGAGGGAGCCGCCCCCGTGGCGGTCCAGGTAGGCGGCGCTGCGGCTCTCTACCGCGGCCGCGAGCCGGTCCCGCAGCCGCTGGGCCAGGGCCGAATCGGCGGCCTCCAGCTCCGCCAGGGCCGCCTCCACCGTGGCTGCGCCATGGAGCGCCTGCAGGGGCGGGCCGACCAGGCCCTCCAGGGCCGCAAAGGCGGTGAGCACCTCGGCGCGGCCATCGGCCAGGTGGTGGTGGGTGTGGAAGATGCCCGCCGCCAGCTTGATCAACTTCCCCTGGTAGCCAAAGAGCAGCAGCCGCCGCACGCCCGCCTCGGCCGCCGCCACCAGCACCGGGCCGATCCAGTTGCCGGCCTTCAGCAGGAGCTGGTGGGGGAGTCCAAGCCGGGGCGCCAGATCGAGGCCGTTCTCGCCGATCACGAGCACCAGATCGCCCTTGAAATCGGACGCGCCGGCCTGCCCGCGCAGGGCCGCCAGGGTGGCCTCCAACTGATCCGGCGAGGCGCCGGCCTGCACGGCGGCGCGGGTGCCGATCAGGGCCAGGCCCTCCACCACCCCGAAGGCGGCATTGCTGGTGCGCTCCGCCAGCGCCCGGCCGGCCGGCAGCACCACCCGCAGCTGCAAGACCTGGCCAGCGGGCACCAGGGGTCGCAGGTTGGCCGCCAGCAGGCGGCGGGCGTAATCCGAAAGGCAGGCCTCACCACTGGCGGTGTGGATGCCCACGCCCTCGCCCGCCTCGATCATCAGCCAGTCCTGCGGGCTGGGTTCGAGCGCCGCTGGGGCTGGGATCGCTTCCCGCCAGCGCAGCAGCACCCACACCACCAAGCCTCGGGTGAGATCGAGGCCCTCGCCAGGATCACAGCGGGCCTGGCCCAGGGCCCAGCCATCGCCCAGAAGCGCCGCGGCCTCGACGGGCACGGCTGCCACGCCCGGGGGCTCCAGCAACTCGAGAGCCATCGCCGGGGTCACGGGCTCCCCCAGGAGCGAGCCGAGGGCCGCCCGGGCGGCGGCCGCCACCCACACCGGCAGGGTGTAGCCCCGTGGCGCAGGGGTGATCTCAGCCATGGGATCCACCGCCGAGGGAGCCAGCGGCGACATCACCGGGCCTGGGTTGCAGGCCACGGGGCCGGCCGGACCGAACACAGCCAGCGAACGGAACTCCGGGCACGGCAGAGGGTGGGAACGGGGAATCCATGGCCCAGGAGTCCATGGCCCGGGGAACATCGTTTTTTATGGTGGTCGATTGCGTGCCCAGCCGGCGCCGCATCCCTCCCCGCCACGCCCCTTCGGCGCCACCCCCTACGCGTCCGCGACGCCCCGCTTTCCATGCAGGACAAACTCACCCTGATGATCCCCGGCCCCACCCCGGTGCCGGAAACCGTGCTGCAGGCGTTGGGCCGCCATCCGATCGGCCACCGCAGCGCCGATTTCCAGAAGATCGTGAAGCGCACCACCGAGCAGCTGCAGTGGCTGCATCAAACCCAACACGAGGTGCTGGTGATCACCGGCAGCGGCACGGCCGCCATGGAGGCCGGCATCGTGAACACCCTCAGCCGCGGCGATCGGGTGCTCTGCGGCGACAACGGCAAGTTCGGTGAACGCTGGGTCAAGGTGGCCAAGGCCTATGGGCTGGATGTGCAGGTGATCAAGGCCGAGTGGGGCCAGCCCCTCGATCCGGAGGCTTTCAAGGCCGCCCTGGAGGCCGACACCGCCAAGGCCATCAAGGCGGTGATCCTCACCCACTCGGAAACCTCCACCGGGGTGATCAACGACCTGCAGACCATCGCCGCCCACGTCCGGGCCCACGGCACCGCCCTCACCATCGCCGACTGTGTGACCAGCCTCGGAGCCACCGATGTGCCGATGGACGACTGGGGCGTGGATGTGATCGGCTCCGGCTCCCAGAAGGGGTACATGATGCCGCCGGGCCTCAGCTTCGTGGCGATGGGCCCCCGGGCCTGGCAGGCCTATGAACGCTCGGATCTGCCGAAGTTCTATCTGGACCTCGGCAAATACCGCAAAGCCGCCGCCGACAACAGCAACCCCTTCACCCCCGCGATCAACCTCTACTTCGCCCTTGAGGCGGCCCTGGAGATGATGGAGAAGGAGGGGCTCAAGGCGATCTTCGCCCGTCACGCCCGCCACCAGCGGGCCACCAGCGCCGCCATGCAGGCGATCGGCCTGCCCCTCTACGCCGCCGCAGGCCACGGCAGCCCGGCGATCACGGCCGTGGCACCGGATGGCATCGACGCCGAATCGCTGCGCAAGGAGGTGAAGAACCGCTTCGATATCTTATTGGCCGGCGGCCAGGACCACCTCAAGGGCCATGTGTTCCGCATCGGCCACCTGGGCTTCGTGGCCGACCGCGACATCCTTACCGCCGTGGCGGCGATCGAGGCCACCCTGCAGGACCTAGGCCTGGGCAAGGTGGCCACCGGTGCTGGTGTGGCGGCAGCGGCGACCGAGCTGGCGAAGGGCTGACCCAACCCCCGACTCTCTCGCTGGTTGAGGGGCAAGAGGCCCAGTGGAGGCTGATTCTCATGACCGAGGTCAGCCTCTTAATTTCTGCCTCGAGTTGATTTCTGACGCATTGCGCCCCTTAAATGAAGAATCTCTAATGCAAAAAGATCGTCCGCATGCAAAGCCTTACACCGCGGCATCATGTAATCATCACAGGCACGGGCAGAGCTGGAACCACTTTCTTAGTGGAACTCCTGACCAATCTTGGACTGGACACAGGATTTAATTCTGGAAACCTGAGCGGCTTTAAGAATGAGATTGCACGGGCCGGCCTCGAAAAGAACATCGGAGAGGATAATTGTGGCTACATTGTAAAAAACCCAGGCTTTCACAACCACGCAGAAGAACTTCTTTCTCGAGAGGACATCATTATTGACCACGTTTTTGTGCCCATGCGAGACCTTGTTGCTGCCGCGGAGAGCAGACGCGTTGTAACTAGAGACAACAAACGGACTGATCCGCCTACGTTAAGACTTAAATTAAAATTATTGCGCTTTTTCTATGGCTCTGGATCTTTTAAACGAAAAATTTACGCCGGGGGCCTCATAGGGAGAGCTCATTCAGGCAAAAGTGGCAAACAAGAGCAGGTCCTTCTTGAAGTCATTTATAAATTGATGCTGACATTGTCAAAGTACAATATTCCGATTACCCTGATGCAATACCCGCTCATAACCAAAGAGTCCCAGTACTTGTACCGCAAGCTCAGCCCCATTTTAAATGGAATTTCCTTCGATTCATTTCGGGAGGTTTTTGATAAAACTGTAAAGCCAGAGCTCGTGCATTCTTACACCAAGAATGACACAATTCCCCCGCAGCAGCTGCGCAGCTGCACTTAGTCAAAGCCAAACTAAGCCGGCAAACCAGACGCTCAGCATCCAGACCGAACCAGGCCAGCCGGGCAAGCAAAGCTTGTTAGCGCCCTGAAAATCTGGGACCAAAGCCGCATGTGCTAAGATAGAAAAGGTAAAAATACTATTAAAAAATTATTCGCGGGTGTAATTCAGTGGTAGAATGTCAGCTTCCCAAGCTGAACGTCGCCGGTTCGAATCCGGTCACCCGCTTTTCATTCAGACGCGGAAGGTTTCCCGAACAACCAGACCATTCTGCTATCCCCGAAGGCCCGGGAAACAGGTTTTGCAGCCAGCAAAAGGCCAGCATTTTGAAGCAATAAGTTTTAAGAAGCGCCTTAAACATCCGGGCTAGCATTACCAGATGCTTCGCCATTAAAGGTGCTTATGGATACCCAATCGTTAGCGACCCTCTTTGGCGGCCCCCTCCTTCCAGACCAGCCGTTCAGCAGCAGCGCGATGAGTTCCGCCCCAGGAGGGCTCGGAGCCGAGGAGATCCTGCCTGGAACTGGAACCGTGCCGAAGCAGGGGGGTCTGCAGCCGATGGATTCCCTCAAGGGGGGATTTTTTGTTGATGGCGACCCTGGAGCAACCATCCATCTGGATGCGATCTGGAGCTTCCGAGAGGCGCTCTACAACAACGAAGTCGGCGTCTTCGCTGTCGACAACTTGGGCAGGGTGAACGGCATCGCCCCTGGTGAACCGGGCTATGACGAGGCCGCCCTGCAGCCAGGATCTAATCAACAACCCCTTCAGCGGCGTGGTTGGTTCAGGGATTGGCATCGAGCAAGACAATGACTATTACATCGCTGCGATCGCCTTCAATAGTCAGCAGTGGTTCACCAGCACGATACCAAATCTTCGCTCAACAGACTTTGTCCACATCCGGAACAGTGTTACTGGCTTAACCGAACCCACCAAAAAGCCCGATTTTTCGCTGAATGGCGCGCCGATCCAATTCGGCTACGAACGTGGCTCCACCCTTTTCGGTTTCCAGGACATCCGCACCGGCATCGACAACTGGACGGTGAAGATCAATGTGCCGGAGGCCGGCCTCCACACCGTCACCCTCGCCACCGATCAACAGGTGGGTGGCATCGATTTCGGCAACCACAAGCTGCCTGCTCCCAACCAGGCGCCACTGATCACCAGCACGCCGCCGGCTGCCGTCTCGCTGGGGAGCACCCTCCGCTACGACGTGAAAGCGAGCGACGCCAATGGCGACAGCCTCAGCTATGCCCTGCTGAAGAACCCGCCGGGCATGGTGATCGATCCGAAGCTTGGCGTGTTGATCTGGACCCCGAAGAGCAGCCAGATCGGCCGCACGGAGGTGACTCTGGAGGTGGCCGATGGCAACGGCGGCACCACCCGGCAGAGCTTCGAGCTGGTGGTGAAGGGAGCGAATCTGCGGCCCCAGATCGTGTCGTCCCCACCCACTGGCGCGGCGCTGAACCAGCCTTACCGCTACGCGGTGCTCGCCACCGACCCCGATGGCGATCCCCTCACCTACAGCCTGGTGCGCTCGCCGGCCGGGATGACGATCGACCCCGCCAGCGGCGTGATCAGCCACACCCCCACCAGCAGCGCCAGCAGCGTCGTGGAGATCCTGGTGAGCGACGGCTTCGGCGGCAGCAGCCGCCAGTCGTACGAACTCACCGTCAACAGTGTGGCCACCAGCCGTTTGCCCAGGATCGATTCGATTCCCCAGGTGATCACCGGGGCGGGCGGGCTTTACGAGTATCAGGTGACGGCCACCGATCCAGCCAATTCCGTGCTCACGTTCGCCCTGGTGAAGCCGCCGGCGGGCATGGTGGTGGATCCGCAGAGCGGCCGCATCAGCTGGGAACCGGC
Organism: Cyanobacteriota bacterium; assembly: GCA_026389265.1. Lineage (GTDB taxonomy): Bacteria > Cyanobacteriota > Cyanobacteriia > PCC-6307 > Cyanobiaceae > Cyanobium. The sequence goes on along the minus strand of JAPLIE010000054.1, from coordinate 13,797 downwards.
AGCGTCGGTGCAGGGCCCCTTCGTGATCACGATCTCGGCCACCAATGCCGCGGGGCTGCAGGCCTTGCAGAGCTTCGGGCTCACGGTCACGCCCAACCAGGCGCCGATCCTCGGCTCCACCCCACCGCCCAAGGCCCAGGCCGGCGCCCTGTTCAAGTACGACGTGCTCGGCGGCGACGCCGACGGCAATCTGCTCAGCTACCGGCTGGTGCAGAGTCCGGCGGGGATGAGCATCGACGCCTTTGGGCGGCTGCGCTGGCAACCCACCGAGGCGGACCGGGGCACCAGCCCGGTGGTCATCGAGGTGAGTGATGGCCGCGGCGGCCTCACCCGGCAGGAGTTCCTGCTGGAGGTGAGCAGCGCCGACATCACGGCGCCGGTGCTGGAGCTGGGTTACAGCAGCACGCTGGTGAATAAAGGCGGGAGCGTGGAGCTGCAGGTGCGCGCCCGCGACAACTTCAGCGTGGTGGCGTTGACCCTCACCGCCAACGATCAGCCGCTCACCCTCACACCGGGCGAACCGAACCGGGTGCTGAACACGGCCCGGCTGGAAAACCTGGCGGCCGGCCGTTATCGGGTGGTGGCCACCGCCACCGATGCGGCCGGCAACCGCAGCAGCGAAACCGTGGAGATCCGGGTGGTGGATCCCGCCGACACCGTGGCGCCGGTGATCACGATCGATCGCAGCAACCTGCTGCCGAGCGAGGGGGTGCTGCGGACGCCCACCGATGTGGTGGTGAGCGTGAACGATGTGAACCTGGATGGGTATCGGGTGGAGCTCGCGCCGCTGGATGCGGTGAATCTCGACCAGCTCGGCGCCGACGATCCCGCTTTCGTGCTGCTGGCCGAGGGCAACAGCACTGTGGTGAACCAGGTGGTGGCCAGCCTGGATCCACGGCTGTATGCGAATGGCAGCTATCTGCTGCGGGTGGTGGGTTACGACCTGAGTGGCAATGGCACGGCGGAGGGGGTGATCCTCACGCTGGAGAGCGGTGGGCTGGGCGATTTCGGCTACGGCTGGCAGCTCACGATGCAGGATGCCCGCATCACCGAAGCCTCCCCCGATGGCCGCGATCTGCAGGCCAGCGGCGGCGATCTGTTCGGTTCGAGCACCGCCTTCTCGGTGGGCACCCGGGTGAGCCTCACCACCCCCGAAGGGCGCCGGGTGAGCTTCACCTTTGATGCGGTGCCCACCTCGGCCAACCTGTTCGGCACCGTCTACTCGCCCCGGTTCAAGGCCGATGCGGGTGTGTTCGACCGGCTGGAAGTGGACGATGCCCCGCTCTCTTTACGCGGCGACGGCACGGTGGGCAGCTTCCTGTTCAGCTTCATCGGCTACAACCCCTCCCTGTACCGGCTGATCAGCAAAGACGGCACCACCTACCACTACGACCAGTTCTTCGGCCTGCAGAAGGTGGTTGACCGCAACGGCAACACGCTCACCTACAGCGACAGCGGCATCACCAGCTCCACCGGGACCAGCGTGAGCTTCCAGCGCGATGGGCAGGGGCGGATCACCAGCATCACCGATCCGGCCGGCCAGGCGATCCGCTACAGCTACGACAGCAACGGCAACCTGGCCACGGTCACCGACCGGGAGGATGCCAGCACCAGCATGCGCTACGACGATGCCGGCCGCCCCCACTACCTCACCGAGGTGAAGGATCCCCTGGGCCGCAAGACGAGCCGCACCGAATTCGACAGCAAGGGCCAGATCAGCAAGCTGATCGACGCCGACGGCCATGTGGTGGAGGTGAATCTGGATTCGGCCGCCTCCCGCCAGACGGTGAAGGATCCCCTCGGGAATTCCACCACGCGCCTGTTCGACGACCGGGGCCGGGTGGTGCAGGAGTTCGATTCCCTGGGCGGCAAGACGCTCTACAGCTACGACACCAACGACAACCTGCTCTCGCGCACCGATCCGGAAGGGCAGAGCACCCTTTACACCTACGACGGGCGCGGCAACAGGCTGAGTGAAACCAATGGCAAGGGGGACACCACCACCTACACCTACAACGACCGCAACGACCTGCTGACCCAGAAGGATCCCTTGGGCAACATCACCACCTACGACTACGACGCCAAGGGCAACCGCACCAGGCGCACCGATGCCGCAGGGTTCGTGTCCAGCTATACCTACGACGCCAACGGCCTGCCCACCAAGATCACTGACCCCACCAGCGAGATGGTCACCTTCAGCTACGACGGGAGAGGTCAGGTGATCGGCATCATCGACCCATCGGGTGCGGCCTTTAGCCTCAGCTACGACGCCAATGGGCGGGTGACCAGCAGCACCGATGGGGTGGGTGCCATCACGCGCTACACCTATGACGTCCAGGGCCGACTGCTGGACACGATCGATGCATTGGGTGGAATCAAGCGCAGCGAGTACGACGCTGCTGGCCAACTGATCGCCGAGGTGGATGCCCTGGGCCGCCGCACGGCCTTCCGCTACGACGGGCGCGGCAACCGGATCGAGACGATCCTCCCCGATGCCACCCCCGGCGCCGATGCGGATAATCCCCGGCAACGGCAGAGCTTTGATGCCCTCGATCGGCTGATCGCCAGCACCGACGAACTGGGCCGCAGCACCCACTACGTGTACGACGCATTGGGCCGCCAGGTGGAGCAGATCCTGCCCGATGCCACCTCGGCGGATCTGGGCGACAATCCCCGCCGCCGCCAGGACTTCGACAAGGCAGGCCGGTTGATCGCCACGATCGATGAACGCGGCAACCGCAGCACCAGCAGCTACGACGCCGCCGATGGCATGACCCGTTGGACCAATGCTCTCGATCAGGTCACCAGCTACGGCTACGACGCGGCCGGCCGTCAGACCTCGATCACCGATGCCCTGGGCCGCACCACCACCTTTGGCTACGACCCCCTGGGCCAGTTGATCAGCAGCACCTACGCCAATGGCACGGCGATGAGTCAGCGCCGCGATGGCATGGGCCGCGTGATCGAGCAGACCGATCTCTCCGGGCTGAAGACGGGTTATACGTACGACGGGCTGGGCCGGCTGACGGCGGTGATTGATGCCCTCAATCAGCGCACCGAATACCGCTACGACGCGGCGGGCAACCTGATCGAGCAGCAGGATGCCAATGGGCATATCACCACGTTTGGCTACGACCTGCTGAGACGCCAGGTGAGCGCCACACTGCCCGGCGGCCAGGTGAGCCAGATGGCCTACGACGCGTTCGGCAATCTGATCGAAGCCACCGATGCCAACGGCATCAGCACCCACCAGAGCTTCGATGCACGCAACTGGCTGGTGGAGAAGCGCTTCTCCGATAGCACCCCCACCGAGCAATTCCGCTACACCGCCACCGGCCAGCTCGTCAGCGTGATCGACAACCGTGGCACCACCACCTATCAGTACGACGAGCGGGACAGGCTGCTCGGCCGCTCCGAACCGGATGGCCGCGCCATCACCTACACCTACGACGCCGCGGGCAACATCCTCAGCCTGAACGTGCCATCGGGCAGAACTCACTACGGCTACGACGCCCTCAACCGACTCAAGACGGTCACCGATGCTGACGGCGGCGTCGCCGTCTACGGCTACGACAGCGTGGGCAACCTGGTGAGCACCCTGTTCGCCAATGATGTAAAGGAAACCCGCCGCTACGACGACCTGAACCGGCTCACCTTCCTGGAGAACCGCAGTTCCTCCGATGTGGTGCTTTCCAGCTACGCCTACAGCCTGGATGCCATGGGCAACCGCACCCGGGTGGTGGAAGCCGATGGCCGCACGGTGAACTACAGCTACGACGATCTCTATCGCTTGGTGCAGGAGTCGATCACCGATCCGGTGAACGGCAACCGAACGATCGCCTATCTGATGGATGCAGTGGGCAACCGGCTCAAGCGCACCGATTCGGTGGAGGGGATCACCACCTACAGCTACGACGTGAACGATCGGCTGCTGGAGGAGGTGCTGGGGGGCAACACGATCAGCTATCAGTACGACGCCAATGGATCGCTGACAGCCAAGGTGAGTGGCGGCAGCACGCTTGCCACCTACACCTGGAATGCCAAGGGAGAACTAAGTCAGGCTGAGGTGACAAACAATGGCGTCACCACCAACCTCGGTTTCGACTATGACGCCAGCGGCATGAGGGTATTCAAAACTGAAGGCGGAATTGAGACGCGCTATCTGCTTGACAACACCTTCTCCAAGTATGCGCAAGTGGTTGAGGGGTATCAAGCCGATGGTACGCTCCTGTCTCGTTACACACTTGGAAATCGCCTGCTGTCACGCCAAGATGATCTCTACACTTCGTACTATCTCGTTGATGGGCATGGCAGCATTCGGAAAACAACAGACCTGCAGAGCTCAGTCCAAAGCTCCTATCCGTACTACGCTTTTGGGATCGCCTATGGAGCTTCCATCTCTAGCTCCAATAACAACTTGTACGCTGGCGAGCAGCTTGACAAGGATCTCGACTTATACTATCTCCGAGCCAGATACTATGATCCCGAGAATGGGACTTTTCTTTCTCTGGATCCTATTCCCGGCCGGGCATTATTACCACTTACTCTTAACGATTACGTCTATGTCATAGGAAATCCAGTCAGTTTCACTGACCCCTCTGGCACAACATTTCTCGAAACCTTGGAAACATACAAGGGTGTTATCGATCTTGTTTATAAGGTATTAGATATTGGCATTAAAATAATTGCCCTCGTTGCGAGTCTTACGTTGGCCGCTATTGCAGTCAGTAATTGGTTGTCTCACGGCAATCAAGGCCAAGAAGGGCAAGAAGGGCAAGGGCAAGGCCAACCCCAAGGGCAGAGCCAACAACCGCAAGACCATAGTCAAGGCACTGGGGAACCATACTTTTGGTGGGAACATCTACCCACTTCGGTGAGTGGCGATAGTGAGTCTTTTGGAAGCACAGTCGGTTCACGAAGACCATTGTGACTTATCAAGCTCGGTTCTCACTTCGGGAAAGTGAGGTTGAATCCTATTAGCTGTTTGGGTCGATAGGGAAAAGAGCATCCAATAATCATCTGCGGCAATTTCTTACCACTTGTGTGCACGTTGAACATCCATAAGCTTGCTAGCTACGCAACGCAAAAAACCACTTCAGCCACTGGATTAACCCTGTCCAGCATGAGCGGGATTGACAATTCTCGTTGTGCCCATGTGTTTATCAATGCTCAATACCCACCTTGCCCACCACTCTCAAGCGTCTCAGAGACCCAATCAACCCTAGTCTACGCCTCCAGCTCGGAACGGCTTGGGAGATTAAACATTGGTCAATTTATTTGTCCGAAGCTTACCGGTGATTAATCCATTAGCCGGAACCAGACGCAAAGTGTTCTGCTCTGGCTGGCGGGCGCCAGAGCAATCTACCCCTGAAGTTTTGTTGTTCGTCAGCTCCACCGGATTCCACCTACCCGAAGCCGCAAGGCATCTCCGAAGGAGTTGGGTCGATCCGCAGCCCCGATGCCAGCCTGGTGCATCTGGATCGCTGGGCTGCCCTCAACGATGCAGAGCGGCGCGGCTTTCCGCCGCTTTCCCCTGATCTGGTGGTGGAGCCAGCCAGCCCCAACGACGCGCCGGCTGACCTGCGCCGCAGGATGGCGCTGTACGCAGCCAATGAGGCCTGCCTGGTCTGGTTGCTGCTCGCTAAATCCCGTAGCGTGGAGATCTGGAGCCCAGCGTCGCCACAGCAACATTCCTAGCCCCTCCCGCTGGAGACCAGTCCGCTGTTTCCCGGCCTGGTGCTGGATCACCTCAGGCCGCCGGCACCGCCAGGGTCTCCTCGTAACCGGCACGGCGGCCGTCATCCAGCTGGTTCAGGTAGCGGCGCTCGCTGTAATAGGCCTCCTGGAAACGCAGGGCGTCGCCGTTGAGGGCATCGAAGAGCTCATGGATGCGGGTCTCCATGTCGAGGCCGCTGCCGGACGCCGGAGGGGTGGGGGCTGGCGGAGGCACCTGGCGCTCCTCCTCCAGCAGCCGGGCGATGCACTCCTCCAGCGTCTGGAGGCGCTGACTCAAACAGGCATCGAGCAGGTGACGGCAGCGCCGCAGCACCCGCTGGCGCTCCAGTGAGGCCGTGGCGCCGCGCAGCTGCAGCGGCGGATGGGCCTGGGCGAGCCGCTGCACCTCGCTGGGCTCCAGCAGGGGGGTGAGCCGGCCGGGCAGGGCGCTCTGCTCCACCAGCAGCCGGTCGCCCAGCAGTGGGGCAGGTCGAGATCGGCCAGATCCAGCCCGGGGTCGGTGCCCCGGTTGATGGCTTCCAGCCGACCGGCACCGAGGTTGTCCTCCTCCAGCTCGCAGATGGCGGCCCAGAGCAGGCGGTGGTGCTGCAGGGCGAAATCATCCAGCTCCCGGCGGCGCAGCTCGGCGCGGATGCTGCCGCGGGCGGTGGGGCTGCTCCCATTTCACCAAGCGGCCATGCCAGCGCTGGCCCTTGACCTGCTGGCGCCGACTTCCTCACCCATGACGACGTATTCGCCGCGATCTCCTGAGCTGAGCAGCTCCCAGGCCGAAGCGCCTGGTTCTTCGACACGCAGGCTCTGGTGAGCGGTGAGAGAGCCTTGCTGGCCCACAGGGCTCCGCCGGTTCTGGGAGCGGCTGCGCGGCACTCGCTGAGGGACTCCTCCGCTTCGCAACTCCCACCTAACCTTTCACCATCCCTCTCCGCAGGGCCTAATGCTCACCCTGCCCGCCACGCTCCGCGTCACAGCGGCCCAGTTCGCCGAGGTCTGCGCCGCCAACCCGGAAGCGGTGCTGGAGCTGGATGCCGATGGCCACTTAATCGAGATGACACCTGCCGGTGGTGAAACTGGAAGCCGCAACCAGACGCTTGGGGCGCTGCTGTGGTTTGCGGTGCGGCAGAGCGGTCTGCCCCTGAAGGTGTTCGACAGCTCCACCGGATTCCTGCTCCCCGATGGATCGATCCGCAGCCCCGACGCCAGCCTGGTGCGTCTGGATCGCTGGCAGACCCTCAGCGATGCCGAGAGGCGCGGCTTTCCGCCGCTCTGCCCCGATCTTGTGGTGGAGCTGGCCAGCCCCAGCAATTCGCCCGCCGACCTGCGGCGCAAGATGGCGCTCTATGCAGCCAATGGCGCTGGCCTTGGTTGGTTGCTGCTCCCCGATTCCCGCAGCGTGGAGATCTGGAGCGCAGCCTCGCCACCGCAAAGCTCCGAAGCCCGCCACCTGACTGCGGGTCCACTGTTTCCCGGCCTGGTGCTGGATCTCGACGAGATCTGGGCAGCCTGAGCAGCAGGAGCTGGCCGCTTCCACTGGCAGGGCCAGGCGGTAACCATTCAGGGGTCGGTACGCACTGCCGCGCAAATGCACGCCTGAGCGCGCATCGCTGAACGGGCAAAGAAGCCGTGCTGCTGTTGCTGCTGAACTCAGGATCCGGCAGCATTTGCCTGCTGGTAAGGAGCGTAAAGGGCGTGGCATTGAGTCGATTGGAGTGAAGGGGATTGGAGTCGATCAAGCCGGCCCCAGGCCCAATCGCTCCCAATCGCCGCTCCTCCCTGCCAACCTGCCTGGATCCCTGGGCCTGGGTCTGCCGTCGTGGTCGCCAGCGACAAGCTTTTTTATTGGCTCTTCCAGTACCAACCCGATCGGATCCTGCCGCTGCTGCCCGATCTGCCCGCGGATGCCAGGGGGTACAGGTTTTCGGCCCCTGTGCTGAAAGAGCGGGAATACCGGCTCGATGGGCTGTTCCTACCGCCTCCAGAGCGGCCTGAGCTGCCGGCCCTGATCCTGGAGGCCCAGATGGTCAGCCGCCGAGATCGATGACGTCATCGCCGCTATCCTGGTTTCAAGATTCAATGGCCGATCAATCCAGGAGCTCTGCGCCATGGGCGGCATCACCCTCGAAGACTTCACCCAGAGCGTGGCCTAACGCGAGATCTTTGGGCGGGGGGAGGCGCAGGGTGAGGCCCGAGGAGAAGCCAAGGTCACCTTGCGCCAGCTGGGCCGCCGCTGCGGGCCCCTGAGCGCGGAGCAGGAAAGCGTGATTCGAAGCCTCCCGCTGGAGCGGCTGGAGGCCCTTGCCGAGGCGCTGCTGGATTTCGAGGGCATGGCCGATCTAAACGCCTGGCTGGCGGCCAACATCTGAAGCACCCGCCCACAGGATGCCGTAATGGTCGCCAGCGAAATGCTTTGCTTTTGCCTTTTTAGCACCAACCCGATCGGATCCTGCCGCTGCTGCCCGATCTGCCCGCGGATGCCAGGGGGTACATGTTTTCGGACCCTGTGTTGAAAGAGCGTGTCTCGCGGCAACCCCCTTGGCCGAACGCTTTGCATCAACATGTTGTTACCAGTTTCAATTGACGTCTGGTAGCACTGGCGTCTCCTCGGTTCTGTTCCTGTGCATCCCTGGGCTTGGGGCTGCTGCCGCAGCGGCCATCTCCCGCTCGATCCACTCCACTGCAGCCGGTAACCGCGCAGGCGCCTCTGCAGGGTGCGCAGTTGGTGCTCGCCGTAGCGCTGTGGGTTCAGCTCGATCAGCCGCCCCAGCAATGTCTTTGCGTTGCACTGAGGCCGGCCTGGAGCCATTGCTCGATTCGCTCCACATCCGGCTCGAATGGGTCGGGCCGGGTGCGTTCGCCGCCGCCAGATCCCGTTCCGTTGCGGCGCCCTTCAGGGCAGCCTTGAACGTGCGTACCGGCACCCGCCGCCTGACGGCGCTGTAGGCCCGCGGCGGCCGCCGCCAGTTGTTGACAGTGCTGGCCTTGCGGATCGGTGCCAACAGCCGATCGATCGTGGCGCTGCTCATCGCCAATGGAAGCACCAGGCAAGTCACTGAGACCCACCGCACGGAGCTCAAGCTCGGGTATGACGAGACCCCTGCCAATCCTGCGATGCCATCGCACCATTGGCACGACACCATCAAACCATTGGCAGGATCGCTGCCTAGGATCGGCTCATGTGGATCCCGCGCCTGGTGGAGCCGCGGCTGCGGCAGCTGGCCGCCACCCGTCCGGTGGTGGTGCTCACGGGCGCCCGGCAGACCGGCAAGTCGGCCCTCACCCGTCAGCTGTTCCCCGACCACCACCTGGTCACGCTTGATCTGCCCAGCGAAGCAGCCCTGGCCGAGGGCGATCCTCAGGCGTTCCTGGCCCGCCATCCGGCGCCGCTGATCATCGATGAGGTGCAGTACGCGCCGGGGCTGTTCCGCCATCTCAAGCTGGAGGTGGATCGGCAGCGGCAACGCAACGGCCACTACATCCTCACCGGCTCCCAACCGTTCGCGCTGATGCAGGGGGTGAGTGAGAGCCTGGCTGGAAGGGCGGCGGTGCTGCAGCTCGAAGGTCTGGCCGTGGCGGAAATCAAAGCCGTGCTGCCGGATCTGGGGGCTTCCGAGCTGTTATTGCGCGGTGGATTTCCGGAGCTCTACGCCAACCGGGCGATCGACCCTGCCGACTATTACGCCTCCTATGTGGCCACCTACCTGGAGCGCGACCTGCGCAGCCAGCTGCAGGTGAGTCACCTGCTGGATTTCGAGCGCTTCGTGCGGGCGGTGGCGCTGCGCTCCGCCCAGCTGCTCAACCGGGCCGAGCTCGCTCGCGACGTGGGCATCAGCGGATCCACCGCCGGCATCTGGCTGTCGCTGCTGGAGCGCGGCGGCTTGGTGCACTTGCTGGAGCCGTGGTTCGTCAACGGCACGCGCCGGCTCAGCAAAAGCCCCAAGCTCTATCTCACCGATACGGGCCTGATGGCCTGGCTGCTGGGCCTGGGATCGGAGGCCGATCTGCTGCGCTCACCCCTGCTGGGTGCCCTGTGGGAAACCCTGGTGCTGGCCGAGGTGCGCCGCCTGCTGGCCGCCAGCCGCCAACCGGGCCGTCTGCACTTCTGGCGCGATCGCAGCAGGGAGGTGGATGTGCTGCTGGAACGCGGCGGCCACTTCTGGCTTGGCGATGCGAAATGGAGCGAACTGCCCCGGCCGGCGGAGGCCGCACGCCTCCACCAGGTGGCGGCGCTGTTGCCGGCAAACAGCGTGTCCGCCCTGGCCCTGCTCTGCCGCGCCCCCCACCGCTTTCCCCTCGGCAATGGCGTCGATGCCCTGCCATTGCAGGAGCTGGGCAGTGTCTGGGGGCTCGTGGAGCGCGATTTCTGCTCCCCGTAGCCGCAAGGCTTCTCCGAAGGAGTTGGATCGATCCGCAGTCCCGACGCCAGCCGACATCTAGGTAGCAATCCTCAAACCTCCGGGCCGGTCGGGATCGCTACCACGGGTGGGGCAGGGTCAGGTCAATGCTGAACTCCATTGGCCGTTCTGCGGCCTCAGCCCATACCAACGCGCTTCCCAACGCCATTCCGAACGCCATGGTCAGCACCCTCCCCTTCAACCCTGGCAGCTCCAGCGACGCCTCCCCGACTGGGGCCGCCCAACCTGCCAGCAGCCTGAGCATGGATTCCGCCACCGCCTTCGCCGCCATCGCCCTGGCGGCCGTGTCCTGGGATGGGGTGCTCACCATGGCCGGCTCCCGGGCCCTGCGCCACTCCCTCGATTACCGCAAGCCATACCAGCACTACGGCCAGAAGGCCATGGTGTCCCTGATGGATTCCCTGCTGGCCGAACTACGCCAGGTCGGTCCCCAGCATCTGATGGTGGAAGCCGCCGAGCAACTCAACCCCCGCCAACGGGCCACGGCCTACGCAGTGGCTGCCGAGATCATGCGCTCCGATGGGCCCCTCCAAGACGACGAGCGCAACATCCTCACCAACCTCGCCGTCACCCTGGATCTCCACGAGGCCGACACCGCCCCCGTGCTCGCCGCCATGGATCTCCTTCACGCCGATGTGCTTGAAGGTTGATCCCAGCCCAGCGGCCCGGCGTGCCAGAGGCGCCGCCGCGTGATCGGGCCCGGCGTTCAGCAGGTTTCGCGCAGGATCAGTTCCTCCACCTCTTCGTTGATGCCGCAGTCGTTGTAAAGCGAGGCCGGCGGGAACAGGAGTTCCCGCAACCACTCCACCAGCAGACGCCGATCCTGGATCGCGGTGGAGAGGGCCGGCAGATCCAAGCCGATCGTGCCTTCGATTTGAATCTCATGCTCGAGATTCTCCAGCTCCATGCAGATCACGCGATAGAGGCAGTAATCCCTCGTGCTGAGATCACGAAGGGAGTAGCGGCGAGCGCCTGGCATGGTGCTCCGCGGCGCAGGTGATAGTCCAACTCTATGGAGACTGGCGGCAGGCAGAACCATCAGCAGCGGGAGTGCCGCAGGCCCGGAAAACTTCGCGGCGGTTCGTGCCTCGGGCTAGGCGGTATGACGCGCGGTGCTCCCCCACAGCGGCGGCAGCCCGCAGGCCCCTGGTAGGTGCTGACGCGGATCGGCGGCAGCACCTACCAGGAGAGCTCATTGCCTCCATAATCGGTTGAGGATCCCGTGATGATACTTCGGCCGTTGCTTTCACTCACGCTGGGCCTTGAGGCGATCCTCTTGGCGCGGACCTTGGTGCTCATCGCCCTGATCCCCCCCCTGGTGGGGTTGCTGCCCGGGGCAAAGGCCACCGGCGCTGGAGCGTCGGCGATGCGGACCCGCAAACCCAGCGGCCACGACATCGCCCTCTCGCTGGGGTCGAGCTGGATCTTTGCCCTTGGCGGTGCCGTGGTGATCCAGGCCGATGGGCTGGGACTGACCCGGCTGATCCATGAACCGGGCTCCCCCTGGTGGTTGGCGCCGCTGGAGTTCGTGGGGGTGTTGCTGCTGCAGGACACCCTCTTCTACGGCCTGCATCGCCTGATGCACCATCGCTTCTGTTATCGCTGGCTGCACCAGGGCCATCACCACAGCCGCCAGCCCACCGGCTGGACCGCCTTCGCCTTCGATGCGGGCGAAGGCCTACTGCAGGCTGGCTTCCTGGTGAGCGTGGTGTTCCTGATCCCCCTGCAGAGCGCCACCTTGTTGGCCTTGCTGCTCACGATGAGCGCCTGGGCGGTGGTGAACCATCTCGATCCGGCACATGAAAGCGAATCGCCCCGGAGCGAACGGCTGGGTGGATGGCTGATTGGCCCGACCCACCATGGCCTGCATCACCGGCGACCGGGCCGCAACTTCGGGCTCTATTTCACCTTCTGGGACCGGTTCTGCGGCACCGCGGAGCCCTCGGCCTGAACCAGCAGCAGGGCCCGGGCCGAAGCCGCTTCCCGCGCCACCGACCGAATCTCGGCCACCACCGGCAGCAGCCCTCCCTGGGCGGTGCGCAACTCCAAGGAGCGCACAACGCCCCCCGCCGCGCCGAGCACCAGCACCTCCCGCAGGGCGGCGCAAAGACCCGCGGCGGCATCCGCCTCCAGCTCCGTGCAGGCCAGCCCCACGATCCCGTCCGGATCCCGCTCCACCAGGTCGCAGAAGCGCCGATTGGCCAGCTCCAGGCGGCCTTGATTGTCAAACAGGGCCACCCCCCAGCGGGAGGAGTTGAACACCGCTTCGAACACGGCCTCCAGATCACGGCTCCGCTCCTCCAGGTCCCGCTGGGAGGTGAGATCGGTGAGGGTGCCCACCACAAAGCTCTCATCACCCTCCTCCAGCAACCGGGCCGACTCGCGCAACCAGCGGTATGCCCCATCCCGGCAGGCGAGGCGATAGTCCACCGACCAGGAACCGCGGTCGAGATCGCGGCTGGAGGCCAGGCGGGAGCGGTCGTCCGGATGCACCAAGGCATCGAGATGGTGGGGTTGCTGGGTGAGCTCCTCCGGGGTCCAGCCGGTGAGGGTCTGAACCCGCTGACTCACATAGAGCAGCCTCTCCATGGCCCGATCCCGCTTCCACACCACCTCCTCAAGGGCATCGGCGAGGCTGGCGAACTCGGCCAGCGAGGCCTCCGCCACCCGCCGCAGCGACACCAGTTCGGACACCTCCGTGAGGGTCACGATCACCCCGCAGCGGCGACCATCCGGCTCCTGGAAGGGCATGACCTGCACCAGGTAGGCCAGCTCACCGCTGGCAGCCTCGAAAGCGCACCGGGACGCTTCCCCGGCCAGCACGGCCCGCAGGGCTTCGGCGAGATCCGGCAGGGGCACGGTGGTCGGCACCCCCAGCAGGGGCTGGCCGATATCGGCCTCCACCAGCCCGAACACCCGCACGGCCAGGGGTGAGAAGCGACGGATCAGGAGCTGTCCGTCGAGGATCACCATGCCCTGGCTGAGGGACGTCTGGATGTTCACCAGCTCGTTGTTCAGCTGTTCGAGCTGGTCGCCGCGGCTGCGCAGCTGCTGGTTGAGGCTGGCCAGTTCATCATTGGTGGCCTGGAGCTCCTCGTTCGAGGCCTCGAGCTCCTCGTTGGAGGATTGCAGTTCCTCCGAGGAAGCCTGCAGCTCCTCGGAGGAGGCCTCCAGTTCCTCATTGGCCTGCTCCAGTTCGACCAGAGATCGGCGCAGATCGTCCTGACTGGTGAGCAGTTCCCGCTCCAGGCGCTCGATCGTGGAATCGAAGCTCCCATCCCGCTCCCCCACCACCCGGGGAAGCGCCTCCCCCGCCGCTCCGGGCTCGGACCCTTCGGGATCCTGGGGCACAAAGGAGAGCAGCAGCAGGGAGCGATCCCCGAGCAGCAGCGGCCGGGCCTCCAGATGCAGCCGCCCCCCGTCATCCGCCAGGGTGAGGGAGCGACTGATCACCGGCCACCCATCCGCACGCACCATCAGGAACAGAGCCCGGGCCTCACCCTGCAATTCTGGCCGCAGGAGAGCCGTGGCGGCCGCCGTGATCCGTCCTTCCGGAAGTCGGCAATAGGGGCTGACCTCCCCGATCACCTGGAGCAGCTCGTGATGCTCATCAAGAACCAGGGAAGGCCGCGCCAGGGTTCGCACCAGGGCC
>JAPLIE010000098.1 GCA_026389265.1 Cyanobacteriota bacterium | reverse complement strand
TACCTGGGTGCCTTCAATTACCGCTTCAACCGACGCTTCAACTTGTCAACAATGACTGAGCGAGTGGTTCATGCCATCTGCAGCTGCGGCGCTCGGCCGGAACGCATCTTGAGGAGTGCGGAGCTAGCTACCTAATCAAGTGGACTTATGCCTGGCCTGCTGCCAAGCGAGCTTAAGGCCAGCTCCCGGACCTATGGCGGGCTGGGTACGGCCAATGGGCCGGCAGCGGCGGCTTAAAGGTGCCAGAAACCCGGTGTATAAAGGGCCGGGGTGCTTCAAATCCCAGCCTCTACATCAGTACTGCTTGGCCCATCCGATCCGCCTTTTTCGCCGCCTGGTTCGCCAAGGCCTGGCGCCGCTCCGCGATCCGCGGCCCGCTTCGCGGCTGATCCGCCAGACGGCCCGCAAGGAGTGGAAGGTGCTGAGCTTCAGCATGCTCTGCAACCTGCTCCAGGCTGCCGCAGAAGGTGCCACGCTAGGGGTCGTGTTTTTGGCCGTGGACCTGCTCTCCAAACCGGCGGGCCAGGCGATCAATTGGAGCAGCAAGGGGTTTCTCGCCTCGCTGCCCCAACTCACGGCCGGCCTCAATGCCATGCCGCGCAACGAGCTCTTCCTTTTGCTGCTGGGGCTGGCGGTGCTGCTGAAGCTGCTGCAGAGCGTGGGCATGTACCTGGGCTCGCTGGCGATGGGCTACTACAGCGCCCGCACCTCTTCTCGCCTGATGGCGATGATCCACTCCCACATCCTGGGCTTCAGCTTCGCCTGCGCCAGTCGTTACCGGGTGGGCGAGCTGCTTTATGTGGCCGGTGCCGGCCCCAATGCCGTGATGACCGAAATCAACGTTGTAAGCAGCATCACGCTCACAATCTTGATGATGCTCACCTACCTGGTGGTGTTGCTGAGCCTCTCGCCGTGGCTGCTGGTGGCGGCCCTGGTGATGGGCGGCTTGCTCAGCCTGGTGCAGCAGCAATTGCTGCCCCGCATCCGGGAGCGCTCATTCATCGGAACGGAACTCGAACAAAATCTATCCAGCCGGATTACCGAAAACATCCAGGGGCTGCGGTTGCTCCATACCAGCGGAGAATTGGATGAAGCAGACCAAGGGGTGTATAGCCGCACCGGCGACATAGAGGTCAACAAACGTGCCGCCACCAGACTAAACTCCATAACTGGGCCGATCAACACCTTCCTGCCCATCCTGATGATCGCCGGGATCGCCGGCCTCAGCCTGCTGCTCTTCGGTTCCCGCAATTCCGGTGTACTGCCCAGCCTGGTGACCTTCGTGGTGGCCCTGCAACGCCTCAACAACACCTTCGGCACGATTGCAGCATCCCTGGGCTCCCTCAACACCAATGCCGCCCTCCTGGAGCTGCTCAACAAACTGCTGGAACCAGCTGATAAACAATTTCGCCGCCGCGGTGGTATTAAGTTCAAGTCGCTTCAGCAAGCCATCAGCCTGCGCAATCTCACGCTCCATTACAGCCCAGAACTTCAGCCAGCCCTCCGCAACCTCAACCTCGACTTACCCAGGGGCAGCACTGTGGCTCTGGTGGGCAGTAGCGGTGCCGGCAAAAGCTCGATTGCCGATCTCCTTGTTGGCCTTTACGACGCCAGCGAAGGCCAGATCCTGATCGATGGCACACCACTCCCGGATTTCGATCTGATCAGCTGGCAGCAGCACCTTGGCGTGGTGAGCCAGGACACCTTCCTGTTTAATGCCACGATTGGTGAAAACATCAGCCATGGCAGCCCAAACGCCAGCAGGGCCGAGATCGTGGCCGCTGCCGAAAAAGCCCAGGCTCATGGTTTCATTTCTGATCTACCTGACGGCTACGACACCTTGATCGGCGAAAGGGGCTACCGCCTCAGCGGCGGGCAGCGCCAACGGCTTTCCCTGGCCCGCGCCATCCTTCGCGATCCCGAACTGCTGATCCTCGATGAAGCCACCAGCGCCCTCGATACCCAAAGTGAAAGGCTGGTGCAACAAGCCATCGACCAATTCGAACGGCAACACACCGTGCTGGTGATTGCCCACCGGCTCAGTACGATCGTGAAGGCCGATCAGATCTTCGTGCTAGACAAAGGGCAGATTGTGGAGCAGGGCAATCATCAACAGTTATTGGAGAGAGAAGGCGTTTACGCCGGCCTTTGGAGGCAACAAGTGAATATGGGAAACAATTCAATGTCGCCAGTTGGCTAGAGCTTGCTTAAACATAGCTGGGAGATCTAAGTTTAGATTAACAAAGCCGATTCCGTTGCAACCGTTCCCTTCTTTCCTCCATCAACCTGCAACATAAACAGATTCTCATGCAAGTCACAGCAACCGCTCAGCTCAGTAAGGATTCAGATCTGACAATCCTGGTACCTACCTATAAGCGTGCACAATTGCTCCCTAGTTGCTTGCTTAGCATTGCTGGGCAATCCCGCAAGGACCTAATCAAAGAAGTCATCGTTAGTGAAAATAGCGGGGATGCGCAGTCAAGGGAAGTCGCATCTGCATTTTCAGATCAACTACCAATACGCTACATTCAACAGGTGGAAGCCCTCACGGCACAACAACATTTTATCTGGTTGGTCCAGCAAGTCAAGACTAAGTATGCCGCGCTTATTTGCGATGATGACATGTGGTCGAGCTACCACATTGAAGAGGCAATGAGAAGTTTTGAGGAAAATCCAACAATTCATTCATTTTATGGCCAAGCAATTGTTGTCGAGAATGCAACATGCCATCCTCAAGCTAGATATTCTGGCAGTTTCCTGCAGGTCCCCAGCTTTACTACTTCGGAGCCAGTCGATTTTCGCGTTTGGGACCGAAGACAAACTGCTATCAACTGCCTAGCAAATACAGCCCTGAATATCTCTGCAGTCGTCGCCCTCAGTGATGCGCTCAAATTAGCCATGATCACTTCAGCCGGCGATCCAGAGTTTGGCCAATATCCTTCATGCGACCGATTCTTGATTTGGAGGCTAAGTCTTCAGGGAGACATCGCCATAGGTAGGAATATATCTCTTTTTTATCGAGGACATTCGGGATCTCATACCGCGAGCTTGCACAGAGATACTTTCCACGAATTTTGCGCCTCAGATCTTGCGATTAGCAAAGAAATTGCCAGACAAGCAAACTTGCTCGGCCTCAATGCCTATGAAGATTGGCAACTAGCCTATAAATCTTTCCTTCAGCATGGTTTGGCCACAGAAAGATTTGATCTATGGAATCCGATGATTAAAGACTGGCTCTTAAAAGATCAAAACTCTGACGAGATCATTCCTGAAATCCATGCCAAGCGACAACTGCACGAGCGACTGAGAAAATATATGTATTTATTTACGCCCCCGATTTTGGGCATTTTATCTCAAAAAACTAAACGCTCAACACTTTTCTCTAAGCTTCGGAACCTAGCAAAAAGATAACCTAAACAAAACTAACCATGGTAAAAGACACAAATTAAGATCTTGCATTTCACGCAGGAACACGCGAAGAATTCTTTGCTTTGCCCAGCTTAGCCGAGGGCATTTCAACATACCGATACATAAGACAAGCTAAAATGAGCAGCAATGGATACAATACTATGCACAGGATAAACCTGCTGTGAGGAGAAACATTAAATGGTAGACTATAAAAAGTAACTGGAAGCCGGCGGATCAACAAGAGGATGGGTTGGTGAATAAGGTAAAAGCTATAGCTGACAATCCCAAGAAAACTCAAGTGACGAATCAAGGGCGTCAAGTACTTGCCTTTGGGAATTTGCCAGACTCCATAGGCATATTTTTCGATTGCATTTCCAGTTAGCAAGGCTGTGGCAATAAACATATAAGGTTCAGTAGGGCGAAAAATTGGCAGCAATAGTGCTAGTACTAAGAGAACATCAAACCTAAGCTTGAGCAGTGGACTAGGTTTCTTTTCAAGGAAACGTTGTGCCAGAAAAGCGCCAATAGACCAGGAAAACCAAAAAGCAAATGGCGAACCAATAACAGCATCTGGCAAGGGAATTCCGATTGATTGGGATGCCCTGATAATTAACTCAGCAATAGCCACAATTAGCAGCCCATATCTCCAGCCAAATTTCCAGACTAAAAACAGCATGATTGGATAAATCATGTACAGTTGAATTTCAACTGCAATACTCCAAAATGATCCATTAATGCCAAAAAATGTATCTCTGCTTAGATTGTGTACCTCGAACAAATGAGTAAATAGCTGATATTGCATGCTAGAAGACGAGAGTGAATATGTTCGAAACGGCCACATGAAGTAAAACACAAGAAGTGCCAGAAGATAGGGAGGATAGATGCGGAAAAATCTCTTCCGCGCAAATTCACCCCAAGAGTGGGTGCTTGATCTGGCATGACTCATGTGAATACAAAAGCCACTCACTACAAAGAACATGGCTACACCCATAGGGCCATAGGTCAATGGATAAAGGACCAAGGGTGAATGGAGAGCCTGAAAATCCCGAAACAAGCCTTTCCATGGCAGCTCTGTAAAGTCATAGGCAGCATGTAATGAATGAAATAGAAAAACCAGTAGAATCGCTATGCCACGAAAGATGTCTAAGAAAGGAAGATGGATCCGAGGGCTCTTCATGTAAGTATCTTCTGCTCCTAGTGCTTTGGCGCGGGGCTTATCCGGTCTGGCCATGGGTATGCACTCTCCCTAATCCCTAATACGCATCCTGCATCTCATAAAAATCAGGCTGAACATAATCCTTGCGCAGCGGCCAGCCCTTCCAGTCTTCGGGCATCAGAAGCCGCTTGGGATGGGGGTGGCCTTCATAGTTGATGCCGAACATGTCGAAGGTTTCGCGCTCCTGCCAATCGGCGCCGCGATAGAGGCCATAGAGGCTGGGGATCGAAAGGGCGCCATCGCGGGGCAGGAACACCTTGAGCCGCACCTCCTCGGGCCGCAAATCGGCAGGGATCGACTGGTTGGTGCCGGCCTTGGCGCTGGCGGGGGCGATGCGGTCGGCCAGGCTCGCCAGCTTGATCAGGTGATAGAAACTCACCAAATTGCCGCCCGGGCCTTCGTCGTAGCCGCCCTGGCACTGGAGGTAATCAAAACCCGTGGCCTTGAGCGCCGTGGCCACTAGGTGCAGGAAGGCGGGCTCAATGCCCAGCACCTCCACCCCTAGGTGATCGGCGGGCAGCACGGCATGGTCAAACCCCTGCTGGCTCAGCCAGCTGCTCACCGGACCCGGCGCCGGGGCGGTGACGGTGACGGCAGCGGCTTCTTCAGGCATGGTTCAGGGGGGGTGGGGGGCGGTGAAGGAAGAAATCGGATGAGTATTGGGTGGACTGGAGAAAAGAGCGAAGGTGCGTGGCCGCCTTTCAGGCCCCAGCGCCCTTGCTGGCATCCATCAGCTCCTGCCTCCCTCGGCGGGCGATCCGGAGACTGTTTCCAGCTCGTCCTTCTCACCTGCTTGGACAGCGCCGAGGGGCAGACCCGCCGCCGCGGCCAGGGCCGCCTGCTGGGTTTCGGCCCGCAGATAGCGGCCATCCACAATGGGGGCCACCGCCTTGAGCTGGTGGGGAATCGTGGTGTAGCGGTGCGTCGGCAACAACTTGCCGCGCTCGGCCAGGGCCTCGTTGCCCACCTTCTTGCGCAGCTTGATCACCGCATCAAAGATCGCCTCGGGGCGGGGCGGGCAGCCGGGGAGATAGAGATCCACAGGAATAAGTTTGTCCACCCCGCGCACGGCGGTGGTGGAATCGGCCGAGAACATACCGCCGGTGATGGTGCAGGCCCCCATGGCGATCACATATTTGGGCTCGGGCATCTGCTCGTAGAGCCTCACCAGGGCCGGTCCCATCTTCATGGTCACGGTGCCGGCCACGATCAAGAGATCCGCCTGGCGCGGGCTGGAGCGGGGCACCAGGCCGAAGCGGTCGAAATCAAAGCGGGAGCCGATCAGGGCGGCGAATTCGATGAAGCAGCAGGCGGTGCCATAAAGCAGCGGCCAAAGGCTGCTGAGACGGGCCCAGTTGTGCAGGTCATCGAGGCTGGTAAGGATCACGTTCTCGGAGAGATCCGAGGTGACCGTGGGGGCGCCTACCGGGGCGCAACTGGCGGCCCGAAGATCGCGTAGGCCAGCCACCGAAAGGCTTTCGGCGCTGTTGCCCGGGGTGGGGGCCGATTCGGAGGAGGGGGTCAGGGTCATGGCTCGGGGCGGGTCAGTTCCACTCGAGGGCGCCCTTGCGCCAGGCGTAGGCGAGAGCAACAACCAGGATGGAGATGAAGATCAAGGCCTCGATGAAGGCCAACAGGCCGAGGCGGTGGAAGGCCACGGCCCAGGGATAAAGGAACACGGTCTCCACGTCGAAGATCACGAAAACCAGGGCAAACATGTAATAGCGGATATTGAACTGAATCCAGGCACCGCCGATCGGCTCCATCCCCGATTCATAGGTGAGCTCCCGCTCGCCATCGCGGCTCTTGGGGGAGAGCAACTTGTTGGTGACGAGCGCCAGCACCGGCACCACCGCTGAGATCAGCAGGAAGCCCAGGAAGGCGTCGTAGCCGGGGAGCACGAACATCGTGGGGGACCGAGCGTGGGCGGCAGTCTGGCACCTTCCATCGGAGCCTGGCGAAGGGTCGCCACCACAACACCGGCGAACGGGGAGGCGGGGTGGGACCCAGAACAACCGGCTGGAGCGGACGATCGCGGCAAGGCCTGCAGGGCACCCATCGCCGCCAGCCGCCGCGTTGGGTCGGGCTCTGCGGCGGGACGGACGACCGGCTGCAGGCCAGACCGGGGCCGGGGAGCCTCGATAGAGTCGGAACACCACGGCGGCCACCGGATGAGCAGCGAAACCCCGGCAGGGAGCCCACCCGAAGCCTCCCGGCCGCTCGAGTCACGGGTCGAGACCACGCCAATAGCCACTGTGGGCCAGCCGGAGGTTTCGGGCCCCACCGAAGCGCGGACTTCCGATGCTGCTCCCAGCGAGTCGGACGGCGCCTCCAGCCCCGCTGACACTGAATCCGCACTTCTCGCTGCCGAGGCCGCCCCCTCTGGCGAGGCGGCCATAGCTGAGGCCAGCGATCCCGCCACCCACCGTTTCGAGTGCCGCAGTTGCGGTTTCGTTTACGACCCGGATGAAGGAGTGAGGAAACTCGCCATCGAAGCCGGCACTCCGTTCCAGGATCTCGATCCCGCCAGCTTCCGCTGCCCGGTGTGCCGCAGCCGGGTGGGGGCCTTCAAAGACATCGGCCCGCGCAACAAGCCAAGTGGCTTCGAGGAGAACCTCAACTTTGGCCTCGGCGTGAACCGCCTCACTCCCGGCCAGAAGAATGTGTTGATCTTCGGCGGCTTCGCCCTGGCGATCGCCTTCTTCCTTTCCCTTTATTCCCTGCGCTGATCCTGTGACCCGCCCATTCCTGCGCCGACTCCTCACCCCCCTGGTCAGCCTGGTGCTCCTGGTGGCCATGGGCCTGGGCCTCTCCGGCTGTGTGACCACCGGCCTCCCCCTGGCCGCCACCAGCCCCTGGCAGCCCGTGGCCCTGGCCACCCGCTCCAATCCCCTGGATCTGGCCTTCAGCGATGCCAAGCACGGCTTCCTGGTTGGCAGCAACCGCTTGATCATGGAAACGGAGGATGGCGGCGCCACCTGGCAGGAGCGGTCGCTCGACCTGCCCGCCGAGGAGAACTTCCGCCTGATCAGCATCGATTTCCAGGGCGATGAGGGCTGGATCGTGGGCCAGCCCGGGCTGCTCCTGCACAGCACCGACCGGGGTCAGAGCTGGACCCGCCTCTTCCTCGATACCAAGCTTCCCGGCGAGCCCTACCTGGTGACAGCCCTCGGACCAAAGCAGGCCGAACTCGCCACCAATGTGGGAGCCGTGTACCGCACCGGGGATTCCGGCAACAGCTGGCAGGCCTTGGTGAGCGATGCTGCCGGCGCCGTTCGCGACCTGCGCCGTGCCGATGACGGCCGCTACGTGAGCGTGAGCGGCCTCGGCAACTTCTACGCCACCTGGGATCCGGGCCAGCCCACCTGGCAGCCACACCAGCGGGTCAGCAGCCAGCGCCTGCAGTCGATGGGGTTCCAGCCGGATGGAGGCCTCTGGATGTTGGCCCGCGGCGCCCAATTGCGCTTCAGTGCCGATCCCGCCGATGCCGAGGCATGGAGCAAGCCCGTGGTTCCGATCACCAACGGCTTCGGCTACCTCGACCTGGCCTGGGATCCGCAGGGTTCCCTCTGGACCGGTGGTGGCAGCGGCACCCTGTTGGTGAGTGCCGATGGCGGCAAGAGTTGGCAGAGGGATCCGGTGGGCGGCGAGCAGGCCAGCAACTTCACCCGCATCGCCTTCACCCCCGATGGCAAGGGCTTTGTGCTCGGCGAACGGGGCTGCCTGCTGCGCTGGGTGGGATGAGCCGCGGTGGGGGCTCGGGGAGCAACTGCTTCCCTCTGTAACCAACCCCCAGCCCCATCCCCGGGCCCTGCAGCCCGACCCCTAGGATCGGCAAGCTGAGTGCTTGATGCCATGGCTGCCGGCTCTACTGGGGAACGTCCGTTCTTCGAAATCATCACGAGCATCCGCTACTGGGTGATCCACGCGGTGACCCTGCCCGCCATTTTCCTGGCCGGCTTCCTGTTCGTTTCTACGGGCCTGGCCTATGACGCCTTCGGCACGCCCCGGCCTGACGCCTACTTTCAGGCCCAGGAAAGCAAGGCGCCGGTGGTGAGCCAGCGCTATCAAGCCAAGACCCAGCTCGACCAGCGCCTGCCATAAGCGATGACCCAATCCACCGCCCCCACCACGCCGCGCAACTATCCGATCTTCACGGTGCGCTGGCTCTCCCTTCACGCCCTCGGCATTCCCACGGTCTTCTTCCTGGGTGCGCTGGCGGCCATGCAGTTCGTCCGCCGCTGATCCCATGGGCTTGCAACGCAACCAGAATCCAAACAACCTGCCGGTTGAACTCAATCGCACCAGCCTTTACCTTGGCCTGCTGCTGATCTTTGTGACCGGCATTCTGTTCACCAGCTACTTCTTCAACTGAGCCCTTTGCGGGTTCAGTGAACACACCGACGGATCCAGCCAAGGATCCCAGCCATTCGCCCTTCTCCCTGACCACGAGGTTCCCTGAATGAGCGGCAAGAAATCCTCCCTTCCCGACGGCCGGATCCCCGATCGCCTGCCCGACGGCCGCCCGGCCGTGGCTTGGAAAAGCCGCTGGACCGAAGGCGTGCTCCCTCTCTGGCTGGTGGCCACCGCCGGTGGCATGGCCGTGATTTTCGTGGTGGGCCTCTTCTTCTATGGCGCCTATGTGGGTGTGGGTTCCGCCTGATCAGGGCCTCCCCTTAACCACCTCACACGCCGGGCGGTCCGCAGGGACCGCCATTTTTGTGGCTGCTGCTCAGGCCCCTGGAAGCCAACTTCTTGGCCGCCCTCTCAGACCAGGGCGTGCTGCATGTGGGGACTGCGAGGGTCCGCCTCCAGCCGCTGTCGGGCCGGGTTGAACATCAGATCCATGTCTTCCATCGGCACGGCCCCCAGCAACACCTCATCGCCCAGCACCAAGGCACCCACGAAGCAACAACGGCCTTCGAAATCCACTCGTAGCGGCCCCACATAGGGCACCTGCAGCACGCGGCCATCGGCCACGCACATCTGCCGGAGCGACTCCTGCTGGACATGCAGCGCCGCCGCCAGAGCAGCGGGGATGCAGAGCATCAAGCTCAGGCGGCGAGGGTTGCTCAGCGCGATCGTGGCGTGGACCTAGCCCATGGATGCACTGGAAGGGGGGTGATCAGAGCTGCGGAGATGCCGCCTTGAGACTCTCCTTCACCAGAGCCACCAGCTGCAACACAGGCAGCTGCCGCTCGGGTTGCTCGCCGTGCAGATCCTTAAGTTTCGCCACCCCCGCGGCGGCCTCGTCGTCGCCGATCACGGCCGCCCAGGGGGCGCCGCTGCGGTCGGCCCGCTTGAACTGCTTGCCGAAGGCCCCGCCGCTGGCATCGCGCTCCACCACTAGGCCGGCCTGGCGACCCTGACGGGTGAGTAGCAGGGCCTGGCACGCAGCAGCCTCACCGCGGCTGATCACATAGAGATCGGGGGCCGGTCCTGCCACCACCGCCTCCCCCTGCCGGAGCAGCAGCACCAGCCGCTCCAGGCCGATCGCCCAGCCCACCGCCGCCGTGGGCGGCCCACCGAGCTGCTCCACCAGGCCGTCGTAGCGGCCGCCACCACACACCGTGGCCTGGGCGCCGAGCTGGTTGCTTGTGATCTCGAAGGCGGTGTGGCCGTAGTAATCAAGGCCCCGCACAAGGCGGGGATTGAGCACGAACGGAATCCCGAGCGCTTCCAGGGCCTGCCGCACCCAGGCGAAGCGTTCGTGGCTCTCGCCGGCCAGGGCATCTGCCAGGGTGGGGGCGCCGGCCAGCAGGGCCTGGGTGCCTGGGTTTTTGGAATCGAGCACCCGCAGGGGGTTGGTGCTGATGCGATTTTGGGAATCGGGATCGAGCTGGTCGTGATGGGCCTCCAGCCAGCTCACCAGTTCCGCCCGGTAGCGCAGGCGGTCCTCGGGGGTGCCGAGGGAATTGATCTCCAGCTCCAAGCCGCCCACCCCGAGCTCGGCCAGCAGGTCCCAGGCGATCGCGATCGCCTCCGCATCGCTGGTGGCATCAGCCACCCCGAGCAGCTCCAAGCCGATCTGATGGAACTGGCGCTGGCGGCCGGCCTGGGGCCGCTCATAGCGGAACATCGGCCCGCCATACCAGAGCCGCTGCGGCCCCTGGGAAAGCAGGCCGTGCTGGATCGCCGCCCGCACCACCGAGGCGGTGCCCTCCGGCCGCAGGGTGCAGCTGCGCTCGCCGCGATCGGTGAAGCTATACATCTCCTTGCCCACCACATCGGTGGCCTCGCCGATGCCGCGGGCGAATAGCTCAGTGGCCTCCAGCAGCGGCGTGCGGATCTCGGCGATGGCGGCACGGCGGAAGTGCTCCCGGGCCGTGGCCTCAAGGTGCTGCCAGAGGGGGGTGCGCTCCGGCAGGAGGTCCACCATGCCGCGCAGGCTCTGCAGCGATTCCAAGACGAAGGACGCAACGACCCCCCAGTGTGCCCTGTGGAGCAGGCCAGCCTGGGCCCGCGCCGGGCAGCCCGACCCCTCAGGGCAGGTGCACGGCTTCAGAAACGCCAGGCGTCGCGGTGGCCCTGACCTGAGGCAGGGCAGGGCGCTGGCGGGTGATTCAGATGGCGAAGTAATCCCGATACCAGGCCGCGAATCGCTCCACCCCAGTTGCAATCGGCGTGGTGGGCCGGAACCCCACCCAGGCCTCCAGGGCTGAGGTGTCGGCGGCGGTGGCGGGCACATCGCCGGGCTGCATCGGCTGCAGATCACGGATGGCCTCACGGCCTAGGGCCTGTTCGAGCACCTCGATGAAGCGCAGCAGCTCGATTGGCTGACTGTTGCCGATGTTGAACAGCCGGTGGGGCACGG
>JAPLIE010000168.1 GCA_026389265.1 Cyanobacteriota bacterium | reverse complement strand
CCCTTCCTGCACGGGGAGCTGCCCACCGAGCTCAAGACCCTCAAGGAGAGCATGAAGCGCCTCGCTGTGCCCAAGCTCGGGGCCGTTTTTGAAGAGTTGGGCTTCACTTACATGGGCCCGATCGACGGCCACGACATCGCGGCCATGGTGCGGACCTTTGAGGCCGCTCACCGCACGGACGGTCCGGTGCTGGTGCATGTGGCCACCACCAAAGGCAAGGGCTACCCCTATGCCGAGGCCGACCAGGTGGGCTATCACGCCCAGAGCGCCTTCGACCTGGCCACGGGCAAGGCCTACCCCTCCAGCAAGCCCAAGCCCCCCAGCTGGAGCAAGGTTTTTGGCCAGACCTTGGTCAAAATCTGCGAACACGACCCCCGCGTGGTCGGCATCACCGCCGCCATGGCCACCGGCACCGGCCTTGATCTGCTCGAAAAGGCCCTGCCCCATCAATACTTCGACGTCGGCATCGCCGAGCAGCATGCCGTGACCATGGCGGCCGGCATGGCCTGTGAGGGGCTGCGGCCCGTGGTGGCGATCTACAGCACCTTCCTGCAGCGCGCCTTCGATCAGCTCATTCACGATGTGGGCATCCAGAACCTGCCCGTGACCTTCGTTCTGGACCGAGCCGGCATCGTGGGGGCCGATGGCCCCACCCACCAGGGCCAGTACGACATCAGCTATCTGCGGGCTGTGCCCAACTTCACCGTGATGGCGCCGAAGGATGAGGCCGAGCTGCAGCGCATGCTCGTGACCTCCATCGCCCACTCCGGCCCCTGTGCCATCCGCATCCCGCGGGGCGAGGGTGAAGGTGTGCCCCTGATGGAGGAAGGTTGGCAGCCCCTGCAGATTGGCCGCGGTGAACTGCTCACCGATGGCGATGATCTGCTGCTGGTGGCCTACGGCGCCATGGTGGCGCCGGCGATGGCCACCGCCGGCCTGCTCCAGGAGCAGGGCGTGCGGGCCGCCGTGATCAATGCCCGCTTCCTGCGTCCCCTCGATGAGGCCCTGATCCTGCCGATGGCCCGCCGCATCGGCCGAGTGGTGACCTTCGAGGAGGGCGCCCTGGCCGGTGGCTTCGGAGCCGCGGTGCTGGAATCCCTTAACGACCACGATGTGCTGGTGCCGGTCTTGCGGCTGGGCATTCCCGATGTCCTGGTGGACCACGCCAGTCCGGACCAGAGCAAGGAGGCCCTCGGCCTGACCCCACCCCAGATTGCCGCCCGCATCCTGGAGCGTTTCGGTACCGCCATCGGCGCCGGCCAGGGTTTTGATGAGCGCCGCACCTCCGACGACCGGCGCGCACCGGTGGTGGCCTGAGCCCGACGCCCTCTGAAACGGTGCGCTGCCGGGTGCTGGTGGTGGGAGCTGGTCCCGCCGGTGGCGACCTGGCCCGTCAGCTGGCAGCCCGCGGCGAAGATGTGGTGCTGGTGGAGCGGTTACCCGATCTGCGCCGGGCAGCCTTCAGTAGCGCCGCCCTTCCCCTCGATGCCCTCGACCGCTTCGGCCTGCCTTCGAGCGTGGTGGCCCACCGGTGGAGCGGCTGGGAGCTGCTGGGTCCTGGTGAAGCCCGCCGCAGCTGGCAAGGCGGAAGGCCCCAGGGGGTGGTGTTGGATTTCGGAGCCCTGCGGGAGTGGCTGGTGGGGGAGGCGCAGCGGTGGGGAGCCCGGGTTTGGCTCGGCCACCGTGCCCTGGCCTGTCACCAGGAAGCCGATCGGCTTCGCACGGTCCTGCGCCGGGGTGATGGCAGTGAGATTGAGGTTCACAGCGACTGGGTGATCGATGCCACAGGCCAGGAGCGGAGCCTGCTGGGGGATCCGCCGGCGGCCGGCCCGGGTTCCGAGCAGCTGGTGAGCGGTGTGGGGTTGGAGTGGCTGGTGCAGGTGCCCAGCTCCTGCTGGGATCGTTGGAGTGATCGGCTGGCCTTTTGCCTCGGCAGCGACTGGGTGGCCCAGGGCTACGGCTGGGTGTTTCCGATGCAGGCCCCGCGCCTGAAGCTGGGCGTCTGTCGCCTGCTTGACCCCAGCCGGGATCAGCCGCCCCTGGGGGCCGTGCTGGAGCGGTTGATTGAGCGCCTGCTGGCGCCAGCCGAGCGGCAGGCCATGGCCGTGCTTGATCGTCATGGTGGCTTGATCCGCAGCAGCATCCGCCGTCGTGAACCTCATCGCCGCGGCCGCCTGGTGGGCCTGGGGGATGCGGTGAGCACCGCCAACTTGCTGGGCGGCGAAGGCATCCGTCATGCCTTGATGAGCTCCCGGGTGCTCGCTCCCCTCCTGCTGGAGGAGCTGCAAGGCCAAGCCTCGGGTTCGGTTACGGGCCCGACACCCCCAACTAGAGGCGCCATGCCTGGGACCGCGCCCCCTACGAGAACGATGCTGGGGCCACGGCCCCTTGGCCGTGGCGTGGACCGTTACCCACTGGAGCTCCAACGCGCCCTTGGCTGGCGTTGGTCCCTCAGTGGCCGTCTGGCCCGACGCACCTGGCTGGGGTTGCATGGGTCAGCTGCCGACCGGCGGCTTGGCTCGTTGCTCACCAGCCTTGAACAGGAGAGAGCTTCGGCCCTGACGGATCTGCTGTTCGGCTATCGCTTCGAGCGCTACGGGATCAGGGCGCTTCCCTACCTGCTCGGCCTGCGCTGAGCGGGGTTCAGAGCACGCCCCGGGAGGCCAAGCCCTGGATGGCACCCATGCCGAGGATGTGGCCGAGGCTGAGGGTGCCCAGCATGGCGCCGTGGCTGAGGCCACCGAAGAGATTGGAGCTGGGCAGTTTCAGGCCCACGTTGGGCTGCTTGATGGTGGCCTTGCCGATGGCGATGGCGATGATGTTGGCGAGGATCATCACCAGGCCCACCTTC
>JAPLIE010000176.1 GCA_026389265.1 Cyanobacteriota bacterium | reverse complement strand
CCCCACCTACGAGAGCCTGGGCGACACCATCGCGAGGCGCATGCGCATGAGCCACGTTGACCAGCCCCTGATGCTCATAGAGCTCCTTGGCCACGGATTGGCCAGGCAACAGCCAGCCCAGCCCCGGCGCAGGACGTAGCCCCGGCGGATCCTGGGCAAAGACGTGACCCAGGTCAAGGTCTACACCGAACGCGTCAAGCGGATGGTGGGCAAGGTGCTCACCTTCAACGGCATCACCCGCTACGACCAGGGCGCCTACGGCCTGGTGGGCGGCATAGCCGAAGGCATCTACGCAGGCGCCTCCTTATCGAAGAGAAGCAGTAGAGCGGAGCGAGGCCGAGCCCTACCCATCAGAATGGACGCCATGATCCCCCCGGTTACCCTGCCTACCGATGCGCGCCTGCAGGAGATGGCGGCGGAGATCCATGGCGTGATCCCAGGCTCGGAGGTGCGTCTGTTCGGCTCCAGGGCAAGGGGAACCGCCGGTCCTGAGTCGGACATCGACCTGCTGATCACGGCTCCGGACTCCTGGCTGGAGGAGCGCAACCGCTTTGAGGTGCTCAATCAGCTCTGGGGGCTGCTGGCGCGAGCGGATGTGTCACTCGACCTGTTGTTGTACTCCAGGCTGGAGTGCGAGCAACGCCTCAACTGGCGCAGCCACGTGATCGGTCGCGCACTCCGGGAGGGGCGGTTGATCGATGGTGCTGTCTGAGCCGGAAGGCCTGCTGCGGATCGCCATGGTCGATCTGGAGACCGCCGCGGCCTCCACTGATCCGGCGGTATTCCGAGAGGGAGCCTGGGGCTTCTTGCTGCTGTTGCTGCTCGGGGCTGAGGGAGTGAACACGGATGACCTGAAGCAGCTCGCCCAGCTCACCATCTACGCCGTGCAGTTCCGCTACGACGCCGACGCCGCGCCCATGGGGCTCAATCGGGAAGCCCTCAATCTCCAGGTGAAGGAGCTGATCGCCCGAGTGGAAGCCTTGGTGGTTCGGGGTTCTGAAGCTGTGTCCTGAGGGCGAGGCCATGCCCCCAACCCCCTCCCCCACCGACGAGCGCCTGCGCGAGACCATCGCCAAGCGCATGCGCATGAGCCACGTTGACCAGCCCCTGATGCTCATGGAGCTCCTGGGACGCCGCAGCCCGGCCCCGGCGCAGGACGTGGCCCGGCGGATCCTGGGTGCAGCCTGGTGATCCCGCGGCGGCATGGGGCCGATGGGTTGGCGTTGCACCAGCCGGAATGGAACGCGGTGGTGGATGCGGGCCGTCGATCCCGAAACCAGATCAGGTGGGCTGGAACGGTTCGATGGAATGCAGCACGCCCCCAAGAGCCTGCTTGGCCAGCTTCAGATCATGGCTGGCCTGCATCCTCAGCCAGAAGCCTTCACTGAGGCCGAAGAAACGGCACAGCGATCGCGTTGATGCGGCTCTCCGGTACGCCGATCGCCAGCGCCAGCCGGTACTGACTGATCCCTATCGGTCTGAGGAACTCCTCCAGCAGCACCTTGCCCGGATGCACCAGCAGCAAGTCAGTGGACATCAACGATGTCGACCTCCTCTGGCCCGGCTTCCATCCAGACAAAGCAGAGCCGGAACTGGTCGTTGATGCACTGTTTTCCGAGACAAGACCTGTGCTGGCCAAGGCGGTTCCCCTTGAGTGGCTCCAAGCGATTGGGGTTCCCCCGGTTTCGTGGACAGATCTCAGGGCTACGCAGGGGTGAGTGTAGGGGTAGAGATGAACTGCTGTTCGTAGACAATCGGGCTGAGGTAGCCGATCGTTGAATGACGGCGCTCGCGGTTGTAGTAGCCCTCG
>JAPLIE010000081.1 GCA_026389265.1 Cyanobacteriota bacterium | reverse complement strand
ATGTGATCGTGATCGGCAGCGGCATCGGCGGTCTGGTGACCGCCAGCCAGTTGGCCGCCAAGGGGGCGAAGGTGCTGGTCCTGGAGCGCTACCTGATCCCAGGGGGTTCGGGCGGCAGCTTCAGGCGCGCGGGCTACACCTTCGATGTAGGCGCCTCGATGATCTTCGGCTTCGGCCAGAAGGGCCACACCAACCTGCTCACCCGCGCCCTGGCTGATGTGGGCGAGCACTGCACCACCATCCCCGATCCGGCCCAGCTCGAATACCACCTCCCCGGCGGCCTCAACGTGGCCGTGGACCGCGACTACGAGCGCTTCATCGCCGATCTCACCGCCCGCTTCCCCCACGAAGCCAAGGGCATCCGCGCCTTCTACGACACCTGCGCCCAGGTGTTCAACTGCCTCGATGCGATGCCGTTGCTCTCGCTTGAGGATCCGGCTTACCTGGCCAAGGTGTTTTTCAAGGCCCCCCTGGCCTGCCTGGGCCTGGCGCGCTGGCTGCCGGTGAACGTGGGATCGGTGGCCCGCGCCCACATCCAGGACCCCGACCTGCTGCGCTTCATCGACATGGAGTGTTTCTGCTGGAGCGTGATGCCCGCCGATCGCACGCCGATGATCAACGCGGGCATGGTGTTTTCCGATCGCCATGCCGGCGGCATCAATTACCCCAAGGGAGGCGTGGGGGTGATCGCCGAGAAACTGGTGGCGGGGCTGGAGCGCCATGGCGGCGCGATCCGCTACCGCTCCCGGGTGGTGAAAGTGCTGCTGGAGCAAGATTGGGCGGTGGGGGTTCGGCTTGCCGGTGGCGAAGAGCTGCGAGCCCGTCGCGTAGTGAGCAATGCCACCCGCTGGGACACCTTCGGGGATCCCGATAGCGCAGGCCCCCGACCTGGGGGCGGGGCAAAGAATCCGTCCAATACGGTGAGCGGCCAAAACCTGATCGATGGGGCCAACACTCCTGCCGCCGAACGCACTTGGCGGCGCCGCTACAGGCCCTCGCCCTCCTTTCTCTCGCTGCACCTCGGCGTGAGGGCAGATTTGATCCCAGAGGGCACCCACGTGCACCACCTGCTGCTGGAGCGCTGGGAGGATCTCGAGGCCGAGCAGGGCACGGTGTTTGTATCGATGCCCTCGCTGCTCGATCCCTCCCTGGCCCCGGCCGGCCACCATATCGTGCACACCTTCACGCCCTCCTCCATGGAGGCCTGGCAAGGGCTTTCTCCCACGACCTATGCCGCCAAGAAAGAAGCCGATGCCAACCGCTTGATCGCCCGGCTTGAGGTGATCCTGCCCGGCCTGGCGGGCGCCATCACCCACCGGGAGGTGGGCACCCCCCGAAGCCACCGTCGCTTCCTAGGCCGCATAGGAGGTAGTTACGGCCCGATCCCGGCGATGCGGTTGCCCGGCCTGCTGCCGATGCCCTTCAACCGCACCGGCATCAGCGGCCTCTACTGCGTGGGCGATTCCTGCTTCCCCGGCCAGGGCCTGAACGCCGTGGCCTTCAGCGGCTTCGCCTGCGCTCACCGCATCGGTGCCGATCTAGGCCTCAACCCCTGGGCGCTGCCCGTCTGAGGCGATAGACGCCTTCACCGAGCTCTTCCTTGAGGAGCGTTGCTGACTGACCTTGATCCATCCTGCGAATCACCAACCACAGCTCGTGGAGGTCGGACCTTCTTGTTCGCCGGAGGAGATGCCCTCATGGCAGCGCCGTTTCCCAGCGAGCAGCTAAGTCGACGGAGATGTGCTACATGTTGCCACGCACTCGCTCCGTGGTTCAAAACATAGTGTAATGCAATCCAGAACACATTGGCATCCATTAGCGCTATAAGTTGCATGACTGCCAGACCGACTACCAAATTACAGTGAAGCCTGGGAGGCTTAGCATGCTTCGCGCGACTTCTGACGGCTGGCTTGTTGATGTGGTAACGCGCCTCAATAGATCAAGCTTAGCGCCGTATATTCCATGAATATTCTCAACAAGACTTCTCCGAAAAAGAAGATTTATCTCCATATCGGCCACGGAAAAACTGGCACTTCAAGCATACAATCTGTCTTGGCTAATGCCACAGCCGATCTCGAAGCTGCCAATATCCTCTATCCTTTCGCCCCAGGCTTTGAGGATGCCAAGAAAGGGTTTATCAGTTCGGGCAATATATCTTCGCAAAGCATAACTGATGGTTGGCTTGATTATTGCGTTGCTCAAGCAATGGAAGCGCAATCCGATTACAAGGCATATATCTTTTCTAGTGAGATCATCTTTTGGCATATGGACCAATTTTTCTCGGGATTTGAGAACTATAAGGAATATTGCGATTTCGAGATTATTCTAACCATAAGAGACCCTTTTGATATGTTTTGCTCAACATATCAGCAGTGGGTTAAGCGACATGGTGCTGCCATGAGTTTTATGGACTTTCTTGTTCAACAGGATTTTCGGGAGTCTCACGCAACCCAAGCCTTGGCAATCCTGGAAGACTTGGAGGAATTGGAGGTTAAGGTGAATGTCTTGAACTACTCAGCTGTTGGTCGTAATATTGGATCTCGAGTTCTTGGGGTCATGAATGTAGATGACTTGGCCGCTTGCCATATTGCCAAGAACGAAATTGTTAACAGATCCTTAGATGCTGCTGAATTTCAGTTAATGCTATTGATCAATTCTGTTTATGGCGCTGAAGCTGGTGGGAAAGTTTCCGACGCCTTGGTCAATGGACTTCCTGGCCTTCCGGCGATAAATTTTAAATTTCCCAAGCAGTCTGTCGAGCTGATCAAGCTAAATATGCAACCTTTTGTCGACAAGATTAATCGTCGCCTGCCTGAAGGCGAGAAGCTTAGTTTGCAACCAAAACCCTGTTGCGATGAGGCTATTCGATTCCACTTTCTCACGAGTGAACAGGCTGCAATTGCTTACGAAAAACTTGTAGAATTTTTTCAAGAAGGTCCGGCATCTTCGGGGTTGTATCTGGACGAATCGATGCCAGTAGCATCTTTACTGTTGCTCATGTTTCTTGGCAGCGCTAGTCATTCTCGAATTGCTATTACCAGACAAATCCACGAAGCTATTGTGGAGGAATGCCAAGCTGCAACTTGTCAAACCGGCGTCTGCGAACGCTTTCATCGCCATCATCTGCTCGGCTACTTCGATTACTTCTCAGCAGGCGGCTCTGCTTTCATGCCCCATTACATTCCGATCTCTCAACAGCTTAGTGCTTTAGCTCACGCCGGCTTGAGCCCGTCCGAAGTTCTAGATCTTTTCGCCGTCATCCATCGCGTAGTGCTTCGCGTTGCCAACGGCTAACGGAGCTGCTGGCATTTCAGTTGATGCCGTGTTCTAGGAATCACTCTCAATGGCGGAAGATGGTGTCGATGAACGGACCCGGCTTCGGCAGGCCCTCCATGCCTTTCAACCGCACCGGCATCAGCGGCCATAACGCCGTGGCCTTCAGCGGCTTCGCCTGCGCCCATCGCATCGGCGTTGATCTGGGGCTCAATCCCTGGGCGCCGCCGGCCTGAAACAGACTCCAATCTTCCCCAGGGCGAAGCGGCGCGGCCAGCTGATCCAGCGAGGGCCGGGGCGGCTGTTCAGCCCCAGGGAGCGCGAAGCAGCTACCGCCATCCAGATCCCGAAGGGGAACACCTCGGTGACCCTCAAGCTGAGGCTGGTGATGACCAGCACAAACCAGAACAGGCGAAGCGGTGGATCCTGAACAAAGCACCAGGCCAGCAAGCCATAGAAGGCAACCAGGGCCAGCAGGCCCCCCTGGGCCAGCAGCAACAGCGGCATGCCATCGGGATCAGGCCCCCGTTTCGGCGGGGCTTGGCTCATCGACGGGCTGATGGTTGCACTCTGACTGCTTTGTCTGGCCAGTCCATAGCCCAGCAGCCATTCCTGCGGGGTATGGGGAGCATGCAGCCAGATCCGCACGGTGCGCAGCCGCCCGGCGGGGGAGTCGAGCAGCTGTGGTCGCCCCAACAGCCTGGGAAGGGCGGCGGTGAACAGCACGAATGCCAGAAGAAGGGCCAGCAGCTGGCCAGGCCTGGGGCGGCGGTTCTTGAGAATCTGGCCAGCTGCCAGCAGCGACAGCCCAGCAACTCCACCTCCGGAGCGGGCCAGGATGGCGATCAGGAGAGACAGGGCCAGCAGAGGCCAGCGTTGCCAGCGGCGCTGGCTGAGGCACAGGCAGAACGCCACGCTCACCGCCAGCAGTCCGCCGAGGGTGTTGGGTTGATTCATGATCCCCGAAAGCCGGGTAGGTAGCCAGGGGCCCGCCGTTCCGCCGAACGGCAGCGGCAGCCCCCGCATCGCCTCCAGCAGTAGAAAGGGCAGCTGCAGCACCACCAAGCTCGCCGCCCCATCCGCCAGGATCTGGAGCCTCCGGGGGGTGGTGAGCCAGGTCGCCAGCGCCGCCAGGGGAATCCAGAGGCTGCCGATCCCGCTCAGCAGGGTGAAAGCGGCCCCATCAAGCGGCAGGCTGATCGCCGCCGAAAGCAGGGTGGAAACGATCAAGGGCAGCAGGGGCAGGAGCGTCTGGGGTGGCGGAGACCAGCGGGCGATCAGCAGAAAGGCTGAAGCGATCATCAGCAGCACGATCACGCCGTAGCGAAGCCCCTTGAGCCCCACCTCCAGCGGTGAGATTTGGTAGAGACGCGCGGGATCAAGTCGCCACACCCGCCGCTCTGGGCTGGTCGTGTCGATGCGATGGGGGCGGCAGCTGGCCGGCAGCCACCAGGGCTGCACCGGGCTTGTGCAAAAGCGGGCGAGATCCTGGCGGTAGGCCTGCCGCTCTAGCAGGCCAATCCGGCGGGCCCAGAAGGGCAGGCCATTGAGCATCACCGCCACGGCGATCACCAGCGTCAGCAGCCGCGTGAGCCGATCGAGGTTGGGCCGGCAGCGGGGGAGGGCCCGCAGGGGGGGCATGGTGGCCCTCAGGCGCCCACGCCAGAGCAGCCAGGCACCGAGGGCAGCTCCGGGCAAACCGCTCCATTGCGCCGCGAGCAGGGCGGCGATCTGGGCGGCGTAGGTGGAACGGCTGGGCAGCCCCCAGCCCTGGCCCCACACACCCAGGCGAACGGCAGCCACCGCCAAGCCCATGGCCACCAGGCAGATCAAAACAGTCAGCGCGGCGATGGTTGCCGCCACCCGGGCGGAGGATCGGGGACCGGCCGGCGGCCTTCCCCCCAAGCCAGCCCCGGTGGCCAGGGCCACCGCGAGCACGCCGCCCCAGCGCCAGCCCCAGTCGATCAGCTCACGGCTCTCCAGCGGCTGATCGACACTGATCCGCGCGAGCAGCAGGTTCAAGAGGAGCGCCACCAGTTGCGCCGCCAGGAGAGCGGCAGCTCCGGCTGCGAAAGCCGCAGTCCATCGCCTGGGTGCTCCGTTCCCCCAAGCCGGCGCCGTCACGGTCGGATCCCCCCCTCTCGTGGCCAGATGAGCCAGGGGCTGCCCCAATACCGGCGCAGCGGGGCGGCGGCCGGGTCGCGCTGCAGATCCATCCAGGCCGGACCTACGGGGCCCAATGACCTAGGCCGCCCGCCGACAGCGTTGAGGATCGAGCCATCCCATAGCCCCTGGCGCCAGCGGGGAAAGGAGATGATCTCGTAGCGATTCGCCCGCCACTGGATCTGATCGGCCTGGGCCAGGCCGTGATCACGTGGGTTGAGCAGGGCAAAGCCATTGGCTTCGATGCGCAGATCGGTGAGCGGTGAGTCGGGTGCGCCGTTGCCGAGGCTGTAACCCAGATAAGAATTGCGTTGCAACGTGACATGGCGGCTAGGGCCACCCATCAGTTTCAAGAGGACGCCGTAGCCAACCTTTCCAGGTCGGGGAGGAATCAGCACAATGTTGTCGCTGATCGTCAACGGCCCGGTGGAAACCGGGCTGATGGCGAAAGCGACAAAGGGATTGATGATCAGATTGTTGTCAACCCTGAAATGACGCGCTGCACCATCAAACTCAAAAGCATCATCGGTGGTCTCAACGATCAGATTGTGCTGCGCCCTGTTGCTGCCGCCTTCCGGACTGAGCTTGATGCCGTCGCCGGCTTGAAGAATGATGTTGTGATCCAGCTCGATGTCTTGTCCCCGCAGCCAGACCAGCGTGCAGTTGGAATAACCATAGAGCTCCTGCCAGCTCAGCCAGCCGTAACGGTTCCATTCGAACAGCGGATAGCAACTGCTCAGGTTGTGGCGGATCCGGATCGCCTGCGGCGGCTTCAGTGAGGCATTGTCGTTGATGGCCACATCAGCACTGTCAAAGTGATTGTTCTCGATCAGCACGTGATCGGCATTCCAGAGCTGAATCGCCGCCATCACCACGAAATCAAAGCGCAGATCCCTCACCTCCACGTAGGGCGCTTCGATCCACAGGCTCGCCACCTGATGGCCCCCGGAACGGGTGCGAACGGGCATCGGCCGGCGCACCTCCAGCTGCTCGAGCCTGGGCGATTCGCCCCCGGGCAGGCATAGCCACAGCCTGCGCTCGGCCGAGCTGAAGGCCGGCCAGGCGCCGGGCCTGGCGCAGATCTGGCGCAGCTGCTCCAGGGAACCTGCGCGATAGGCCGCGATACCGTTCCAACGCAGTCCAGGCACCCGCCAGTCCACCGCGGTGCTCCAGAGCCGAGGACCAACCGGCCGCCATTGCCAGGACCTCATGACACCAGGAACGGCTCCGCCGCTGATCACCACCTGCCCAGGTACGGCGCTGCGAAGCACCAGGGGCCGCCCTGGAAGGCCGCCCCGCTTCAGCCGCACACTCTCCCGGTAGATCCCCGGCCAGATCAGGATGGTTTCGCCGGGTTCAGCGATCCAGGCGGCGCGCTGGATCGTGCGCACCGCAAAGCGACGGGACTGACCCAAAAAGCCATCGAATCCATCCGGCGCCACATGCACTACACCGCGCCGCATCCAGGCACTGGGGGGTTGCAGGTAGTGGATGGTGGAGATCAGCGCCAGCAGAGCGGCCACAGCCCCGGCGATCCCGCGGCGATGGCGTGCTAGCGGCTGTTCGTTGCGCTCAGCCACGCAATGAATGCTCCCTCAGCCGCACCCGCAGCCGGCACCAGCGGGCCCTCAGCATGCCCGCCAGGCCCCGATCACGACCGCTGATCGGATCATTGAAGCCGGCGGGCACCAGGCTGAAGCGGGCCACCACCCGCAACCAGTCGATCGGGTAGGAGCTGAGGCAGGCACCATGGATCACGATGCGCAGCCAATGACCCGGATGCCAGGCCCCATCGGCGGTGGTCCTCTGGGGCCGCCCCTGGGTCCACTGGGCGCGGGCGATGGCGCGGCGGCAATCGGCTCGATGAGGATCGGTGAAGTCCAGCAGCTCAGGGCAGCCCGTGGCGTCGTAGGCGGCAGCGCAGCTCAGGCGCACGGTTTTCAAACGCCGCAGCTGCTGCCGCTGCTCAGCAGGCAGGTCCGCCGCCAGGCGAGCCAGGTCGACCAGGTGATGGAGGTTCATCCACTCATCAACGGCCGCATGCAGACAGCCATGCTGAAAGGCAGGCGGCGGCCCAGGGTTAGCACGGCATGGCCATTGAGGCTCACCATCTCCCGCTCCAGCCAGAGGGCCTCAAAGCTGGGCAGGGACCCTGCGTGGGGGGGAAGCAGCACGGCCAACCGATGGCGGCTTACGGCCCGCAGGAAGAGGGCCGGATCGCCATCAGCCAGAGCACTGGCCGAAGCGGCCTTGGCAGTCGGGGTCATGCTGGCTCTGGCCATCGACGCCGCAGGGGG
This sequence comes from Cyanobacteriota bacterium, assembly GCA_026389265.1. GTDB lineage: Bacteria > Cyanobacteriota > Cyanobacteriia > PCC-6307 > Cyanobiaceae > Cyanobium. Next base: position 54,112 of record JAPLIE010000081.1, on the reverse strand, counting down.
TGGCGGGGCGATCGGCAAGGGGCTCATTTTGACGTCCCAATTGTACTCCAACGCCTGCCGTGTTTGTGTTCAGGTCCGGTAGTTTTCAGTTGTGGTCGGAGCTGCCGGCGCTGGCGGCAAGTGGCAGGTGTCGTCACGCAGCGCTAGGCTACCGCAGCTCGGCTACCGCAGTCCGATCGATGACGAGCACCCATTCATTTCGGCCCGTAAAATAAATTCTGCAGCGCCCGGAGCACTGTTCACGACAGTAGGCCCCCCCCCAGAGGGCAGCCTCAGAAGTCTTTGACCTCATCAATGCTCACGAATGGCCTGCAGCGTTTTGTCTTCGCTGTTCAAACCCCACCTCCCTGGTTCTGGTGTGGCGAGCAGGGGATCTGGCGGCGTTTCAGCCCGGCTCCGCTCGCGCGCCTGCCGCTGGAGCTGGCTCAGCAGCTGCATTGGTGGTGGATCCGGCCGTGGCGTCGGCGCTGGAGACGGCCGCGAGGCCTGCCGGCAGTCCCCTGGCCGCTGAGGCTGCGGGCCTGTTGGCTGAACAGCTACCGGCCCCGAGAGCTGGCCTGATGGTGGGCTCTGAGGGAGACGTCAGATTTCGATGATGGAGGCGGGGGATTCGGCTGGCAAGGACAACTACTCACCAAGAGAATGTCCTGTGCCCCCAGATGGTTCCCCCACTTGTGTGAACGACCCACAATTCATTGGCCCTTCCTAATCCATCATTGTGCCACAAACCCCAACAGGCCATAAACCCCGCCCACTCCAACAAAACTCAATAACGCCAACGGGTCTGTAAAGCCCTTTTTGATGATCTGGAGCATTGATTACCTGGCACCGTCTGTGCTGATTTGAGAGTGTTGCCACTTCTTCTGGGCGGCATCGCTGTTAATTCTGCATTTAATCAAATGAGTTTCCTCAGTAAAGTATTGGCACTCATAAGCACCACAAGATTATCACTTTGGCGTCTATTTCTTATGTTTATTTCTCCTTCAATACAGCATTTTACGCCCTAACTGCTATTCAGGCATTCGTTGTCATTCCAGCGTGGTGCATTGCAATGGTGTAATTGCTGGGCAATGTGCTGCCAGTGCTCGGGGAGTTGCTGCAGCGTAGGCAGGTTGATCGGCAGTGATTGCTGACCAATGCAGTGCCTATGGCGTTTGCTGTTGCCTTGTTCTCTGGTGGCAGTGCTTTGGAGCACCGCAATCAACTTGCTGCCCCATTGTCTGGTTTTGATTGGTTTTGATTTGCAGCGGTATGTCTTGCAGAAGTTTATGTACCGCTTGGAGCATCCAGTGAGTGTGGGTTCCAGTTGCAGAAAGGCATGGTGCCAGTCACTCAATCCGTCTGCTTCTAATCTGCTGTAGTGCCCGTAGTTGCTGTAGGGGTCATAAAACCCTTTACGCACTCCTGCTGCCTTTGGATTGGCGTGAATGTAACGCAGGGTATTGAGTGCCCTTTGGTGGTCTTCTGGGGCGATAGGGGTGGAGTAATAGCGCGCCTCCCAGAAGTGCCCGCACCGCCCTGTAAAGCGGTTGAGCAGCATGGAGGCGTACCACCCCACCCAGTGCATCAGTTTGGGCAGTTGGCTGGCATCATCTGGCTTGATCAGTAGATGGATGTGATTAGCCATCAGGCACACTCCATACAGGCGAAATGAGTAGTTCTGCTTTGCTTTCTCTAAAACCACCAGCAGCACATCACGCCTGATGCGTTTGGCAATCAAAAACTTCCGACTATTGCAACGCAGCGTGATGTGAAACGAATGCCCTGCTGGTAAGGAGCGTGAAGGGCGGGGCATGGAATCGCGCCGTGCAATCGAAAGGGATTGGAAGGAATTGGGCGCTAGGTTGGCAGCACCGCAATTCTGCCGAAATAGGGCCCTGAGCCGTGCAGTAAATCGCCCTTATCCCTGGCCATCCATCGCTCCGCAGCTCCCGCCTGAGGGCCAGCTCGCAACTCCCGCCCTCAACTCCGCCGAACCCCTGCCTCGCAGCACCCGCCCGCAACACAGCCGGAGACCAGGCCTGCAGCACTTTCGTGCCAACCTGCCTGAATCCGCCGCCGCCAACCGGAATCCGTCGTGGTCGCCAGCGACAAGCTTTTTTATTGGCTCTTCCAGCACCAACCCGATCGGATCCTGCCGCTGCTTCCTGATCTGCCCGCGGATACCAGCGGGTACAGGTTTTCGGCCCCTGTGTTGAAAGAGCGGGAATACCGGCTCGATGGGCTGTTTCTGCCGCCGCCAGAGCGGCCGGAGTTGCCAGCGCGGATTCTTGAGGCCCAGATGGCCGCCGATGGCGGTTTCCTGCGGCGTCTCTACGCCGAAACCGCCCGGCTGCTGCAGCAGGAGCCCACGATCCACCACTGGCGGGTGGTGGTGCTCTGCCCCTCCCGCCAGCTCAACTTCGGCGATCCAGCCCCGGTGGCGGAGTTTGTGGAGCAGCGGCTGCAGTGGATTGAGCTACTGAGCGCCGCCACCAACCCCACCGCCCCGGCACTGGGGCAGGCGTTGGCCCTGCTGCTCCAGAGCGAGCAGGAGCTGCCCGCCACCACCACCGCCCTCCGCGCCCGGGTGGCCGGCAGCAGCCAGGCCGCCGAGATCGATGACGTGATCTCCGCTATCTTGGTGGCACGCTTTAACGGCCGATCAATCCAGGAGCTCTGCGCCATGGGCGGCATCACCATCGACGACTTCACCCAGAGCGTGGCCTACCGCGAGATCTTTGGGCGGGGGGAGGCCAAGGTGACCCTGCGCCTGCTGAGCCGCCGCTGCGGGCCCCTGAGCGCTGAGCAGGAAAGCATGATTCGTAGCAGCACCAACCCGATCGCATCCTGCCGCTGCTGCCCGATCTGCCCCCAGATGCCAGTGGCTACACCTTCTCGGCGCCGGTGCTCAAAGAGCGCGAATACCGGCTCGATGGCCTGTTTTTGCCGCCGCCAGAGCGCTCCGATCTGCCGGCGCTGATCCTGGAGGCCCAGATGGCCGCCGACGCTGGCTTCCTGCGGCGGCTCTACGCCGAAACCGCCCGGCTGGTGCAGCAGGAGCCGGGTATCGAGCGGTGGCGGGTGGTGGTGCTCTGCCCCTCTTGCCAGCTGCACTTCGGCGATCCAGCCCCGGTGGCGGAGTTTGTGGAGCAGCGGGTGCAGTGGATCGAGCTGCTGAGCGCCGCCGCCAACCCCACCGCCCCGGCCTTGGTGCAGGCGTTGGCCCTGCTGCTCCAGAGCGAGCAGGAGCTGCCCGCCACCACCTCCGCCCTCCGGGCCCGGGTCGCCGGCAGCAGCAGCGCCGCCGAGATCGATGACGTGATCGCCGCTATCTTGGTGGCACGCTTTAACGGCCGATCAATCCAGGAGCTCTGCGCCATGGGCGGCATCACCCTCGACGACTTCACCCAGAGCGTGGCCTACCGCGAGATCTTTGGGCGGGGGGAGGCGCAGGGTGAGGCCCGAGGCGTCGCCCTTGGTGAGGCCCGAGGCGTCGCCCTGGGTCAAGTCCAAGGAGAAGCCAAGGTCACCCTGCGCCAGCTGAGCCGCCGCTGCGGGCCCCTGAGTGGGGAGCAGGAAAGCATGATTCGCAGCCTGCCGCTGGAGCGGCTGGAGGCCCTTGCCGAGGCGCTGCTGGATTTCGAGGGCATGGCCAATCTCAACGCCTGGCTGGCGGCCAACACCTGAAGCACCCGCCCATAGGACGCCGTCGTGGTCGCCAGCGACAAGCTTTTTTATTGGCTCTTCCAGCACCAACCGGATCGGATCCTGCCGCTGCTGCCCGATCTGCCCCCTGATGCCACTGGCTACACTTTCTTTGCGCCGGTGCTCAAAGAGCGCGAATACCGGCTCGATGGCCTGTTTCTGCCGCCGCCAGAGCGGCCCGATCTGCCTGCGCTGATTCTTGAGGCCCAGATGGCCGCTGATGCCGGTTTCCTGCGGCGCCTCTATGCCGAACCCCCCCGGCCTGGTGCAGCAGGCGCCCATGGAGATCGATGAAGGCCACCGGAGCCTGGTGGTCGGGGTTGGATCTATCCACGGGCAGGGGCACCTCCAGCCAGGCGTGGATCACCGTCGGCGCGGCGGTGGGGGTGGCCCGGTGGGTGATCACCCGCACCACCACGGCCAGGATCCGTGGGCGGCAGGCTGGCGGCCTGGTAGTGGTAGGGCATAGCGATCGCCGGCTCGGTCCGGCCCACTAATCCCTGCCAGTGGGCATGCAGCCGCGCTGGGGAAATGCTTGCTTCGGGGCCATCAAGAAGGAGGCCAGGGGCTGGGCCTTGGGGCAGGCGTCTGAACAGGCTTTCTCCATGGAGCTGGCCCTGGCGACAGTGGAAGCGGACCACACACCGGCAAGCGTTGCCGGAGAGCGGTTTGAGCACCAGGCCGGGGCCACGCAGCGCCGCCTTCCACCAGGCCGGGGGGGGCAGAGGAAGCGCCGGGGGGCAGGGGAAGAGCCAACCAAGGGCTGCGCCAGATCGGCGGGGTGTGCTCCAGGAGGGCGGCTTTGTCGGCCAGGAGCCGCAGGGCCGGGCGGCAGCGTTGGGGCCAGCCCTACCGCCGCTGGCTGTGGAAGGCACCGCAGTGGCTGTCGGGCAGCTTGGTGCTCAGCTCCGCCCAGCGGCCCACGCCCACGGTCTGCCACTGGCGCACTTCATGGGACTGGAAGTTGTTCAGCCAGCAGGCGGCCAGGGCAAGGCGCCTGGGCAGGGGAGGAGGAAGTGGCGTGGCATTGGGCCGCCTCTTCCGCAGGCGGCGGCGCCACAGCGCCTGCCGCAGGACGCGCACACTCCACCAATGCAGCTGTTGCAGCACCAGGGGCAGCAGGGCCAGCCAGCTGCGGAGGGTGTGGGGCCACTGGCCCGCCTCCACACCACGCCAAAGAAGCAGCGGCCGCCAGCCCCTAGGCGCCAGAGCAGAGGTGGTGGGCCCAGCAGCCGCGAGGCGAGGGCCTGCCGGATCGAAGCCAGAGGCGGGAGCCCGGGCATGGGGCTCTCCGATCCAAGACCGACGTTGCCAATCTGATGCCTGCTTGGGGTGCCGCCGCTGCCCTGGAGACGCCGCCATCGACTCCGTTCCTGCTCACTGGCCGGCCACAACACGGCTGGCGATCTGACCCTCCAGCCAGCGATGGGCCCAGGACCCGCGCTAGTGGCGGAAGCTGCTGCTGGTGATCGGCTCCGGCATCGGCAGGGTCAGGCTCTCGAACCAGCCCACCGCCCGCTCGATGTCATCGAGCAGGGCGTCAGCCATGTCGCGGCTGAAGCCGGCCCGCACCACGAAGCGCAGCACGGCCCTCTCCTGGCAGTCGGCCGGAAGGGTGTAAGCCGGCACCTGCCAACCCCGCTCGCGCAACTTGTCGGAGAGGTGAAACACGCTCCAGTTCCGCACGGACGGATCCAGCTCTACGGCAAACACCGGCAACTGGCCGAGCGGATGGCTCACCAGCCGCAGCGGCGGCAGAGCGCGGAGGCCATCGGCCAGGTGGGAGGCGATCGCCTCCAGGGTGGCCATGCGGTGGGCGAAACCCTCGCGGCCAAGGTGCAGGAAGTTGAAGTACTGCGCCACCACCTGGGCACCGGGGCGGGAGAAGTTCATGCCGATTGTGGGCATCTGGCCGCCGAGGTAGTTGACGTTGAAGCGCAGCTCCGCGGGCAGCAGGTCGTCGTGGCGCCACAGCACCCAGCCCACCCCGGGCAGCACGCCGCCGTACTTGTGGCCGCTGCTGTTGATCGACACCACCCGGCTCAGGCGGAAATCCCAGACCAGATCCGGAGAATTGAACGGCGCCACGAAACCGCCCGAGGCCGCGTCGACATGGATCGGGATGTCGAGCCCGGTGCGTTCCTGCAAGGCATCGAGCTGCCTGCTCAGTTCTTCGATCGGTTCGTAGCTGCCATCGAAGGTGCTGCCCAGGATCCCCACCACGCCAATCGTGTGCTCATCGCAACGGGCCACCGCCTCCTCGGCGCCCAGCTGGAGCCGATCCGCCGTGATCGGCACCAAGCGCGGCTCCACCTCGAAGTAAGCGCAGAACTTGTCCCAGCAGATCTGGGTGTTGCTGCCCATCACCAGGTTGGGGGTGCCGTTCTCCAGGCCCGCCGTGCGGCGTCGCTGGCGCCAGTGCCACTTCATCACCAGGCCGCCCAACATGCAGCCCTCGCTGGAGCCGGTGGTGGAGATGCCGATGGCTTGGGTGGGATCGGGGGCATTCCAGAGATTGGCCAGGATTCGCAGGCAACGCTGCTCCAGATCGGCGGTCTGGGGGTATTCGTCCTTATCGATGATGTTCTTATCGGCGCATTCCACCATCAGCCGCCTGGCCTCCGGCTCGATCCAGGTGCCCACGAAGGTGGCCAGATTCAGGCGGGCGTTGCCATCGAGCATCAAGTGATCGTGGATGAGCTCGTAGGCGTTCTGGGCATCGAGGCCGCGGGCGGGTAGTGAATCGCGGGGGATTTCGGCGGGCAGGTTGGCGGCCAGGCGGGCGTTGAGGCCGGCGCTGATCCCGATGGTGCTGGCGCGGCGTTTCGGCGGCGGGGAGCTCGCGGTCATGATGGGATCAGGAACAGGGGGCCGACGTAGGGGAAACGGAAGCGATGGCCGGCCGGTCCCGGCGAGGTCAACGGGGCTGGGCTAGACCGCAGTCGTCTCGTCATTCCAAGGTCATTCAAGGCGCAGCCTGCGGGCCCGAGGGCGCGAATGCCCGGATCACCAGATGCTCGGATCCACGGCGCATTTTCTTCTTACTCGACGCTAGATTGCGTTGACAATTTTGGTGTGCTCTTGATGCCTCAAATCCGTCGCACCACGTTCCTGGCTGCGCAGCAACGACGGGCCGTGCGACGCGCCCGGGCCAAACAGTGGCTCGCTCAGCGGCAGGCATGAACAACCTGGTGGGAAACATCAGCCAGGCATCCTTGTCATCTCCCTTCTATGCAGTCATATCCAATCCTAAAGTAGTCAATGGTCCCTTGAATTTTCCCCCCATTGGCATTATTTGCCATGAGTTTATCTCCTTAAGCTCGGCACTGGTCTATGCTTTCCATCGGTAGAGTAAAAGACGTAATCGCGCTGATTGCTTTACTTTCTCCAGACTTGGCAAATCCCACCAAATATACCTGACCTGCAATTGCGCTGCTCGGGAAAACCACAAGTGCAAGCAAGGCAAAATTCAACAGTCTCATAACCGTAGAAAAGCGTTATTAATCAACTCTACGCTGAAAGCGAGTTCTTATGGCAGCCGAAACAATTTTTCACTAATCGCCAGAGATAGTCCGTCTGTTTGTTGTGAGGTGGGTGGCTGCGGTCACTGGGAGCTATGTGTGGTGGTCTCGCCCCATCTACCGAAATGAGTGCTCAGGGCTGCCCCCCCCATCCTCACTCCGCCCTGCGCCTGAGCCGGACAGTCCGGACATGCCGGACAGGGGGCTCTGCCCCCTCTCTTGATTGTCTGATCTACAAGAGGGGGAATTTCATCAAATTTCTGATGGTGGTGTGTCCGCCCTGTCCGGGGTGAGGCGGCGTCTGGGAAGTGGCGGCTTGCGCTGCCCTGTGCGGACCCTGGGGATTCCATGTCCGGCCTAGGGAAACGCCCTAAAGGGAACCAGGACGGAACCGGCAACCCGGCCAGGAGCTGTCGGAGGATCAGGCACACCGCCACGGCCCCATCGCCGGCCCCCGATCCCGATGGACCTCGCCTACCGCCTTCACAGCTTCCTGAGACCCACGCCACCAGTGCCTGGCGAGGGCCTGCGGCTGGGGATCTGGCAGGGCACCGGCGCTGCGGCCACGAACGAGGCCGTGGCCGAGAACCTCGAACGCCTGGAAACCGTTTGCGGCCTCGCCGCCGCCCAGGGGGTGCAGCTGCTGGCCTTCCCGGAGCTCTACCTCAGCGGCTACATCGTGACCCCGGAGCTGGCCCGCCGCCTGGCCGAGCCTGTGGATGGCCCCAGCCTGCAGCGGGTCGCTGCCGCAGCCCGCCGCCATGGCCTGGCGGTGGCCTGCCCCTACCCCGAACGGGCCTTGGTGGCCGGCCAAGAGCGCTTCTACGACGCCATCGCCCTGTTCGGCGCCGATGGCTCCCTGCTGCGCAACTACCGCAAGACCCACCTCTGGGGTCCCGATGAGAAGCTCTGCTGGAGCCCGGGCTATCTCCATCCGGAGGAAGGCGAGGCGTTCACGTTGCAGGCGGTGAATGGGATCGGCGTGGGCCTGCTCAACTGCTATGAGGCGGAGTTCCCTGAACTCACCCGGAACCTCGCCCTGAGCGGCGCCAAGATCGTGCTCATCCCCACCGCTGCCGACACCTGGGCCCTGCTCAGCAATGGCCAGCCCACCGACCGGCCCTACCCCGATGTCTCCCGCACCCTGATCCCCGCCCACGCCTTCGAGAACAACTGCTTCGTGGCCTATGCCAACCGCTGCGGCGAGGAAACGGTGAACGGCACCGTGAAGGCGGCCTACCTGGGCAACAGCATCATCTGCGGGCCCCACGGCGATGTGCTGGTGGCCGCCCGCCCCGAATCCACCCTGCTCCTGGCCGACTGCATCCCCTCCGACTACGGCCCCACCCATCCGGCCGGCACGCGCTACCACGAGGACCTGCGGCCTGAGCTCTACGGCTGGGAGCGAATCAGCTAAGCACCGACCTTGAATGGGCTGGCCCGGGTGACAGCGACGCGAAGGGGGCCGAATGAAACAGGCCTGCCGAGGGATGGCTGTCGCTCCGATCAGCCTGGGGCGAGTTGCCGGGGGTGGAATGGCCGCTGGGGTAAAAGTGAAGGAAGGAAACCGTCCCACCCCCTCCCACAACCCCCCGCATCAAGTTCATAGGGTGGTTTTCTTAAGGTTGTTCAGCTCGGCGATGGCCACCCCTCCCCTGCCCCCCTCCGAGGACCTGGCCCGCTTCTTCGAGGCGCGCGGCGAGTTGGTTAAGCCCTGGACCTGGCACCTGTTGCGGCTGGCCAAGATCCGCGAAGCCAAGGACACCATGGATCCCCAGGAGTACCTGGAGCAGGTCCAGGAGGCCCACGCTGACCTCATGCGGCTCGGGGAGTTTTGGAAGGGCCGCGAGGAGGAGGTGTTTGGCGGTCGTTACCGCCCCTCCAGCGTGATCGAGCCCTTGCCCGGCTCCCCCGAAGACCGCTAAACGGCTGTGTCTGAGTCTCCTGCCCCCAGCTTGTCCCGGGACAGCGCAGTCCCTTCACCGGAGAAGGGCATCCACGCCATGGCCCCACTGATCCGCTTCACCCTGCTGGCCCTTTATCTGGCTTTGGTGTTGCCCCTGCCGCTGATGGCCCCCGAGACGCTGCGGCCCCTGCTGCTGGCGGCGGTGCCCCTGGGGCTGGTATTCGTGGTGGCGATCACCAGTGAGCGGGTGGTACTGGATGGCAGCGGGATCGGGGTGGGCCATCCCCCCTGGTGCGCCTGGCTGCTGCGCCGCGGCTGGCAGCTTCCCTGGAGCGCGATTCAGTCGCTCACCCCGGTAGGCACCAGCCAGGGCGGCAAGGTGTATTACGTGCGAGATCAGGCGGGTGGAGCGTTCCTGCTGCCTCAGCGGGTGGAACGCTTCGAGGCCTTCCTTGAAGACTTCGCCGTGCGATCCGGCCTCGACACTTCAATGGTGGCCCGGATCAGTCCACCCTGGACCTACAAGCTGCTGGCCCTTCTCTGCAGCCTGATGCTGGCCGGTGAGGGCATCAGCCTGGCCTTGGCCATAGCCGCTAACTGAAGGCGAGCTCAACACAACAGACCTGAAGATCGCTCAGGCTCAGGTTTCAGTAGCGCGGGGTCCAGTTGCCATTACCGCCGCCGCCGCCACCCCAACTGTTGCCACCCAGTTGCGGTTGCCAATGGGAGGAGGGTAGCCGCCATCTCCCCAGCTGCCGCCGGGGCCAGGATCATACGCATTCCCCACCTCCACCTGCGTGGGGGCAGGGACTGGGCAAGCGCGAATCCCAGCAGGGGAGCAAGAACGGCAGCTATGGAATTTCTGTTCAGGTGGCAGGGCTTGGAATCCTGGCTCAGGATGGTGAACTGGAGAGCTTCAAAGGGTCATTGGACCAGCAGTCCCTGGCGGGTTTAGCTCAGGGCGGCGATCCGGGATGTTGCGGCTCCGTCAGCCAAAAGCCCGTTGTCGTCCTGTTGGGGAAGGGTGTCAAGGCTGAAGCGGTAGCCCTGCTGTCGCATGGTTTCAATGCCACCGCCTTCTCCGAGGCCAGCCTGCTCCAGCTTGCGGCGCAAGGTGAGCACCTGGGTGTCCACCGACCGGGGGCCGCCACTGAAGGGGGGCCAGGCCATCCGCAAGAGTTCCTGGCGACTGCGCACAACGCCAGGAGGCATCAGCAGGGCGCAGAGCAGGGCGAACTCCCGAGGGCTGAGTTCCACAGGCTGATCCCGCAAGGTCACCTGGCGGAGCAGCAGATGGACCTCAAGGGGTCCGACACAGACCCGCTCCTGCAGCCCATGGCCGCTGCGGCGCAGGAGGGTGCGGCAACGGGCCGCCAACTCCTCCAGGCCGAAGGGCTTGCGGAGCACATCATCGGCGCCGGCATCCAGCAAGGAGACCACCGGCTCAGATCCAGAACGTGCCGTTAGTACCATGACTGGACAATGAAGTTGACCCGCTAGTCGTAGAGCTGAGGTTTCCTCCAACAGCTCAGCGCTCACCAAAAGATCCGGAGATTGCTCCTGACAGATTTCGATGGCCTCCCGAGCCGTGGCCACCGCCGCAGCCAAGTGACCGTCCTGCCGGAGCCGCTGGGCCAACACCGTTCTCAGGGTCGCATGGGGATCAACCACGAGAACCCTGCGGGCCTGGCTGCCGTTGTCTGTCGACGTGGACTGCACCATGCAGGTGGCGTATTAGCCCTGGTGGACACAAACGTCTTTACACCATAACGGAATAAGACGGAAGGGTCGCGTATCAGGCGATGCCTTTCAAACCGTCCCCCGGACGGCTTCCCGCCCCTTTTTTTGCTCAAGGGCTGGCGCCAGGCGCCAGAATGCCGGCATGGGCCCAAGTCCCAAGGAACCGTGCTGCAACACCCCGACGCCATCCGCCACTTCCAGTCGCTCTGCGACGCCTGCCAGGAGCTGTCCAACCGCTTCCACAGCCCCTCGGAACTCCGGCTCTATGCCGATGGCTACCTCCATGCCCTGCGGCGCACTGCCGTGCTTGATCCGCTTTCCCAGCGCCGCCTAGACGAACTGGTCGACCGCTGGATCATGGATCCTTCCAGCTTTATCGGACCGGACGGAGACCCCCGTACCCTGTTCGAGCGCGAAACGGGCCGCCTTTGAAGTCTGGTCTTCGGGCTTCCGCCTTAAGAGGCCAGAGCTACTGCGAGTTTCTCGCGCAACTCACCGGAGTTATACATTTCGATCAGGATGTCGGATCCACCCAGGAATTCCCCTTTCACGTACACCTGGGGAATCGTGGGCCAGTCGGAGTATTCCTTGATTCCCTGGCGGATTTCAGGATCCGCTAGCACATCAAAGGTCTCGAAGGGCACAGCCAAGGCCGTGAGGATTTGACACACGTTGTTGCTGAAGCCGCACTGAGGCATCAGCTTGTTCCCTTTCATGAACACGTAGATGGGGCTGCTGGCGATCAGAGCGTCGATGCGTTGCTGGGTGGTGCTGTCCATGGAGGAAAGGAGCGAATCGGAACGAAAAGGTGCGTAATGCAGGATCAGAGCGGCGTGGAGGTCTGTACGGCCAAGGCGTGGATCGCCTCGCTGGCCAGTTCACGGCGGAGGGCCCCATACACGAGCTGATGCTGTTTCACCCGGCCCAAGCCATCGAATGCGGCGGAAACCACCCGAACCTGGAGGTGATCACCACCACCGGTGAGGTCTTCCACCTCCACTTCGGCGTCGGGAAGGGCGCGGCGAATGGCGTCGCGGACCTGCTCCGGCTGGACCATGGAAGGGGATTCCTGGAAGGCCTTGAAAATCTAGGCGTCACCGGGTGAGGGTGACTTGAAGGCCACGGAACTCAGCCGCCGGGGGCCACGGCGTTGTAGGGAGTGCTCACGAAGCCGATCTCCAGCAGCTGCTGGTAGGCCTTGCGACCCTGCTCACTGGAGGGGGACATCACCTTCACCACCTCCACCAGCAGCGGCACCGCCACCTCCGGCTGGCTCTGGCGACGGAACAGGGCAGCCAGGCGCATGTTGGTCTGCACCAGGAGTTCGAGGGCCTGACGGCTCTTTTCATCCATCTCGCGGGGGATGCGGGCATCCAGACCGCGGAAGGCGCCGCTGAGATCGCGGTAGAAGCCCAGCAGCCGGCGGCTGGCATCGCGGGCCTGGTCGTAGTGGCGGCGGGCCTCCGCCAGGTTGCCGGCGGCCACGGCAGCATCACCGCGGGCCACCAGAGTCTTCACGGCATTGATGTCGAAGGCGGTGCCAGTGGCGGCGAGGCTCTTGATGTCCTCCTGGGCCTGGGCCCGGGCTGCACCGCCGGTGAGAATCGGCATGGCTGGCAGCACCAGGGCTAGGGCAGCGACCCAGCAGGCGGTGGCTCGCCATGGCAGGCGAAAAGAGCTGACGGGGCGGGGGCTGCCCGGTAGGCGGAGAGCGGCAGAGGCGAAAGGCCTGGTCACGGAAGCGCCAAGGGGGATCTGAACTTTACGGGGAAGCACCGAACCCCCCAGGGGAGGCCACAGGCGGCTGGGCTGGAGGGGCCTGGAGCTGGCCAAAAGACACCCCGAGGCGGCGATAGGGCTTAGGGCAGGGGGCGGCCCACAAGCTTCCGGGCTTCCCGCTCGGCCCGCACCATCGACGCAGCGAGTTCAGCGGTGAAGCTGACGGCGGCGGCACGCCCCCCCTGGCTCACCCCCAGCGCAGGGCCGATCTGGAGTGCGGCGGTCTGACCAGGCCGCGGAACGGGTTGGCCGTAGGCAATGCCCACCGGCACCACCCGCACATCCACGCCCTGGCCGGCGGCCAGCTGGGCCAGCCGGGCCAGGCCCTGATGGAGACGCAGCGGTTCGTCGTGGCGATGGATGCGTCCTTCGGGGAACATCACCAACTGCTCCCCCCGCTCCAACAGATTCACCGAAAGCCGCAAGCTGGCCAGGGTGGGACGGCCCTGATCCACCGGAAAGCAGCCCAGCCGCTGCAGCAGCCATCCCTGGGGCCCCGCCATCTCGTCGCGGGTGACCATGAAGCGGCAATCCCGGCCGGTCACACGACGTCCGGCCGCATGGGGCAGCAGCAGGGCGTCCCAGCGGGCCCGGTGGGTTGGCGCCAGGAGAACCGCACCGGAGCGGGGCAGATGCTCGCGACCTCGCACCATCACCCGAGAGAAGAAACCAGGCAGGGCCAGGTCCTGGGTGAGCACCATGGCCAGCGGCGCCAGCCAGGGGCTGACGCCATTGCAGACCCTGCGTTCACGGGCTGCGATCAACGCGCCATCGGCACCGCCTTCGATCGGCGGACCAGAAAGGCCTGCCGCCTCCAGGGGGCTGCTGCTGACGGCAGACACCGTTGACTCGATGGCCGGGCCCTCGACCGCCATGGGAGAAGGAAGAATGGATGGGATCCACCGTGAAACTAAGGGCCCAACCAGGGTCCCGAAGCGCCAGTGCGGGCAGTTGGCCCGTCGGCCGATACGGTTTGCCCACCCGTTCTCCCCTGCCCGAGCAGGTGCGGTTGCATGGCCAGCCTTGGCGTGAACATCGATCACATCGCCAACGTGCGCCAGGCGCGCCGCAGCGTGGAACCCGACCCCGTGACCCACGCCCTGCTGGCCGAACTCGGCGGCGCCGACGGCATCACGGTGCACCTGCGGGAAGACCGCCGCCACATTCAGGACCGGGATGTGGAACTGCTCCGCCAGACCGTGCGCACCCGGCTGAACCTTGAGATGGCGGCCACCGCCGAGATGGAGGCGATCGCCCTGCGCATCCACCCCGACATGGTGACCCTCGTGCCCGAACGCCGTCAGGAGGTGACCACCGAAGGCGGACTGGATGTGGCCTCCCAGGTGGCGGTGCTGGGCGGGATTGTGGAGCGGCTCCAGGGGGCGGGGATCGGCGTGAGCCTCTTCGTGGATCCGGTGGCTCAACAGCTCGATGCCAGCTGCGCCACCGGCGCCCGCTGGGTGGAACTGCACACCGGCCGCTATGCCGAGGCCAGCTGGCAGGAGCAGCCCGCTGAACTGGAGCGGCTGGCCGGCGGCTGTGCCATCGCCCGCCAGCTGGGGCTGCGGGTGAATGCCGGCCACGGGCTCACCTACGCCAACGTGGAACCGGTGGCAGCGATCGAAGGGATGGATGAATTGAACATCGGCCACACGATCGTGGCCCGCGCCCTGGCGGTGGGCCTGCAGGCGGCGGTCCGGGAGATGCGGGCGCTGATTCAGAATCCCCGCCGCGACCCCCTGTTCGGCAGCCGAGTTCCATGAGCACCTATTACTTCATCGCCGCCAGCGAGTCCTTCCTCACCGTGGAGGAGCCCCTGGAGGAGGTGCTGCGGGAGCGGGTGCGCAACTACGGCGAACAGGGCAAGGCGATCGATTTCTGGCTGGTGCGGCGGCCTCTCTTCTTGGAGGCTCCGGAGCTCGCCGCGGCCGCCGGCTCGGTACCGCGGCCGTCGGCGGCGGTGATCTCTACCGATGAAAAGTTCATCACCTTTCTGAAGCTGCGGCTGGAGTTTGTGGCCCGGGGCCAGTTTGAGGCTCCCTCGGCCACCATTCCCGACGCCCTGGCCGGGGCAGCCTGAGGGGCCTCAGAACAGCCCGAAGAACCGTTTGCGACCCGCTTCGCCCGCTTCATCATTGGCGGGGTCGGGTAGGGAACGGGCTGGCCGCTCCTGGCCGCCATCCTGGTGGTAGCGAGGTTTGTTATCGCCGATGGTGAGCAGGGCCTCCTTGTTCTTCCACCAGATCCAGTCGCGGATCGGAGGGGTCTCCAGCAGGTCGCGGCGGCTGAGGCCCAGCCCCAGCTTGCGGGAGGCTTCCAGCAGCACCTCCACCATCCCGTCGCCATCAGAGCAGCGGGCCAGGGCCTCATTGGTGCGTTTGGCGCCATTGAGGGCCTTCACCAGCAACGCCACCCGCTGGCCCACCGGCAGCGTCGCTGGATCCATGCGCACCCCCCTACTGCGGGCACCGTATCAGCGTTTTTTCCACCCGTGGGCCCCTGCCCCGAGCTTGCACCGCCGGGATTTGTCGGGATCCGCCGGTTGCTAAGACAACACCGCGGAGTGACGGGGCTGACAGATCGGGGGGGAACGGGCAAGACTGGCAGCGAAGCATCGTTCTGATGACCCCCCTTTCCAGTCCGCCTCACCACTGGGTGATCGGGGACATTCACGGTTGCGCCGAGGCCCTCACCACCTTGGTGGCCATGCTGCCGGCGGCCGACCGTCTCATCTTCTGCGGTGATCTGATCAATCGGGGCCCCCACATCGAAACGGCCATGGATCTGGCCTGGGAGCTGGTGGAGCGGGGCCGGGCCGTGTGGCTGCGGGGCAACCACGAGGCAGCGCTGTTGGCCGATCTGCGGCGTGGTGATTGGCGGATTCTGGTGGGCTGCGACACCTACCGCCAGCTCGGTGACCAGCGTTGCAGGGCCTGGCAGGAACGCCTGGAGGGCCTGCCCCTGGCCTACTGGGGAGATGGCTGGGTGGCCACCCACGCCGGCTTTGATCCGCACACCTGGCTGCCGCACCTCTCGATCCGGCTCGCCTTCTGGCAGGCCTATGACGGACGCTTTGGGAAGGTGGTGGTGGGCCACACACCCGGCCCCGGGGTGCGCCGAATCGGTTACCGCGAATCGATCGTGCTGATCGACACCGGAGCCTGCTACGGCGGCCAGCTCACCGCCTACTGCCCGGAAACCGGCCGCACGGTGAAGGTGGATGGACCGAGGATGCCATCCTTACCTCCCCGGCGGCTCAGCGCCATCGGTTGACCTCACGGCCATGGCCGTGATCCGCTCGCCGGCGGCATCCCAGGGCGGAGACTCTGAAGGAGGCCATCGACCGTGCTGACCCTCTACCGCAGCAACCGGGCCGAGGTTCTGGCCGAACTGCTCGGAACGCTGCTGCGCCTCACTCCACCCGATCCCTTCACGCCGGTGGAGGTGGTGGTGAACACCTGGCCCACCAGCCGCTGGCTGGGGGAACGGTTGGCGGTGGAACTGGGCGGCGTGGCCGCCAACCTGCGCTTTCCCTTCCCCGGCACCCACCTGCGCGGGATCGTGGATGGGATCCTGGCGGAAACCGACCACGAAGCGGATCCAGAACCCGCCAGTGAGCTCCCCAGAGAGCCGCCAAGCGGAAACCAGGAGTGCATCGACCCCTGGCGGGCCGAACGGCTGGTGTGGAGCGTGCTGCCTCTGCTGCCGGCGGTGGCGGCCGCCGCTGAGGGGGAACCCTTGCGGCGCTGGCTGCGGGAACGGGATCCCACCCGCCAGCTGCGCCTCGACACCTGGACCCTCACCCGCGCCATCGCCGACGCCTTCGACGATTACGCCCTCTATCGCCCCGACCTGCTGCGGGCCTGGGAGGCCGGGCAGAACCAGGAGACTGGGGCCGAACCCCTGCCCGCCAGCCAGCTCTGGCAACCGCTCCTCTACCGGGAGCTGCGCCGGCGGCTGGGGCGGGAACCCTTCAGCCTGCGGGTGGAACGGGTGATTGAGCGGCTGCGGCACCTGCCGCCGGATCCAGAGCTTCCGCCCCTAAGGCTGTTCGGCCTGAGCAGCCTGGCCCCGGTGCAGGTGCGCCTGCTGCAGGCCCTCAGTGGCCGCCAACCGGTGGACCTCTACCTGCTCACCCCCTGTCCGGACCTCTGGGAGCGCTGCTCCGCCCGCCGGCTTCGCCTCAGCGATGCCCTCGCCCTGGCCGATCCCCTCGACACCGACTGGCTGCTGCAGGCGCCTCCCTTGGAGGCCCGCTTCGGCCGGCTCGGGGCCGAATTCCAGCAGCTGCTGGAGGGCACCGGTGAGGTGCAGTTCGGAGCCTGGAGGGAGGAGGATCTGTTCTTGCGCTCCACCACGACCCCGGGGCTAGAAGCTCCCCCCCTGCTCCACCAGCTCCAGGATCAGCTCGCCGAAGGGGCCAGCCCCGGGGGGGGGATGCGCTGGGGCGAAGCCGACCACTCCCTGGAATTCCATGCCTGCCCCGGTGCCCTCCGGCAGGTGCAGATCGTTCGCGATCGGCTGTTGCAGCTGATGGCCGCCGACCCCAGCCTGGAGCCCCGCGACATCCTGGTGATGACCCCCCAGGTGGATCGCCTCGCGCCCTTGGTGGGCGCCGTGTTCGGCGACAGCGAGGCCACCGGCGTGGCCCTGCCCTGGAGGCTCACGGACCGGAGCCAGCAGGCCGAGGGGGGAATCGGCCGCAGCCTGCTGGCCCTGCTCCAGCTCGGTGGCGCTCGGCTCACGGCCTCGGGGCTGGAGGGGGTGCTGGCCTGCGGTGCCCTCCTGGAGCGGTTCAGCCTCACGGCGGAGGAGGGAGGCCGACTCCACGACCTGCTGCAACGCACCGGTTTCCGCTGGGGGCTCGATGGCCGGGATCGCGGCGGCGACACCACCCATTCCCTCGCCTGGACGATCGACCGGTTGCTGCTGGGGCTGGTGCTCCCCACCAGCGCGGGACTGGCGCCGGGAACCGAAGCCCCCACCGCGCCAGCCGCCAGCGGCGCTCCGCTGGAGCTCAGCGGCCGCTGGCTTCACCTTCTCACCCGGCTGCGCCACTGGTTAAGAGAGCTGGGTCAGCCCGCGACCCCCGTGGCCTGGGCGGAACGGCTGCGGCTTCTCTTAGCCGACCTCTTCGGCGATGGCGGGAGCTCCGCCGCCGAACTGCCCGAGCTGCTCGCCGCCCTCGAGAGCTGGCGGGAGTTGGCGGGGGAATCGCCGCTGCAGCTCGAGGCGCCGGTGGCAGCGGCGGTGTTGCAGGAGGCCCTGGCCGCCGGCAGCGGCCGCTTTGGCCATCGCAGCGGGGCGCTCACGATCAGCGCCCTCGAACCGATGCGGGCCATCCCCCACCGCGTGATCGTGCTGATGGGCCTGGATGCCGGGGTGTTTCCCCGCGCCGGGGTGCGACCCGGCTTCCATCTGCTGGAACAGCGCCGCCGCCTAGGGGATCCCAACCCCCCGGACCAGGATCGCTACGTGCTCCTGGAGGCCCTGCTCTCGGCCCGCAGCCACCTCCTGATCACCTGGAACTGCCGCGATGACCGACGCGGCGAGGCGCTCCAACCGGCGGCCCCGGTGCGCCAGTGGCTGGACTGGCTTGGCGCGAACCTGGCCCTGGCCGCCCGGGACGGCGCTAGAGGCTCGGCCGACCAATGGATCCGAAGACTTGTGGTGGATCACGCCGCCAGCCCGCTGGAGCGGGCGAATTTCCTGCCCAAGGGGGGGCGCCCCCCGGCCAGCTGCGACCGGCGCCAGCTGGCGGCCCGCCGCCAGCTCGACCAACCAGGGGCCGCGGGAACGGCACCACTGCTGCGGCGCCCCATGCCAGCCGGCCCAGGCAGCGACGCCCCCCCCGCCGCCGAACCGTTTGACGACCTGCGCGCCTGGCTGATGGCCCCCCAGCGGCAGTGGCTACGGGACCTAGGACTGCGGCCCTCGGAGTGGGAGCGCAGCCCCGAAGATCTCGAGGCCCTCAGCCTGGGGGAGCGGGAACGCTCAAGCCTGCTGCGCAGCCTCGCGATCGACGCCGACAACGCCCAGCAGGACACCGACTGGCTGGAGCGGTGCCGCGGCCAAGGGATCCTGCCCCCGGGAAGCGCCGCCACCTTGGAGGCCCGCCACCTGGACACGCGTCACCGGGACCTCCAAGGCCAAGCCGGCGCCCTCGGAGCGCCCTGGCAAGGGGAGGTGGTCTGGGGAGCCTGGCGTAGCACGCAACGCTGGCAGGCGGACTCGGTGCTGGTGACGCACTGGGCCAGGGGAGGTCCAATTCAGCTGCTGGATCTGTGGCTCCAGTTGGTTCTCGCCGCGGCCGCCGGCCCGAGCCAGGGCCGTCTCCCGGAGCGCGGCGTGCTGCTGGCCAGGGAGAAGGGGGATCGGATCGGCGCCACCACCCTGATCGCCCCGGATCCCGAGACGGCCCAGCGCGAGCTGGAGCGGCTGGCGGCCCTTCGCGATCGGTGGCGCCAAATCTGCTGGCCGGTACCGCCGCGCACCGGCTGGTGCTGGTGGGAACAGGAGCGGGCGGGCGCCTCCGGCCTGGCGGCGGCCCAAAGGGAGTGGGAGGGAGGTCATCAGAGTCGCGGCGAGCGGAAGCAGCCCGAGATGGAGGCCTGCTTCGGAGTGGAGCTGCCGGTGGCGGACCTGCTGGAAGATCCATTCGCGGCGTTGGCCCAGGAGCTGTTCGAACCAATCCAGGCGGCCCTGGAGCCGAAGAAGAAGGCGCGTGGACAACGCTGATGGCCCGCTTCGATCCCAACGGCTTTCCCCTCACCCCAGGCGTGCATCTGCTCGAGGCCAGTGCCGGTACGGGCAAAACTTTCGCCCTGGCCCATCTAGTGCTGCGGCTGGTGGCCGAGAGGGGCTGGGCCCTGCGGGAGCTGTTGGTGGTGACCTACACCGATGCCGCCGCTGCGGAGCTGCGAGATCGGATCGCCACCCGGCTGCAGACGGCCTTGACGGCGCTGGAAAACCAGGCCCCTGGCGACCCCACGGCCCCGCCGCCGCCGCTAGCGATGGATGCCACCCTCGTGGCCTGGTTGGAGAAGCTGAGGTCGGAGGAGGCAGGTCAGGAGCCGGCGCTGCTGCGCGGCCGCCTGCTGCTGGCCCTTGAAGAGCTGAGCGCCGCCGACATCACCACGATCCACGGCTTCTGCCGCCGCACCCTGCAACGCCAGGCCCTGGAGGCCGGCTGTGCGCCGGAACTGCGGATCGAGACCCAGAGCGACGGCCTCGTAACCCAGGTCGTGCACGACTATTGGCAGCAGCAGGTGCTGCCCCTGCCGCTGCCTTTCGTGGCGGGCCTGCTGGACGCCCGGATCGACCCCGACCTGATCGAGACCCTGCTCACCACGCTCGCTGGCGATCCGGCCCTCAGGCTCGATCCGCTGCCGACCGGCTGGAGCCCAGAGACGCCCTTGGGCGAAGTCCTACCGGCACTCTTCCGCCAGCGCTGGGGGGATTTTCTGGCCCAGTGGCGGGAGCGGGGGGAAGCCCTGGAGGTAGAACTCCGCGCCGCGGCCGCCGACTGGAAAGCGGCGGCTGCCAAGGGGGCCCCCACTCCGGATACGACCCCCTATTCGGACCGCCCCCGCACGGACCGGGTCGGCGTGCTTAACGGCTGGATCAGCGAGCAGACCCAGGAGGGGGACTACGAAGCGGCGCGTGATCAGAAGCTTCTCAGCGGCTACTTCCACCCGGGTACGTTCTGTCGCATAGCCCGCAAGCATGAGGGGAAACAACCACAGCGCATGCCCCAGGAACCCCTGCTTCGGGCCGTGGCGGCCCTGCTGGAGGGTCCGGCCGAATTGGTGCTGCTCCACGCCTGCCACTGGGGCCGCGCCGAGCTGGTGCGCCGAAGGGAGCGGCAGGGAATGACCACCTTCTCCCAGCTGCTGGAGCGGCTCGATCCTGGACCCGACGACGCCATCGCCAGCCCGCTGCTGGAGGCGGTGGCCCGGCGCTATCGCGCCGCCCTGGTGGATGAATTTCAGGACACCGACCCGATCCAGTGGCGCATCCTGCGGCGGGCCTTCGGCCAGGGCCTCCATCCCCTGGTACTGGTGGGCGACCCCAAGCAGGCGATCTATCGCTTCCGCGGCGGCGACCTCGACACTTACCGCGCCGCCAGCCGCCAGGCCGGCGAACCCTGGGAGCTGGTGGAGAACTACCGCTCCACCGAGGCGCTGGTTGAGGGCTTCAACGGTCTGATGGCGCCAGGCCTGCGGCGCTCGAAGCTGGCGGTGCCAACCGTGAACGCCAAGGCCAGCCGCCAGGGACCTCAAGGGCCACCGATCGATCTGCTCTGGCTCGGGTCTGAACCAAGCGACCCGAATCTCCCCAGCCGCACCGACCTGGAGGCCCGGCTGCCAGCCTGGATCGCCAGCACGGTGGAAGAGCTGCTCGCCGCGGGGCTGCGGGTGGTCGACAGGGGAACGGAACGCACCCTGGAGGCCGCCGATTACTGCCTACTGGTGAGCCACCACCGCCAGGCAGAACAACTGCGCCAGGCCCTGGAGCGCCGTGGCATCGCCAGCCGGCTGGTGAGCAAGGCGGATGTGTTCGACACCCCGGCGGCCACGGCCCTGCAGCGCTTCCTCGATGCCCTAGCCGATCCGGCCGACCTCAACCGGCTGCGCCTGCTGGCCGCCTCCCCCCTTCAGGGCTGGAGCGCGGAGCTGATCGCGACCACGGATTCGGCTGGCTGGAGCAGCCTGGCCGGCCGGCTGGATGGCCTGGTCCGCCAGCTGCCGCGTCGGGGCCTACTGGGGGTGCTCGCCGACTGGCTGGGGGCAGATTCCCTGGCACGTCTTGCCTGGGGCGGGCGGCTGCTGGCGGACCTTCAGCAGGTGGCCCAACTGGTGCAGGAGCGCCTCCATGGGGAGCAGCTGGGGGCCGCGGCCGCGGCCGACTGGCTGCGCCGTCTGCGGCTGGCGGAGGACCGGGTGGTGCCGGAGGAGCACCAGACCCACAGCGACCAGGCCGATGGGGCGGTGGCGGTGGTCACGATCCACCGCAGCAAGGGCCTGGAATTTCCGTTGGTGATCTGCCCCTACCTGTGGGAATCCGCCTCGGGAGGGGGGCGCGGTCCGGGCCGGATCGGCCGGCGCTGGCATCCTTCGGGCGTCGACGGACCCCACCTTGATCTGCACTTGAACAGCGGCTGGGGCCCGGGCTACGAGGCCGATCGGCAACAACGGCTCGCAGAAGAGCAGGAGCGGGAGCGGTTGGCCTATGTGGCCCTCACCCGGGCGCGACACCGGCTGGTGCTGGCCTGGGGCCCGGCCCGGGATCAGCATTGCAACCCCCTCTTCCCGTGGCTATTCGCCGATGAAGCGCTGCCGGAGCTGGATGACGACAGCCTGGCAACGATTGCGCCGGCGCTTTGGCGGGAAAGGCTGGAGCACGCCATCCGCGAACGGGCCCTGCCGATCCGCCTGCTCGATCCCCCGCCGGCCCCCACCGCGCCGCCACAGCGATCAACTCCCCCGGATCTGGAGCTGGCCACCGGTCCGGTGCCCCGGCGCCGCCTCGACAGCCGCTGGGGCCGCAGCAGTTACACCAGCTGGACCCAGGGCAGTCACGCGGCTCTGGCGCCTGCGGCCCTGGAGGAGGGACGGGACACCCTGGATCCGGACGCCCCTGCGGAGGAAGGCGGCATGGTGTCCATGGATGGGAAGCCCGTTCCACACGATTCCCCGCCGGCTCCGGCTGGTAGGAGCCGTAACGGCTCCAGCGTTGAACAGCCGAGCAGTGCCGAAACAGGAGTCGAGGATACAACCGGGCTCCAGCCGGAGCGATTCGAGGAAAACCAGAGTGGCGACAACAGCACGTTCACCTGGCCTGACCAAGGCCCCCTGGCCACCTTCCCCCGCGGTGCCGCCGCCGGCGACTGCCTGCACAGGATCCTGGAGCGCCTCGAACTCACCAGCGGGCTCCAGGCAGCCCCGGAGGCCACGGAGCTGGTGGAGCGCGAGCTGCGGCGGGCCGGCCTGGAGCGGGAATCGCCGGATGGGCTGCTGGAGGGTCTGGAGCAGATGCGCACCACCCCCTTTGGCGGTCCGCTGCAGGGGCTGCGGGTGGCGGATCTGCCGGCCTCCCGCCGCCTGCACGAGATGAATTTCGACCTCACCCTCGAGCGGGTGCGAGCCGCTGATCTGGCCGCCGCCTTCGCCAACCACCCAGGCGGCCTGTTCGGCGTCGACTACGCCGCCAGCCTGGCCCTGCTTCCGATCGACAGCAGCGGCTTCCTCACCGGCTCGATCGACCTGGTGTTCCGGGCCGATCCGGAACCGGCCGGGCCGGAACCGGCCGGGGGCGACGGGCGCTGGTGGGTGGCCGATTGGAAGAGCAACTGGCTGGGTCAGCGCGATGACGATGGCCAGCCCTTGGCCTGCGGCCCCCGCCATTACAACCAGGCAGCGATGACAGCCCTGATGGCAGCTAGCCACTACCCGCTCCAGGCCCATCTCTATCTAGTGGCCCTGCACCGCTACCTGGGCTGGCGCCTGCGCGGCTATGACCCCCAGGTGCATTTGGGGGGCTACGCCTACGTGTTCCTGCGGGGAACGCCGGGGCCCGCGGGGGAAGCGGCCCGGTCCGGGTCGGTGCCGGGGATGGTGGTGGAGCGGCCACCGCTGGGGAGGATCCTGGCGCTGGATCAGGCGCTGGGCGGCGGGTCGGGCGCGGCGGGGAGGCCAACCTGATGGCGCCCAGACGTCGGCAGCGGGAGCAGCCCGCCTGGCTGTCCCCCCTCCAGAGCGCCCTGGTGGAGGCCCTGCCCCGCCTCTACGGCGCAACGTCCAGCCCTGCCCTGACGGCCCTGATCGCCGACCTGGTGACTGCCCTGGAACAGGGGCGGCTTTCCATTCCCCTCCCGCCGGAGCTGGCGCCAGAGCTGGCGGTGGATGCGCTCGCCGCCACGGCGTTATGCCGTGATCCCGACGGTCCCCTGGTGATCGAGGCCGATCAGCTGAGCTGGCGCCGCTGGCACGACCTTCGCGAATCGGTGCTTTCAGCCCTGCTGGAGCGGGTGCGCCCCCTGGGCACCGCAGAACCCACACCAGCGCAAAAGGATCCAACGGGATCCACCCGAGACACCACCGCCCCAAGCACGGGCAGCTCCGTTGGCCCAACGGCCACCGAAACCCCCGATGCTCGCCAGTACCAGGCCGTCGAGGCGGTGCTGACCCATCGGCTGGTGTTGCTCCAGGGCGGGCCCGGCACCGGCAAGACGAGCACGGTGGCCCGCATGCTCGCCGCTGCGCTGGAGAGGGATCCAGCCACCCGCGTCCAGCTGGCCGCCCCCACCGGCAAGGCCGCCGCCCGCCTGCGAGCCGCCACCGGCGGCCGCCATCCCTGCGGCACCCTGCACCGCCTGCTGGAAAGCCGCGGCGACCATTTCGCCCGCAACCGCCACCATCCCCTTCCCCTCGACCTGCTGGTGGTGGATGAGGTGTCGATGGTGGATCTAGCCCTGATGGCGGCGCTGCTGGAGGCCCTCCCCGCCAGCGCTCGGCTGGTGCTGGTGGGCGACCCGGCCCAGCTGCCGCCGATCGCCCCCGGGGCCGTGCTGCTGGATTTGCAGCAGCCGGATCTGCAGGCCTGCCTGGGGGACGCCGCCATCACCCTCACCACCACCTATCGCAACAACGGCGCCATTGCGGCCGTGGCCACCGCCCTGCGCGACGCCGCTGCCCCGCCTGCTCACGGCGGAGGGATCGCCCCCCTGCCGCTGATCCAGCCCCTGCTGGAGGGTCTGGGGCCGAACGACAACCTCACCTGGCACCAGGAGATCGGCGGCCGCCTGCCCGCCGGGGTGTTCACCAGGCTGCGGAGCCAGCTCGGTGCCCTGGCGGAGAAGGCGGCCCGGTGCCGCCCGGCGGAGCCCGATGGCTGGAAGGCCCTGTTGGCCGAACGGGACCGCCTGCTGGTGCTCTCCCCGGTGCGCCGAGGCCCCTGGGGAGTGGACTCGATCCACCGGGCCGTGCTCGGCGACACCGCTTTGGGCCCTGCGGCCTCCTGGCCCGAGGGCCTGCCGGTGCTCTGCACTCGCAACCTGCCGGAGCTGGGCCTGGCGAACGGTGACGTGGGGGTGCTGGTGGGCCAACCGGGCAGCGACGACCGCCAGATCCTCTTCGGAGGGGAGAACCCGCTGTGGGTTCACCCAACTCAGCTGGCCGGCGCCGCCGAACCGGCCTTGGCGCTCACGGTGCACAAGGCCCAGGGGAGCGAAGCTGCGGAGGTGATCGTGCTGCTGGGCGATGCCGACCCGGATGGGCGCCTGCTCTACACCGCCCTCACCCGAGCCCGGGAGCGGGCCGAGCTGATCACACCAAGCTGATCACACCAAGTTGATCACACCAAGTTGATCCCACCGAGCTGATTGCCGCGGGTTGGCCGGATCCAAACTTGCGGCGCCGCAACGCCCTGGGCAGACTCGGCTTCAGGCCAAGGCCCAGCGGCCTTTTCGATGTCCGTCCTCTCCTTCACCACCGCAAACGGCTCCCCCGACAACCACGATCCCTTCGGCTCCCCGGTGCCAGCCCTGCGGGTTGAGCGCCCCTGGGGATGGTTTGAGACCCTGGTCTCCGTGCCGCCGGCAAGCCCCCCGGACGGTGGTGGCGGTTACGCCGTGAAGCGCCTATGGATCTCCCCCCGCTGCCGCATCAGCCTGCAGCGGCATCACCACCGCAGCGAGCACTGGGTGGTGGTGTCCGGCCACGGGGAGCTGGAGTGCGGCGATGAGACCATTGCGGCCCAGCCGGGAACAACCCTCTTTGTGCCGGTCGGGGCCATCCACCGCGCCAGCGCCGGCGCCGATGGGCTGCTGATCGTGGAGGTGCAGCGGGGCGATGAACTCCGGGAGGACGACATCGAGCGTGTTGAGGATGATTACGGCAGGGTGGTAAGTTGTTTAAACAACCTTTGAACAAAGGCAAGGCGGCGGGAGTCCGGGCTGGCATTGGTCCATCCGGCATTCACCAATGGGTCGCTGCCGGCCTGCGGATGAAGGATTCACCCAGGCCCCACCTTGACCCAGACCCTTGAAGGCGGCACCGCAATCGGTGCCACCGACTCCGCTGTGACCTCGTTCGCTGCCGATCTCGCGACCACACCCAACGAAGCTGGTTTGTCAATCTCCAGCAACGAGTTCGATGTCCAACTCGACGAACGGCCCGAGGCCGGAGTCTCTGAACCGGCCCTGGTTCTTCCCGATCAGGACCAATCCCTGATCGAGGCGATGTACCAGGACACCCTTGACGCCGAGCAGGAAACACCGGAAGCCCCCGACCTCTCCATTCCCGCTCCAGGTTTTGCCGGCTTCGGCCTGGGCCGGGAGCTGCTTGAGGGCCTCGACGCCTTGGGCTTCCGTGAACCCTCACCGATCCAGAAGGCGGCCATCCCTGAGCTCCTGCTCGGCCGTGACCTGGTGGGCCAGGCCCAGACCGGCACCGGCAAGACGGCGGCCTTTGGCCTGCCCCTACTTGAGCGCCTCGACCTGAACCAGCGCACCCCCCAGGTGCTGGTGCTCACTCCCACCCGCGAGCTCGCCCTGCAAGTCGCCGAGGCGATCACCTCATATGCCACTCGGCTGCGCGGCGTGAAGGTGCTGGCGATCTACGGCGGAGCCGATTTTCGCGACCAGATTCAGCAGTTGCGCCGCGGCGTGCACATTGTGGTGGGCACGCCCGGCCGGGTGATGGACCACATGCGCCAGTCCACGCTCGACCTCTCGGGCCTGCGCTCCCTGGTGCTCGATGAGGCCGACGAAATGCTCCGCATGGGCTTCATCGACGACGTGGAGTGGGTGCTCGAACAGCTGCCTACCGAACGGCAAGTGGTGCTCTTCTCCGCCACGATGCCGTCCGAGATCCGCCGAATCTCCCAGAAATACCTGCGCGATCCCGCCGAGATCACCATTCGCACCAAGGCCGCCGATGGCCGCCGCATCCGCCAGCGCTATCTGATGGTCAACGCACCTCAGAAGCTCGAAGCCCTGGAACGGGTGCTCGAAGCCGAGCGCAGTGAAGGCACGATCATCTTTGCCCGCACCAAAGCGATCACCCTCACAGTGGCTGAATCGCTCGAACAGCACGGCTATGAGGTGGCGGTGCTCAACGGCGATGTGCCTCAGAACCTGCGGGAGCGCACGATCGAGCGCCTACGCGATGGCCGGGTTGATGTACTGGTGGCCACCGATGTGGCCGCCCGGGGCCTTGATGTGGAACGCATCAGCCTGGTGATCAACTACGACATTCCGTTCGACGGCGAGGCCTACGTCCACCGCATCGGCCGCACCGGCCGGGCCGGCCGCAACGGCGACGCCATTCTCTTCCTCACCCCCCGGGAGCGCCGCTTCCTCGGCGGACTGGAGCGGGCCACCGGCCAGCCGATCGAGCCGATGGAGGTTCCCTCCAACGCCACGATCAACCAGCACCGCCTCGACCTGATGCGCCAGCGCCTGACAGAGCGGCTGGAAAGCCCCAGTGGCAGCGATGAGGAGCGTGCCCTGATGGCGGAGATCCTGCAGCGGGTCACCCAGGAGCAGAACTGCACCGGGGAGGCCTTGGCCTTGGCCGCCCTGCAGCTGAGTCTGCGCGGCAAGCCGCTGCTGCTGGAGGGTCAGGAGAACTGGGCCACACCGCGCAATCCCCGCGATCGCGATCGCCTGCGTGATGGCGAGCGGGGCCGGCCCGGCGACCGCTCACCCCGCGGCGGTGGCACCGAGCCGGCCGATGGACCGCCGGAAGCTCACATGGAGCGCTTTCGCATCGAGGTGGGCTGGCGCGATCGGGTGAAGCCCGGCAACATCGTGGGTGCTATCGCCAACGAGGCTGGTCTGAACGGCCGTTCGATCGGCCGGATCCGGATCTTCGACAGCCACAGCACCGTGGACCTTCCCCGAGGGATGCCCGACGACGTGTTCAACGGTCTGCGGAGCCTGAAGGTGATGAACAGGGAGCTTAGGATTTCCCGGTTGCCAGCCTGAACTCCATCCTCACAACCCGGGGCCCCATCCAGACGACGCCCGCCGATCACGATGAAACCCGCCCTCCTACCCCTGGTCCTGAGCGTTGCCCTGGGCATGACCCCAGCAGCATCGGCCCGTGCGGACGGACTCGGGGACATCGTGAAGGCGGTTTGCCTGTCAGCCTTCGAGAACGAAATGAGTCAGGTCGGCAAGGTGCCACCCGCCGGCATGGCTAGTTATGCCTGCACGTGCGTCGAGCAGCGCATCCGGACAGGCAGTGGCATTGAGGCTGCACGATCCCATTGCCGGCAGGCCACGGCGCAGCGGTTCCCGATCTAAAAAAAACCGGGGGAGAACCCCGGGTTTTCAGGTGATGTGGGGCCATGGATCGCCTCCTGCATGGTTGAGCTGGGCGATTCAGGAGTAGACCTCTGTCATTGCGGCGGTGCTCACCAGAGTGAGATCGGACAAGGCAAGGCTCTCGATCGAAGCGATCAGGGCCGATTGGACCTCAAGGTTTTCACTGCCGATCAATGTTTGCAGGAGGTCAAACCGGTCTTGGGGGGCCAGTTCACCGTCCTCGCACCAGGCGAGGCTCCAGGGCACTGGAATCTTGGTCATGGCAGGACCGCGCTTGGGATCGCGGGAGATCAGAGTTTGCTGACAATGAAGCATTTTGCCGCTCAAGGCCAGTTTTCTTCACAATCCCTCCCTCGCCGTCGTGGGCTTGTTCCACCTGCAGCTCCCCAGTGGAGTCGGTGGCTTCAAGTTGTAAGATTGGAACGATTCCAAGGCGTTCAGGCTTCCCTTCGGCACGCTCAGCCGGCTGCGACCCCACAAGGCGCGACCTCTTCCAAGGCTCCGACCTCCGGGCTTCTCCGTTCACTGGCTTTCCCCGGGTACCCAAGCATCAGACGAATCAGTTCCAGGCTTTTCAGTGAATGACCATCTACGTCGGCAACCTCTCGTTCCAAGCCGAACGCGAAGACCTGCTTGATCTTTTCGGCCAGTACGGCGAAGTTCGCCAGTGCAGCCTCCCCCTTGACCGCGAAACCGGCCGTAAGCGTGGCTTTGCCTTCGTGGAGCTCGCCGACGATGCCGCCGAGCAGAAAGCCATCGATGACCTCCAGGACGTCGAATGGATGGGTCGCATGATCCGCGTCAACAAGGCCACCCCCCGTGAAGGTGGTGGTGGTGGTGGTGGCGGCGGCGACGGCCGCGGTGGGTACGGCGGCGGCGGCGGCGGTGGTCGCTCCGGTGGCGGCTATGGCGGTGGCGGCGGCGGCCGCTCCGGTGGCGGCGGCGGCGGTGCTGGTGCCGGCGGTGCCGGCTACGGCGGTGGCGGTGGCGGTGGCAACCGCTGGTGATCCAGTTCCCCCGTTGAGATCCTCGGCACCTGGGTTGCAGCGGCTGATCACGCTGCTGCGGCCCCATCGCCGCAGCATTGTTCTGGCAGCCAGCTGTTCAGTTCTCAACAAGCTCTTCGATCTCGCTCCGCCGGTGCTGATCGGCCTAGCGGTCGATGTGGTGGTGAAGGGCAATGCTTCCTGGCTGGCTGGTTTTGGCGTGCCCTCGGTACCAGGCCAACTCACCGTTCTTGCCATCGTGTCGTTCCTGGTCTGGAGCGCCGAATCCCTGTTCGAGTACCTCTACGCCCTGCTCTGGCGCAACCTCGCCCAGACCGTGCAGCACGAGTTAAGGCTTGAGGGCTACGACCACCTCCAGCACTTGGAGATGGCCTTCTTCGAGGCCGGCAGCAGCGGTCGCCTGACGGCTGTGCTCAACGACGATATCAACCAACTCGAGCGCTTCCTCGACCACGGCGCCAACGAAATTCTCCAGCTGATCACCACCGTGCTGGCCGTTGGTTCCGCCATGGTGTGGTTGTCGCCAGGGGTGGCGGGGGTGGCCTTCCTGCCGATTCCGGTGATCCTCTGGGGCTCCCTGCAGTTCCAGCGCCGACTGGCACCCCGCTATCGCGAGGTGAGGGAGAAGGCCGGCGATGTGGCGAGCCTGCTGGCCAACAACCTGGGGGGCATGCTCACGATCAAGAGCTATGCCGCCGAGTCGTGGGAGAAGCAGCGACTGGAACGGGAAAGCGAGGCCTACCGGCTCAGCAATCGCCGAGCCATCCGCCTCTCGGCAGCCTTCATCCCCCTGATCCGATTCGCGATCCTCTTTGCCTTCCTGGCGATCCTGGTCATCGGCGGATTGCAGGCATGGCGAGGCGTGATCGCCGTGGGCAGCTACAGCTTCCTAGTGTTCATTACTCAGCGCCTACTTTGGCCCCTGACCACCCTCGGCCGCACCCTCGACGACTACCAGAGGTGCATGGCCTCCACTGACCGGGTTGTGGAGCTGCTCGAAACCCCGATCGCGATTCCCAGTGGTCAAAGGGCGCTCCCGCTTGCGGCCGTTAAGGGCATGATCCAGTTCGAGGATGTGGGCTTTGCCTATGGGGGGCGCCGGCCGATCCTGGAACACTTCAACCTCGACGTACCCGCCGGCAGCACCGTGGGCATCGTGGGCGCCACCGGTTCAGGCAAGAGCACGATCGTGAAGCTTCTGCTGCGCCTCTACGAGGTGCAGGAAGGCCGCATTCTCCTGGACGGCCAGCCGATCACCACGCTGCGCCTTGAGGATCTGCGCCGGGCGATCGGTCTGGTCAGCCAAGAGGTGTTCCTCTTCCACGGCACGGTGGCCGAGAACATTGCCTACGGCAGTTTCCAGGCGCCACGGTTGGCCATCGAGCGGGCTGCGGCCCAAGCGGAAGCGGCTGATTTCATCGAGGCACTGCCTCAGGGCTACGACACCGTGGTGGGTGAGCGGGGACAGCGCCTCTCCGGCGGCCAGCGGCAGCGCATCGCTCTGGCCCGGGCCCTGCTGAAGAATCCGCCCGTTCTGATCCTCGATGAGGCCACCGCCGCGGTGGACAACGAAACCGAGGCGGCCATCCAGCGTTCCCTGCAGGAGATCACCCGTCACCGCACCACCCTGGTGATCGCCCACCGACTGAGCACCGTCCGCCATGCCGACCGCATCGTGGTGCTCGACCGGGGGCGTGTGGTGGAAAGCGGCCGGCACGGAGAGCTGCTGGCTCGCCAGGGCCCCTATGCGGCCCTCTGGCGGGTGCAAAGTGGTCTCCTACCCGGCGAAGTGCTTCAGCCGTGAAAACCCTGGGTCCGGTTCTGATGGCCATTGCCGTGGGTCTAGGCCTCGGTCTGGCCTTGGCGGCGCCCATGGCCGCGCTCCTTCGCAGCGATGCCACAGCAGGGGCGGAAGGCCGGCAGCCGCTCGCCAATCCCTTCGCCGGCTGGGTGGAGGGGAATGGCGAGGATCTGCTGGTACTGGGCACCGATGAGGGAGGCGGCAACACCGATGTGATCAGCTTGGTGCGGATCGGGGGCGGGGTCACCCGGGTCCGCCAGATTCCCCGCGATTCCTATCTCGAGACCGAGCGCTGGGGGCCGATCAAGGTCAATGCGCTCTATAGCCTTGGCGGGGAGGAGGCTTTGAAACTGGAGCTCTCCCAACGTATGGGTCAACCGATTCGACACCATGTGATCGTGAATCTGGCCGCCCTCCGGCACCTGGCCGATCTGGTGGGGGGCATCGAGCTGACCGTGCCGAAACGTCTCTACTACGTGGATAACAGCCAGGGCCTGATGATCGACCTGCAGCCGGGCCGGCAGACCCTCAAGGGCCGCCAGCTGGAGGGATTCCTGCGCTTCCGCCACGATGAGAGCGGTGACATCGGGCGCCTCGAGCGCCAGCAACTGGCTCTACAGGGCCTTTTTCGCAAGCTGGGTCGTCCAGAAAGCATGGTGCGTCTGCCCTCGCTTCTGATGGCCACGAGCAAGGAGATCCGCACGGACCTCGGACCGATGGAGCTGGGGGGGTTGATGACCGCCATGGGTTCGACACGCCTGGAGACGGAGCGCCTGCAGGGCCATCCCTTTGACCGCAACGGCATCAGCTACTGGGACACGGACTGGCCTGTGCCCCAGGAGCACGCCGGCCTCTCTTCCTCCGAGCCCGGTTCAGGGCGAGGGCCAGTGCGGCCGCTCGTCGGCAACGGCAAGGAGAAAGCCGCGACCCAGGGGTACCGGTTCTTGTATTAGATCCGGTGGGAGCTGCGGCCTGACCGTTAGCGAGGCCGCCGGGATGAAGGGCTAAGGGTAAGGGCAGCTGCTAAGGGCCGCCCTCCGGCCCCCCGGGCCTTTGGCTTCGATGGAAGGGACGATCCGAAAGGGTCACCAGCGCCAGGAGCAGGGCCAGCAGGGCAAGCACCGGGCTGGAGGCCGCCACCGTGATGCCGAGGGAGGCCGTGAACCAAATCGAGGCGGCGCTGCTCAGGCCCCGCACCTCGTGGGGGGCATCAGCGGAGGTGGCAGCAGAGGGCGTCATGATCTCGCCGGCGCCGAGGAAGCCCACACCGGCGGCCACCCCCTGGATCGCCCGGCTGCGGGCATCGAGGTCGGGTCCAGCGGCCAGCAGCAGCAGGCAAGAGCTGAGGCCCACCAGCACGTGAACCCGCACCCGATTGGGATGGGGGCGATCACCCCCGTGATGGGCACGGTTGAGACCCACCGCCAGGCCGCACAGCACCGCCAGTCCCATGCGCAGCAGAGCCTCCAGATCGGGCACGGGGGAGAGCCCGCTCAAGGAGGAAGCGGCCAAGACCATCGCCAAAACCATCACGGCAACGAGTCCCCATGATTGGTCGGCGGCTCCGTCCCGGCCACGGCCTCGGCCCAATGGCACCCCTGCCGGGCCCGGAACCCAGCCGGGCCTGTAGTCGGAGCTCATCAGATCGTCGGCTCAGACCGTCAGATCCCCCCATGGCGCTCCACCGCAGCCACCAGCCGCTCCGCCAGGGATTCCGCCAGGGAGGGCACCACGGCGAAGGCGCCGCTGAACCCGGTGAACACCCAGAGTCCCGGGGCGTTCTCCACTGCTTCAGCCAGGGGTGGGCCCTGGAGGCAGTACGTGACCGGCACCTGACGGTAACGACCCGGCAGGCTCGCCAGGTAGGGATTCAGTTCCGCCAGACCCGACCGCAGCCTGGCTTCCATCACGGCCGGATCGGGGGGCCGGGAGGGATCGGGATCGGGCCCCACCAGGGTGATCTGACCCAGCACCATGCCCCCATCCCGCGGGGCGAGACCCGCATCCACGATCCAGCATTCCTCGTGCAGACCGGCCGCAGCGGACTCCAGTGAGGGACGCCGCAGGCGCATGGGCTGCACAATGCGCCCGCGCAGGGCCTGATCGAGCCAGGGATGGGCTGGGCCCTTGGCCATGAGGACGGCAGGATCCAGCTCGATCACGCCGGCCCAGCTGAACCGGAGCCGTTCCGGCAAGGCGGGCCAGAGGGCCCGGCAGCTGGCACCCGCCGCCAGCACCAGCTGGGACACCGCGTCCGCGTGGCGGATGCCCTTGCGGTCCTGGGAGAAAGCCAGGGCGCCGCCGTTTCCATCCAGGAGGCGCCAGCCGCCTCCCTGCAAGGGCACGATGCGGGCGACACCCGTCTCCTGTCGAGCCACACCGGCGCGTTCGAGGACCCGAGGCATGGCCTCCGTCAGGGTGGGCGCATCCACACGGCCGAAGGGCAGCAGGGCGGTGGGCAGGGCCTGAACCGGGGCCGGGAGGTGCCGAAGGGGCCCAGGCCAGCCGTGCAGTACGAGGCGTGAAGGACGTAAGCCCAGGGGGCCATGGCAGCGCTCCAGCTGCCTCCAGGCCCGGATCCCGGCAGCGGGAAGTCCGGCATAGCTCAGGGCCGTGGCCGAGGGCCCAGCCGCTCCGACTATTTCCACCCGGCAGCCGCGCCGTGCCAGGGCAAGAGCCAGAAGGGATCCCGCCAGGCCGGCTCCCACCACTACGACCGGCGGGTCGATTATTCCCTTCTGTTGGGTCACGGGGAGGCGGAACGCTCCGCTCAGATCAGCAGGTTGAAGGAGGTGATCACACGCCCAAAGAGCTCCTTCACCCTGGGCCAACGCAGCTCGTTGGTGCTGGCGGCAAACGTGTAAAGACGACCCCGGTCCACCACGGCGGTGGCCAGCTCATGGCGGTCGCGGTCGGCCAGGTGAACGGTGTATTCCAGGTCGTAGAAGGTATGGCCCTCCTGCTGGCGTTCGCGGGCCTCCACGAGTTCAGCCCGCCGACCCCCACCGCCACGGCGCTGCCCAGGTCGCTCAGATCCCGGTCGGCGGCTAGCTCGGACACCACCAGGCTGAGGGTTTCATCGCTGTTGATCAGGTCGTGGAACACCACCTGGGGCCCGTTGCTCACCTGCACCCGCGTCCAACCGGTGGGATAGAGAAAGGCGTAGCGCCCATCGGGGCTTTGGTAGGAATTGAGTCCCGCCGCCATCGCGCTGCATCCCACCAGCACCAGGGCCAGCAGCACTCCCGCCAACAACGAGGGCCAGCGCTCGGATCGGCGGACGGTGGTGAGCAGCATGGGAACGACGCGGTGCTGACACGCATTCTGGCCTGGGCGTTGGCGGGGCCGGGTTTGGGTTGGATACGAGGGAGCCCACAGCACAGATGCGGAGATCCGAGCGACGCTCCGAGCGGTGTTCCGAATGGTCGCCTGCGCCGGAAGCCCTGAATGGGTCATGGCGGCGGCGATGCCCCCCTCAAGGCGCCTAGATTCCGCCCAGTTGCCTCTGAGCCCTGAGCGGTTTCACCCGACCCCTGG
Source organism: Cyanobacteriota bacterium (assembly GCA_026389265.1). Lineage (GTDB taxonomy): Bacteria > Cyanobacteriota > Cyanobacteriia > PCC-6307 > Cyanobiaceae > Cyanobium. The sequence continues at coordinate 19,803 of JAPLIE010000081.1, read as the reverse complement.
CCCGGCTGATCGATCAGTTCGAGCGGCTGCCTGGCATCGGTCCGCGTACCGCCCAGCGCCTGGCCCTCCACCTGCTGCGCCAGCCCGAGGAGCAGATCCGCGGCTTCGCCGACGCCCTGTTGGCGGCCCGCTCCCAGGTGGGCCAGTGCCGCAGCTGTTTCCACCTCTCCGCCGAGGCGGAATGTGAGATCTGCCTTGACCAGGAACGGAGCAACGGCCAAATCTGCGTGGTGGCCGACTCCCGCGACCTGCTGGCGATGGAGCGCACCCGCGAGTACAGCGGTCGCTACCACGTGCTGGGCGGCGTGATTTCGCCGATGGATGGCATCGGTCCGGAGTCGCTGCAGATCCAGCCGCTGGTGGAGCGGGTCGATCGGGAGAACGCCAGTGAGGTGATCCTGGCCCTCACCCCCAGCGTCGAGGGCGACACCACCAGCCTTTACCTGGCCCGGCTACTCAAACCCTTCACCACGGTGACCCGGATCGCCTACGGGCTGCCGGTGGGCAGTGAGCTGGAGTATGCGGACCAGGTGACCCTGGCCCGGGCCTTCGAGGGCCGTCGCAGGATGGAGTGAAGCGCCATGGCCCAGCGTCCGACCCGCTACAGCGCCATCCCGCCGGCCGAAAGACTGCCGGAGTGGATCCGCGCGCCGATTGGTAATGCCTCCGCCCTCGAAACCGTGCATGGGGTGGTGAAACAACAGAGGCTGCACACGATCTGCGAGGAGGGCCGCTGCCCCAACCGCGGTGAGTGCTATGCCGCCGGCACTGCCACCTTTCTGCTGGGCGGCCCGATCTGCACCCGCAGCTGCGCCTTCTGCCAGGTGGAGAAGGGGGAGGCGCCGGTGCCCTTCGATCCCGGCGAGGCCGAACGGGTGGCCGCCGCGGTTGAAACCCTCGGCTTGCGCTATGTGGTGCTCACTGCCGTCGTCCGCGACGACCTGGTCGACCATGGCGCCAGCCTTTTCACCGGCACCATGGCTGCAATCAGGGTCCGCAACCCCCTGATTGCCATCGAGGTGCTCACCCCCGATTTCTGGGGCGGCCACCGCGAGGAGGCCGAGGGCCGCGCCGCCCAGCGCCAGCGGCTGGCCGCGGTGCTGGCGGCCGATCCGGTGTGTTTCAACCACAACCTCGAAACGGTCGAGCGGCTGCAGGGGGAGGTACGCCGCGGCGCCACCTATGCCCGCTCGTTGGCTCTGCTGGCGGCTGCCCGGGAACTGGCGCCCACCATCCCCACCAAATCCGGCCTGATGCTTGGCCTGGGTGAGACCGAGGAGGAGGTGGTGGCCGCCCTCAGGGATCTGCGGGCGGTGGACTGCCAGCGCCTTACCCTCGGCCAGTACCTGCGGCCGTCCCTGGCCCACATTCCGGTGGACCGCTACTGGACCCCCGAGGAGTTCAGCCGGCTTGGTGTCATTGCCCGGGAGCTGGGCTTCGCCCAGGTGCGCAGTGGACCGCTGGTGCGCAGCAGCTACCACGCGGCGGACGATGGCTGAAGGCCTCTGGCCTGGTTCAGCCCCTTGCTGCCGGGCCTTGCTGGCAATTGCCCCCACCTCCCGCACCGGCCCAAAGCCCAGCCGCTGGACCCCTCATCCTGTCGAGCTGCAGGCCGGCGGGGGTCAGCAAAGACCAGCCCTTGAGTTCTCCCAACAGTTCGGCTCGGTCAGCGGCGAGGGCTCCGGTTCGATCTGAGCAACCGCAACGGACCGGCTTCGGCGTAGAAGCGTTCGAACGTGGCCGCAATCTGGTCGCCAAAAAAAAACCCGGCCATGCCGGGTTGTTGTGGGATCGGCTTGACCAAGCCGCATACAAGAGCAGGTGTCGACCAATGACCAGGTTCAACAAAGCAGGGGGTGTCCTGCCTGGTTGATCCACGGCCCAGGGATCACCAGCCCTTGGCGGACTGTTCGATCACATAGGCGGCCACGTCGGCGATGTCGCCGGCGCTGAGCTTGCCGCCGAAGGCGGGCATGGCGTTCTTGCCGTTGGTGACCTGCATGGCCACGGCGGCCTCAGGACCATCGGCGTAGCCGGCCAGGTAGGCCTTGAGCGCATCGGCCTTGAGGGTGCGCTCGGCGTTCACCACGTTGCCGCCGCCCATATGGCAAGCGGCGCAGTTGGCGGAGAAGACCTGGCCACCGTGGGCGCTATCGGCGGCGAAGCTCGGAGCGGCTCCCAGCACTAGCGCCAGGCAAAGAGCGAAAAGAGAGAAGAGACGACGCATGGTCGGCGCGGATTAGCACGTTCAACTTGCTCAACCTACGGGCCAGGTGTCGGGTGGTGTTGGTGCTTGTTACATTCGCAACAATCGCCCACAATCCTGATGGCCACTGGGTTTGGCCCGATGCAGATTGGCTGTCGAAGTACGGTTAACCGAACCTTTTACCGAACTCTCCTTTGCTCCGCTGCTGGGGCCGCGGTGACCTCGGCCGTAGCCATTGCCGCAGCCAGTCCTGGGGTCTGGCGTTTGTTCATGCTGGGGCCCTTCAGCCAGGCAGCCGGCCCCGGTGCGGCACGCCGGCCGTTTCCAGCACAGCCTCCAGGGTGGGCGCGTAGCTGGTGAGCCCGAAGCGCTCCGGCGGACTCACCGGCTCGTGCACGAAGTGGCGCTGGCGGATCGAGAAACGATCCCAGGCATTCACCTCGATCCTTAGCAGCTTGATCAGCCCTTCGATCAGCCAGGGCGTGAGATCCAGCCCCAAGGGTGGCACCCAGCCCCGCCGCCAGCGCACCAGGGTGGACACGGCCTGGTTGATCGTGATCGGCGCCTGGCCCAACACCAGTCGCCGCACCGCTCCCTGGCCCGGCTCCGGGTTTGGCCGCTGCGGCGTGGTGGCCAGGTGGGCGCACACCGTGGCGATGTCGGCGGCGTGGATGAAGTGGAAGCTGGAATCGGTGCGCAGCCACTTGGCCAGCCACAGCCAGGGGAAGGCCTCCTTCACGCCGGATGTGAGATAGCTGGTGGGGTGGGGATCCCCCGGCAGCACCCTCCCGCCGAACACCAGGGTGGGAAAGACCGCCACGATCCGCTCCGCCAAGGGATGCACCTCCAGGTCCTGGAGGCACTGGGCCTTGGTCTGGATGTATTCGGTGCCATAGGCCATCGCCTCGGGCAGCAGCTTGAGGTTGCGATCGAGGATGCTGGCGGTGGAGAAATAGATCACCTGCTCCAGCTGCGCCGGATCAAGCAGGGCTAGCAGACGCTTCACCGCCACCACATTCACCTGCTGGGCCCGCTCCGGATCGCCCCAGGCGGTGGCCGTGTGGATCACGCGGGTGGCGCTGGCGATTGCTTCGGCGTGGGGTTCCAGATCGCGCAGATCGCCCACCAGCAGGGTGATGCGTGGATCGTTGGCGGACACCACCTTCAGCTTGCTGGGGTCGCGCAGCAGCAGCAGCAGCTGGGCATCCGAGTGGCGGTAAAGGTGCTCGACCGTGTACTGGCCCACACAGCCGGCGGCACCGGTAATCAGGATGCGGGCCGGCCCCGCGGCAGCTGCCGCCGTTCCCTCGGATGTAGGGGCGGTTGCGCTCAAACGGCCGCCCCCAGCAGCTCGTTCACGGCCTTGCCAGTTTCGAAGAACACGCGAGCGTTCTCCTCAGGGGTGCCGGGCAGGATGCCGTGGCCCAGGTTGAGGATGTGGCGGCGGCCGCGGGCCTTGCGCACGGTGTCGAGGATGCGCTCGCGGATGCCCGCTGGGGTGCCGAACAGCAGCCCGGGATCCACGTTGCCCTGCACCCCCACGTGCTCCGGCAGGCGGGCGAGGCCATCGGCCATATCCACCGTCCAGTCGAGGGAGATGATGTCGACACCGGTGCGGCCCATGCGCTCCAACACGCCGGCGCTGCCGGAGATGTAGAGGATCAGCGGGGTGTCGGGGTGGGTGGCCTTCACCTGGTCGATCACCCGCTTCTGGTACGGAGCGGCGAAGGTGTCGTAGTCGATCGGGCTGAGCTGGCCCGCCCAGGAATCGAACAGCTGCACCACCTGGGCACCGGAATCGATCTGATAGCGCACGTAGGTGGCGATCGAATCGGCCAGGTGGCCCAGTAGCTGGTGCAACAGCGCCGGCTCCCGAAAGGCCATGGCCTTGATCACTGAGTAGGTCTTTGAGCTCTTGCCCTCCACTGCATAGGCGGCCAAGGTCCAGGGGGCGCCCACGAAGCCCAGCACCGCGGCGGCATTGCCCACGTCAGCCCGGAGGCGGCCCAGCACCTCGCCCACGAAGGGGAGGCCCTCCCCCGGGTTAAGGGGCCGCAACGCATCCACTTGGGCCTGGGTGCGGATGGCCGGCTCGATGATCGGGCCCTGGCTCTCGATGATGTCGAAATCGATCCCGATGCCCGGCAGTGGCGTGAGGATGTCGGAGAAGAGGATCACGCCGTCGGGGGCGAAGGCGTGGAAGGGCTGCATCGAGATCTCATAGGAGAGATCGGGGTTCTCGGAGCGTTCGCGGAAGCCTGGATGGCGGTCACGCAGGTCGCGATACACCTTCATGTACCGACCCGCCTGACGCATCATCCACACCGGCGGCCGCTCCACCTGCTCACCTCGGGCGGCGCGCAGCAGCAGGGGGGCGGTCTCGGTCATGGAGCCTTGCGAATCGGCGATTCGGAAACCTAGCGGAGAGACCCGGGACGACCCGAAGGCTCGTCATCAGTCGTGGCAGAGGGCCCTGGCCCTGGGGCGCTGGTGCTGCCCGCCGATCGCACGACAATGGGTCCACCGCCACGGTTGAGCCGACCATCACGCCAACCATCCCGATCCCTTCCCGTCCTCCCGAAAGCGTGCTGAGCTCAGGAACCGTGCCGAGCTCCCGCAGCCGGAGGGTGTCGCGTTGTCTCCTCGTTAGGCGCCTTGGACCCGTGCTGGCCCTGGCCGCTCTGCTGCAGGGTTGCCTGGGGCCCCGTCAGACCCTGCATGTGGTGATTGTTCCGACCAGCCGCCTCGAATGGCTGCAGCGCGATGGCAAGGACCGGATCCCCTGGAAGCCGTTGCTGCAGGAATATCAGCGTCTCCATCCAGGCTTGCAACTGCAGGTTTCGGTGGTGGATGAGGCACACCTGGAGGAGACGCTGCGGCGGGACCGCAGCCGGGGGCTGGGTCCCGATCTGCTGGTCCTGCGGGCACCGGTGGCGAATGCCCTCCTCCAGCAGGGGCTGGTGGAGCGCCTCAATGATCAGCGGGCCTGGCACCGCAGCCAGCCCCTGCTGGAGCCGGCCCTGGCGGATCGGGTCACCACTGCTGCAGGGGTCTCGGGCCTGCCCGCCTACAACATCCTCACCCTGGCTTGCTTCAATCGCCAGGTGGTACTCCGGCCTCCGGCCAGCCTTGACGATTTGATGGGCCTGGCCGCCTCCGGCCGCCCGATCGGGGTGGCGGTGGATCCGATCGGCATCTGGTGGAGTGCCGGGGCCCTCGGCGCCCAGAACGCCATGGTGCCGATCCTCACCGGTAATCCCAGGGTCGCCACCGCTTCCGCCTCGCCGACCGCCGACCGTGCGGCCCTGCTGGCCTGGTTGACCTGGTTGCGTCAGTTGGCACTCCAGAGCCGGGTGGACATCGCCAGCGGGCCACGGGAGCTGGTGGAAGGGCTCGAAAGCGGCCGCCTCAGTTGGATCCCCTGTTACAGCTCCTCCCTGGGGCACCTGGAGCGCAGCATGGGCAAACGGCTCGGGGTCGCCCCACTGCCCGGTGGCCCTGCCGGTCCCCCCACCCCGTTCGGCACCGTGATGGTGATGGCCCTGGGTAGTGATTCCTCACCTCCCCAGCGCCGGCTAGCTCTTCAGCTAGCGGAACTCAGCCTTGATCCGCTCGTGCAGCGGGAGATCACCCTGGAGAGCCTGATGGTGTTGCCGGCGAATCGCTTTGTGTCGGTGCCCGTGGCCAGTTCCGGCCGTCTGGCGGCCCTCGAGCAGGCCCAGCGGCAGTTTGATGAACGCTCCAAGCTGCTCACGGCCTCCTTTTCCGCCGACCGGCTCCGGCGGACGCAACCCCTGGTGGAAGACCTGCTTTGGAAGGTGATGCTGGGGGTGGTCACGCCCCAGCAGGGCACTGAAGCGTTGCTCCGCCTCAGCCCTCCCTCCTGATGTCCACCTTCCTGGCCGAGATTCAGGGTTGGCTGGCCTTCCTCGACCGGCTGCCGGTGCTGCAGCAGCTGCTGCCGGTTGGCCTCCTGCTGCTGGGCCTGCTCCGTCTGCGCCGCCTGCCTCGCCGGGGCCGTTGGAGCCGCCTGCTGGACCTACCCCTAGTGGTGCAGTTGTTGCTGGGGCAGGTGCTGATCGCCCTGGTCTTGCTCGCGCTGCATCAGCGGGTGGGTCTGGTGCTGCTGCTTGGCCAGTTCAGCCTGGCCAGGCTGCTGTTGCGTCTGGCGGAGCGCCCGCTGCTGGCCCGCTGGCTGCCGCCCGACTCCCTGCAGCTCCTCAGCACCCGCCTGCTGCGGCCCCTCTTCCTGCTGGCCGTGATGCTTGCGGGGATCGATGCCCTCGGCAGCCTGCAGGATCTGGCCGGGCTGCCCCTTGGCGTGTGGTTCGGCGGAGCGATCCGCTTGGGCGATCTGTTCAGCGTGCTGGTGGTGCTCTACCTGCTGCTGGTGGGTCTGCACCTGCCGGCCGCCGGGGTGAGCCTGCTGGTGCAGCGGGGCCTGGGCATCAGTGAGGGCAGCCGGCGAGCCCTGGATCAGATCCTCCAGTACGTGATCTTCAGCCTGGGGGTGATCTGGGCGATGGGCCGGCTCGGGTTCAACCAGACCGGGGTGCTGGCCATCGCCGGCGGCCTCTCGGTGGGACTGGGTTTTGGCATCAAGGAGGTGTTCTCCAACATCGTGAGCGGCCTCTGGCTGCTGATCGAGGGATCGGTGCGCCCCGGCGAGGTGCTGATGCACGAGGGCGAAGCCTGTGAGGTGCGTCGCCTTGGCCCGCGGGCCACCACCCTCTGGCGCGGCGGTGACAACGCCGAGGTGGTGGTGCCCAACCAGAGCTTCTTCACCACCGCCACCACCACCTACACCCGCAGCGATCGGATGCGCCGCTGCAGCCTCGAGCTCAAGGTGGCCCAGAGCTGGAATCCTGAGCAGGTCGTGGCGCTGCTCGAGGACCTCGCCGCCGACCATCCCGCCGTTCTCACCGCACCTGCCCCGAAGGCGCTGCTGGTGGAGTTCGGCAGCGAACGCTATGGCTACAAGCTCAGTTTCTCGATCGCCGATCCGCTCACCGCTGGTTCGGTGACCGCCGATCTCAGGCTGGCGATATGCCGCCGCTTCGGCGATCTAGGGATGGATCCTCCGGCCTGAGAGACAACCCCACGAATGGACGCCGCTTGAGATGAGGGCCGTGCGCAGCTACTGGTGATGTTCACTGTGGATGGGTTAATAACATCCACAGGTCAGTAGCTTCTGACTAGTCGCTGATTTCATCAAACACTTCTTTGGCAGCCAGCAGTGCATTCGTTGCCGCAGGAAAGCCGGCGTAGGCAATCATTTGGGTAATGATTTCAACGATCTCGGCCCGACTCACGCCACAATGGATCGCAGCTTCAATGTGCAATTTGAGCTGGGGTGAGGAGAAGCCCTGCACCGTCAGGGCTGCAACGGTGCAGAGCTCGCGCACCCTGTCATCTAGAATGGTTCTAGTGTAAAGTTCACCATAGGGGAATTCAACATTGACGCGGGCAAATTCTTCTGAAATAGACTCGATCTTTGCAATCAGAACATCGGCTTTGTCGCCCAGGTGATGACGCATTTCCTGCATCCCCTGGCGGTACAATTGGGAGTGACGGGTCATTCGCTTTGGGCCCTACTCAGAGGGGCAGGGCTGCTTCTTCTTTGGATCCTTCTTCCAGCTCCGGCAGGCGAGCCGGATCATGGCGGAACACCAGCACGCTGAGCGGCGGCAGGCAGAGATCCAGGGAGCTCCCGTAGCCGTGCATGCCCGAATCATCGGTGAACTTACCGCCTAGGTTGCCAAGGTTGCTGCCGCCGTAGCGGCTGCCATCGGTGTTGAACGCCTCGTGATAGAAGCCACTGAGGGGCACGCCGACACGGTAGTGGGAATGGGTCTGGGGCGTGAAGTTGGCCACCACCACCAGCCAGCGCCCGGTGTTGCTCTCACGCCGCATGAAGCTGATCACCGAGTTGCGGGTGTCGTTGCAATCAATCCACTGGAAGCCATATTCACTGAAGTCATCGCCCCAGAGAGCCGGTTCCGATTTGTAGAAGGTATTCAGGTCGTCCACCATGTTCAGCAGCGCCTGATGGGGTTCGTGCTGCAGCAAACTCCATTGCAAATCCCCCCAGACATTCCATTCGGCTCGCTGGCCAAACTCCATCCCCATGAAGATGGTTTTCTTACCCGGATGGGTCCACATGTAGGCTAGGAGAGCACGCACATTGGCGAACTTCTGCCAGTCGTCGCCGGGCATCTTGTGAAGTAAATGGCTCTTGCCGTGCACCACCTCGTCGTGGCTGAGGGCCAGCATGAAATTCTCGGTGAAGGCGTACCAGATCGAGAAGGTCACATTGTTCTGGTGGAACTGGCGGAACCAGGGATCAAGCTCGAAGTAATCAAGCATGTCGTGCATCCAGCCCATGTTCCATTTCAGGTTGAAACCGAGCCCGCCCATGTCGGTGGGCTGGGTCACCATCGGCCAAGTGGTGGATTCCTCCGCGATCGAAAGGGCGCCGGGGAAATGTTGGAACAGCACATGGTTGGCCTGCTGCAGGAAGCGCACCGCCTCGGTGTTCTCGCGGCCGCCGTGTTCATTCGTCAGCCATTCCCCGTCGGGCCGCAGGTAGTCGCGGTAGAGCATCGAGGCCACCGCGTCCACTCGGATGCCATCGATGTGGTATTGATCAAACCAAAACACCAGGTTCGCCACCAGGAAGTTGCGGACTTCGTTGCGGCTGTAGTTGAAGATCAGCGTGCCCCATTCCTTGTGCTCACCGATGCGCGGATCGGCGTGTTCGTAGAGGTGGGCTCCATCGAAGAAGGCAAGGCCGTGGGCATCCTTGGGGAAGTGGCCCGGCACCCAGTCGAGGATCACTCCGATGCCCTCGGCATGGCAGCGGTCCACGAAGGCGCGGAACTCATTCGGGCTGCCGAAGCGGCTGGTGGGCGCGTACCAGCCGGTCACCTGATAGCCCCAGGAGCCATCAAAGGGATGCTCGGAGATCGGCATCAGTTCGATGTGTGTGAAGCCCCGCGCCTTCACATAGGGGATCACCTGGTCGGCCAGTTCGGGATAGGTGAGCAGGCGGGCGCCGGGTTTCAGGTCCGCCGCCGGCACCGGTGGCCGTGGTGTGCCGTCGGCTTCGATGTAGGGCTGGTCGGCGGCGGCGTGGATCCAGCTGCCGAGGTGCATCTCATACACCGAGATCGGCCGGTCGAGGGGATTGCGGCCTTCGCGCTCCTGAATCCAGGCGTCGTCTCGCCAGTCGTAGCCGCCGAGCTGGGCCACCACCGAAGCGTTATCGGGGCGCACCTGGTGGCGGAAACCGTAGGGGTCGGCCTTCTGATAGCAGTGACCATTCTGGGCCCGCACTTCGTATTTGTAGATGGAGCCCTGGCTCAGCCCCGGGATGAACAGCTCCCAGCCGCCGCCCAGCCGTTGTTGCATCGGATGGTGGCGGCCATCCCAGCCGTTGAAATCACCGAGCACCGCCACGCTGCGGGCGTTGGGAGCCCAGAGGCAGAACTGCACCCCGGCCACGCCGTTGTGGCTGGCGGGATGGGCGCCCATCCGTTGCCAGATGTGATGGTGGTTGCCCTCGGCGAACAGATGGCGGTCCAGCTCGCCCATCCACTCGTGATGGAAGGCCCAGGGGTCGTGGGCTTCATGCTCAATGCCGCCCCGCAGCACCCGTACCCGGTAGCCACTGCCTGGATCGTGATCCAGATCCGCCTCGAAGATCCAGCGGTGGTGAGGGTTGGCCATCGGCCGAGGGGCCTGCCCTTCCAGCAGCAGCTCCACCCTCTCGGCATCGGGCATCCACACCCGCACCACCCAGGACCCCTCGGGAAGGCGCTGGGGGCCCAGCACGGCGAAGGGATGGTCGTGGCGACATTCGGCCAGCCTGGTGGCGTCGTCGACCATCCAATCGAGGCTGGGCAGCACCATGGGGCTCAAGGAGGTAGCGCCGGGAGCTTACGCCGCTTTGGTCTTCCTTAGCGGCTTGGGGCCGGGGGGTTCGGTTCGGTGGGGAAATCGATGCCGACGATCTGGTTGCGGCCATCAAGGATCACAAACAGGGTGTCGGTGATGCGGCGGAATTCGCTCTTCACCAGCACCAGCTTCTGATCGCCACTGCTTTCGGAGCGGAAGACCCGCTTGATGGTCACGAAATCTCCGGTGAGCCGCTGCAGCCGCTGCCATTTGATCTGCATGGTGGCCGGCGGGATCTCGCGCTGCAGATCCGGTGAAAGGAGGCTGTTGGCGCTGATGTAGCGCCCCTGGCTGATCCACTCCACGAACTGCCGAGCCACGGTTTCGGCCGGCTGGTCGGCGGCATCGAAGTGGTAGCCCTCCAGCAGGCCATTGGCGTCGATCACCATCAGCAACTCCCGGGGGCCGGTGCTGGTGATCAGCCGGGCGGTGATCGTGCTGGAATCCTGACCCGGCACCACCGGTCCGAGGGTCCAGCCCAGCAGCTTCGGCATGGTCGCGAGTCGTTGGCGGATCATCGTGGGGCTGGTCATTCGCTGCAGGCTCGGCGCGAATTGGCGGTAGCGGGTGTCGGCATCGCCATTGCGCAGGGCCACCAGGATCCGCTCCGCGGCGGCCTTGGTGCGGGCTTCCACCATGGCGCTGCTGTCCCCACGGGCTGGGGCCACGGTGGATGCCCCCATCTGGGCCCGGACGGGACCATGACCCAGGCTCAGGCCAGCGAGGGCGAATGCGGCGGCAGCAGCCAGGGGGAACGGGAGGGAGCGCAGGTGGGAACGCGGCATCGCGGCGGCGGCTGGGGCGGGCTCAGTTTGCCCCAAGGATCCCGTGCCGCTGGCCCGGTTCCAGGAGAGGCTCGATGCGCAGCAGGCTCCCTTGGAGGGCCAAGGTGAGTGTGATCACCCGGTGGTTCGGCCCGGCGGCGCCCCAGGGCTGGGATCCATCACCGGGATTCACGGCGATGGCCGGCCAGGCCGCCGCGGCGATCGAGAGCCGCAGGCGGTCGCCAGAACCCAGCTCCACGGCCAGGGGCTGCAGGTCCACCCGCCGCCGCCGGGCTTCCTGGGCCTGCGGGCCGAGCGTGCGGGCAAATCCTGTACTCAGCTGCCGCACGTTGCGGCTCATCGCCGGCAGCAGGGAGAGGGCCACACAGAGATCAAAGCCTGGTTGATCGGCCTGAACCGTGATCTCCAGCCTGGGGCGACCCAGGAGGGTCAGACGCCCAGGCAGTGGCGCGGTGCTGAAACAGGCCACATCGGTGCGGCTGTCCAGATCACCCCGGTCCACCACGCCTGGATCGGGCCCGAGGTGACCGCCCCGGGCTGGCACCGGGCGCCAGGGATCGTGGACCAGCCACACCCGATCCTCGCTAGCCCGATCGGTCGACGGGACGCTGGCGGCCTGGTGACCCTGCCCTGGAACGAGCTCTCCTTCGTCGGGCCGGATCGCGGCACGCCCATCGCTGCAGAGGGTCCAGGCCAGAGACGAATCCCCTTCCCGCGGACCGGCTGCCGCCGTGAAGGCGGAGGGGTTCCCCCAGCCGCTCACCCCTTCGGCCTCCAGGGCGATGCCGCCCTCAAGGGCACGGCCGAGCCCTTCCGGGAGCTCCGCTGGCCGCTCAGGTGAGGCGGCTGGAGATTGCTGCGACCTGCCAGCCGCCTTCTGGGCGGCAAGCGCCGCACCGGCAGGGCGATCCTCCTCCTGCAGATGGCGGCGGAAGAAGGCGAGCTGCAAGGCATCGATCCCTCCCTGCCAGTGCAGATGGCTCCAACCACCGATCACCAGACCCGGACGGCCACCAGCGGCCCGGGCCCGTTCCCACAGGTCGAGCACCCCCCGCAGGTGAGGGTCGTGCCAGCCGCCGACCAGCAGCATCGGCCGCCGCAGCAGGTCCGGTGTCACCTCGTGGCACATCCATGCCTGCGGATCGGCGGCATCGCGGCCCAGCCAGCCGAGGCCCATGCCGGTCGGATCCATCCGTTCCAGCAAGGCCGGCCCCTCCTCCAGGAAGGTTCCGCTCTCCAGGCTGCGACGGATCTGGCGCCAGCCGTTGGTGTCGTTGCGCCGGCGACAGCCTTCGGCCGCCAGCTGGAGCGCCCAGCCAATCCCCAGCCCCCACCAGTGGGCGCCGCCTTCGCTGGCCCAGTGGAGCCGCTCATCTAACCCCGCCATGGCGGGCGCGAGACAGTCGGGGAAGGGATCATTGCGGTGGTCGGTCTCGCCATTCCTTTGGGCATCTGCCTCCGTGTTCGCCTCCGTGTTCGCCTCCGCCTCCTTGGCCAGGAGCAACTGGGTGAGACCTTGGTAGGAGAAGCCGTAGGTGCCTACGCGGCCGTTGGCGTTCTCCAGATTGCGTGCCCAGCGCACCGCCGTGGCGCCATCGGCAGCCTCACCGGCAAAGCCGCGGAACTCACCTTCGGAATCGCCGCGTCCCCGCACGTCCTGCACAGCCACCAGGAAGCCCCGGGCCGCGTACCAGGCCGGGTGGGCATAAGTCACGGTGGAGGCGATCGCTCGGCCGTAGGGCTGGCGCATCAGCAGCACCGGCCAAGGGCCCACCCCGTGGGGCCCGTCCGGATCGGGTCGCCAGAGCCTGGTGGCCAGCCGGACCCCGTCAGGGCAGGGCATCCACAGATCCTGGGCGGTCTCCACTCAGCGCACGTCGGGGCAGTGCAGGCCGATCACATAAGTGGTGAGCACCTCGGCATCAAGGCTGCTGAGACCCTGGCTGGCCGCCACCCGGGCGATCGATTCCTTTGAGGTGGCCGACTGGCCGTTGGCGTTGAGCTGCTTGAACTGCTCGCAGAGGCTGCGGGCCAGGGCGGGGTTCTGTTTCACCGTGTCCAGCATCCCGGCGGCGGCTGGCAAGGCTGGGAGCAGCAGGGGAATCACCGCCAGGCCCAGCCCCAGCAGGCCCGCAGCAGAGCGGCGGGGTGATCCCGAAGGGCTGGTCCTGGCGCCGTCTGACGACCCGGCGATGGCCACGGATGGGGCCCGGAACGACGGGGCCTGGAACGAAGTGGCCTGGAACGACGTGGTGACCATGGAGGGTCCTGGGCAGGCGAGGAGGGCGGAGCAGGGACCTGCCTTGCTTCCATTCCACGCAGACGCCTCTTGACGGTCGGTTCGGTTGGGGTCAGTTCCGCGAGCGACCGGTGCTGGCCCGGGCCTTCAGGATCCAGCTCCGCAGGGTCGCCAGGCTGGGGGGTGGCACTGCGCTGCCGGTGAGGCGGCGCTGCAGCCGGCCGACCTGGCGCCGCAGATCCTCGGGGTTCGCCTCCGCCAAGGCGCAGGCATCGGCAATGCCCGCGTGGAGCAATAGGGCCGCTTCGGCCGGTGCCAGGTCGAGCGCCACCACCAGCCGGGCCTGGCCCCGCAGCCGGAGCAGGCGAGCTTCGCTGCCGGGGCTTGTGCTGGCGAGGCGGCGCAGGTGCTCGCCAGCCAGGAATGCCACGGCTTGCCAGGTTTCGATCCCCTCCCGAACCAGCAGCTCCCGTTCCTTCCGGTAGGAGCCGGGGAGCTGGAAGGGATGGAGGCTCACGGTTCAGGGCTCACGGTTTGGTGCTCAGGGGTTCAGGTTCACCGTGCCGGTGGCCAGTTCCACCCGGGCCTCCCCTAGCACCACCGGCCGGCCTGCTCCGGCGGTGGCCGGTTCAACGCGCCGCAGCCGCACATGCAAAAAGCCGTCGTCGCTAGTGCGACCGCTGCCACGCACGTTGCGGGCCACCTCCTCCAGGGTCGGCTGGATCGCTTCTGCAGGGAGGTCGGCCGGGGCGGCGGCGATCACCAGGTCGCTGCCGTTGTCGTACACGACCGGCACCGAGCGGGCCCCGGGGATCGACACCCGCGGCACGTAGCTCACGGCGAAGGCCAGGCAGGAAACCGCTAGCAGCAGGGTGAAGCTGCTGACGCCCACTAGGCGGAAGCGCACGGCCCAACCGGCCAGGAAGGCCACCACGGTCACCACCACCAACGCCCCTCCGGCGGCAGCGAGCCACTGGCCAGCCTGGAAGAAGATCGGATCGGCGGCCATGGGCAATAGCGAAAGGCCCTTTATATTGCGGCCCAACCGGACGGTGTCGGTCCCAGGGGGATGCCCGAACGGCAAGAACGCAACACAGAACGCATCAGAGAACGCATCACCGAACGCATCGCAGCCAGCCCGCCGGAACCCCGCGGATCCGGATGCGGTGCAGGGTGTCTCCTGCCCCTAGGACTCCTGGCCGGCGGCCTGCTGGTGGGTGGGGGCCTCGCCTTGCGCTTTGGTCTCAATCCGCTGCTCGAGCGGGCTTACGACCGCTGGCGCCCCCGCATCGAACAGCTCGTGGGCCATGTCATGGGCCACCCCCTTGATCTGGGCTCCTATCGGGGCATCGGTCCCGAAGGGCTGCGGGTCGGCCCCAGCCGCTTCCGGGCCGGTCCAGAGGATGGCTCCACCATCACTGCTCAGGAGATCCAGGTTCGCTTGCACCCGCTGGCGAGCTGGCGACAGCGCGGCCTGGTGCTCGATCTGGATGTTCGGGAACCGGTGGTGGATCTGCGGCCCAACAGCAAGGGCTGGCTTTGGGTGCTGGGCCGGCTGAAGCCCGGGGGGGAGCCACCGCGTCTGGATCTGCGGATCCGGGTCCCCAAGAGCGGAAAGCTGCGGATCTGGAATGTCACACCCCAGGGCAAGCCCCTGGCCTTTCAGTTTCAGGGGGGAGCCCAGTTGCGGCTCCATGAACGCAGCATCCGCTTCCGGGCGGACGTGGCCGCCCCGGGAGAGCCGGGTGAGGCTCGGCTGGAAGGTGACGGCAACTGGCAACGCAACCTCTGGCGGGTCGATCTGGCCACCCGCCGCTTCGCCGCCGCGCCCTTCGAGCCGCTGCTGCCGGTGAAGGGAACCCTGCGTGGCCAGGCGGAGGGGCAGGTGAGCTTCCGCGTCGATCGCGGACGCCCCAGTTGCCGGGGCGCGCTGATCGTGCGGCAGGCCAGCTGGCAGCCACCCGCCCTGGAGCGCCCTCTTGCCAGCGACCGTCTGGCCTGGAGCTGTCAGGAGCAGAAGCTTGTCCTGGCGGACTCCCCCTGGAGGTTCGGCACCTGGGGAGGCCGCATTGCCGGTCGCACCGCCACCGATGGACGGCTCGCCCTTGATCTGATGGCCCGCCCCCCCGCCGGCAGTCCCCTGGCCACCCTTCCCTTGCGGGGCCGCCTGAGCGGGCACTGGATCCGTGGCGGCGTGGGTGTAGATCGCCTGGAGGCGTTTCTCGGCCGGTCGCGGCTGCAGGCCCAGGGCCGCCTGACCCGCCAGCTGGCGTTCAGCGGTGACTGGAGGCTGGAGCCGTCCGAGTTCCCTCAGGCCCAGGGCCTGCCCCCCTGGCTACGGCAACGGGCCCTGCAGGGAGGTTTCCGAGCGGATGGTCTGCTGAGTTCTCCCCGTCTGCAGGCCTCCACAAGCCAGAGCGATCTCCCTCTAATCGGCACGGCGGCGGTGTCGCTGGTCTGGAGCGAGGGCCGCTTAGAGCTCACCGAGCTGCGCAGCGACCACCTGCTGGCTTCCGCCAGCTTGCCGCTCACCCTTGTGCGGGGTCGGGGTGCGACGTGGGGCGATCTGAGCGGCCGGATTCAGCTCCGCGACTATCCCCTTTCCCGCCTGAACCGTTTCGTCGGCACAACTCTCACGGGCCGTCTCGACGCCGATGGCACTCTGCGCGGCCCCCTCCGGGGACTGCAGCCGGATCTACGCCTGCGGCTCCGCAACCCCGGCGGTGGGCCGTTGCGGCTCCCTGAGATCTGGAGCGGCACCCTGGTGGGGGCTACCGATGGGGCTCGCCTGCGACTGATGGCGGAGCTGCCTGCCCCGGCGGGCCGACTCGAGGCCCGCTTTGATCAGGCCTGGCAGCCCCTGGCCCTCGGATTGGAACGGAGTGGCGGCAGCCTGAAGCTCACCGCCTTCAACGGCCCTGAGCGCGCCGCCGCCGGCCGCTATCGCTGGCAGGCCCGATCGTTCCCGCTCCAGGGCCTGGCCGTGGCCCTCGGTGCCAGGTCCCGGCTCCGCAGCTTGCAGGGCGTCCTCAGTGGCCAGGGCGATCTGTCCCTGCGGCCCCTCAGTGTCCACGGCGATCTGGCTGTGGACCATCCGGGCTTCCTTCGTCTGGCGGGCCGCAGCCTGCGCGCCAGCGTGGCCTATGCAGATCGGCGCTATCGCCTGAGGGGGCAACTTGAAACCCTGGTGGGTGGTTCAATCGCTGCCCAACTGGAGGGTCGCCAGGATGGGCCCTTCCAGGCCCGGGTCCAGGCCCGCGGCATCAGCGCGCCCTTCCTGCGCGAGCTGCTGGCCGCCTACGACCTCTGGCGTGGCCGCCCGCTCCCCTCCCGAGGCCGGGCTGAGGATCTGGGCACCTTGGCGATCGACACCCTCGGACGCAGCATCGAGGAGCAGCTGGCCGTCCTGGCCGAGGCGCGCCAGCTGGCGGAGCTACGGGATCTCGCCCTGGCCAACGCATCCAGGGCCGAAAGGCTGGAGCGGCTTCAGCTCGCTCTCGATGCCGACCTGCTGCTGAGCGGAGCCGATCTCCGCCATGCCAGGGCCGAGCTGCAGGGTCGCGGCAACCTCTGGCTTGATGCCAGCGACCGCGACCGCAGCATCGCCCGCGAACCCTTCCGTTTCCAGCTGGCCGGGCCGCTCCGCGGCGGTGAGGGCACGTTCGAGCTGGAGCACCTGCCGCTCTCCCTCCTGGCGCTGCTCACCCCCGTGCCGGCCAATCTGCGCGGCACGCTGCAGGCCCGCGGCCGCTACGGACTCGGAGGCGGCGAGCCCAGTCTTTCGGTGGAACTGGCCCTGCAGGAGGCTGGCCTGGGCTCCGAGGAACTGGCTCTGCAGCGGGGCCGGGTGGACCTGCGGGGCCAGGCGCTGAAGCTCGATCTCTCCCTGCGGGCCGCGGGGGCTGCCAACAGCGTGGATCTGGCCGGCACCGTTCCCCTCGACCCCGGCAGCTCAGGCCTGGAGGTGCGCATCGCCAGCCGGGATGACGGCCTGCTGTTTCTCACCCGCCTGGCCGCCGGCTCCGGCACCATCGATTGGAAACGGGGCAGCGCCGATCTTCAGCTGCTGGTGCGCGGCAGCCTCTCCGATCCGATCGCCAACGGCTTCCTGCGGCTGCGCAATGGTGAATGCCGCTTCATCTGGCAGACCCTGCAGGGGCTGCAGGCGATGGTGCTCTTTGATTCCCAGCAGCTGGTGCTGCAGGATTTAGTCGCCCGGGTCGGACGCGGAGGCCGGATCCGCGGCCAGGGGAGGCTGGGCCTGGTGCGACCCCTGGAGAGCGACACCGGCCTGGCCATCGACTTGACGGCCATCCCCTTCGCCGTGTCCCGCATCAACGCCCAGGCCCAGGGCCGCCTCACCCTGGCCGGCAGCCTGCTGGCTCCCCGTCTGGGGGGTGATGTTTCGATCGGCCACGGCAGCATCAACGTGCGGCCGGCGACCATCGCCGAGGCGGAGCCGGCCTCCCATCAGAAGGCGCGCCCCACCAGTGTGCCCGAGCTCGTGGAGAAGAAATGGGACTTCCGCAAGCCCCTGGTGCTGCTCGGGCCCGATGTGGCCTCTTCCACAGCCGCTTCGCTGGAGGAGGCGATTCCCCGGGCTCCCTGGCTGAGTTTCGATGGCCTGCGGATCGGCCTGGGACCGGAGCTGCGGGTGGTGGTGCCGAACGTGGCCAACTTCCAGACCGGCGGCAGCCTGCGGATCAGCGGCCGCCTCGACCCCAGCCTGCGGGCCTCCGGGGTGGTGAAACTGCTCAGCGGTCGGCTCAACCTGTTCACCACCAGCTTCAGCCTCGATCCCGACGCTCCCAACGTGGCGATCTTCACGCCGTCGCTGGGGCTGGTTCCCTACCTCGACATCGCCCTGCGCACCCGCATCGCCGACAGCCTCAATGTGATCGCCCCTTCCGGCCTCTCCGATGCGGCCGCCAGTTCCCTGGCCCTGACCCAGCAGCAGGCCCAGGGAGGGTTTTCCTCCCTCAACCAGCTCAACCTGATCCTGGTCACGGTGAGTGTGAGCGGTCCGGCCGATCGCATCGCCGAGAACCTGAAGCTGCGCAGCAGCCCCCCCTTGCCCCAGGACCGGCTGGTGGCCTTGATTGGCGGCAACTCCCTGGCCGGCCTCAGCGGTGGCGGTGCTGGCACGGCCCTGGCCACGGTGCTGGGCCAGTCGCTGCTCTCGCCGCTTCTCTCCAGCCTGACCGATGCCTTCGGCCAGCGGGTGAGCCTGGCCATCTATCCCACCTATGTGACCCCCGCGATCCAGTCGACCCAGCAGCGGCGCTCCCGCAGGGTGCCGCCCCAGCTGGTGCTCGGTTCTGAGATTGGCTACGACCTCACCGACCGCATCAGCACCTCGGTGCTGGCCGCCCCCAACCGCTCCGATATCCCCCCCCAGGTGACGGTGAACTACAAGGCCTCCGAGCAGCTCAACCTGGAGGCCTCGGTCGACACCCAGGGCTCCTGGCAGACGCAACTGCGGGTGTTTTTCCGGTTCTAGAACGATTTACTCGCTGATCACTCGCTGACTGCCTTGGTGCGCATCGCCGCTTCAAGGCTCTTGATGTCGGCAGCCGACAGCTGGGGTCGATCGATCTTGATCGTGAGCTTGTTGAGCGTTCCCGTGAATCTGAAGGGTGGCTGGTAGTCGGCGTCGTTGACGCCGGTGAGGGTGTCGGAGCCGATGTCGAAGCTCTCGTCCCACTGCAGGGTCATCGGCAGGGTTTTGGTCATGGTTTTGGTGGCCACCACCTTGCCGTCCACCTTGAGGGTGCCGCTGCCGGGGCCGCCGACGCCGCTGAAGTTGTTGAAGGCCAGGGTGCCGGCTCCCTTGCCTTGGTAGAGGAAATCAAACTCCACCTTGTGCTTTCCAGGCGTGAGCGGCTCAGCCCCCTCCCACTTGAGCCGCTCCAGATCCACCATGTTCCACAGCCACACCGGCTTGCCGTTCTTCAGGTAGAAGCCATAGCCGCCGAAGCGACCGCCCGAGGTGAGCATCATGCCTTCGGCGCCGCTGGCCGGCACCGTGATCTCGGCGCTCACTCTGTAGGAGGTGTTGAGCAGCCCGGGCGAATCGCCCTGGGGCAGGCCCACCATCGGATGGGTGTAGACAAACGTGTTGCGGCCGGCGGTGATGCTAGGCCGAGGCGCCACGATCCGTGCCGCCACCGAGGCATCGAGCGGAAACACCTGATACTTTTTGGCCTCGGCCATGAAGGCCGCCTTCATCTCCTTCACCTTCTGCGGGTTCTTGGCGGCAACATCCGTGGCCTGGCTGAAGTCACGCTTGAGGTCGTAGAGCTCCAGCACCTGGTTGTTGAGCGGATCTGGGTTGGCCGGGCCGAAGGCCTCCCAGGGGGCCCGGTTCACCTTGGTGCTCAGCAACCAGCCATCGTTGTAGAGCGCCCACTGACCGAACATCTCGAAGTACTGGGTTTTATGGCGCGAGGGTGCTTTGGCGTTCTTGGCGTCAAAGGTGGGGTTCCCCCGGTTTCGTGGACAGATCTCAGGGCTACGCAGGGGTGAGTGTAGGGGTAGAGATGAACTGCTGTTCGTAGACAATCGGGCTGAGGTAGCCGATCGTTGAATGACGGCGCTCGCGGTTGTAGTAGCCCTCG
>JAPLIE010000111.1 GCA_026389265.1 Cyanobacteriota bacterium | reverse complement strand
TGCCTGGCCCGTGGTCGGCATCTGGTTCACCGCTCTGGGTGTGAGCACGATGGCCTTCAACCTGAACGGTTTCAACTTCAACCAGTCGATCCTGGATTCCCAGGGCCGTGTGATCAACACCTGGGCTGATGTGCTGAACCGCGCTGGTCTGGGTATGGAAGTGATGCACGAGCGCAATGCTCACAACTTCCCGCTCGATCTGGCTGCCGCCACCGCCACCCCCGTGGCGCTGACCGCTCCTGCGATCGGCTGAAGCTGAAAAGCTCTTGATTTGTAAACCCCTGCCTTCTGAAAGGCAGGGGTTTTTTCATGGCAAGCTGTCGATGACAAGTCTTCATCCGAACCCGGAGCGGCAGCCGCGGGAGGGTTGTCAGGTCACAAGCATGGGGAGATCTGCCTGCCCGCCGTGCTTCTAAACCCCTTCTGCCCGCTCACCACTGCCAAGGTGCTGGCCCTCAAGGCCACCGTCTTGCTGCTTTTGACGCTGCTGGATCAAGGCAAGGGTGCAGATCTTGGCAGGGTCAGCCCTGGGGATTGCTCTGCTGCTTCTCCAGGTCCTGGTGTTCATAGCCGTCAGCGGTGGGCTGGTGCTGGCGGCAGTTGGAGCCGCGCTCTACGCCACGCAGCAGCGCAGGCCTGCAGCGGTTTGAGGCCGATCCAGGTCGTGGGAGGCCCCGGAAGCAGGGAGGCTGAGAACTGAATCGATTCCCGCGAACAATGAACCCTGAACAGATTCAGAGCCTGAAGGTTCTCCTCCTCGCCATGCTGCCCGTGGCGCTGCTTTGGTGGCTTTGGGTTCGTCGGATGCTGCGCTGGTGATCCGTTCTGCGCCGCTCAGAGCAGTGCGAGGAACCTGATGGTCGCGGGGCCGCTGGAGCAGCTGGCGCTCCTGGAGCACCAGGACTTGGCTCTGGTCAGCATGGAGCAACGGCTCGCCGGGTCGATCTGGAGCACCCAGCTCGGCACTCTTCGTCCCGTTGACCCCGGGCATTTCCAATCCTGATGCACCGCCATTGGGCCCGCGGGGCTTAACCGCGTCAGGGTCTTGGTCGGGCGATTCGTGCCTGTTGGCTGGCCGCGACCCCTGGAGTGGTGGCGCTCTTTGAGTAGGATCGGCATCGCCATGCCCCTGTTTCTGCTCACCTGCCGCCGTGCAGCGGATGATCGCTTGTTCCGATTGGAGCATCCAAAAGCCAATGCGCTGGTGATCTCCATCTGAGTCAACAGCCCACTGACTACGGCCTGGAAAAGCTGCCTGCACGGGAAACGGACCGGAGCCCCGGTGGAGGGGTCTCAGGCGGAGGCCCATGCCGCCCCTGAGGACCGGCGACGCCGTCCTAGCGGTTCAATCCAATCGTTCAAAAGCTGGCTATGACGCAGTCTCTGCGCTGAAACCCTGCACCCCAGCTGGATCTGCCCCTGATCGAGTAGGCGACCCAGGCGCTGCATCGCCGCCTGTTCGGCCCTGGAGAAGCGACCCTGCTGGCTCAGCAGCCAGTCGATCTCGGTCTGGGTGATCACTCCGGAGCTGAGGCTCTCGAGGAACAGCTGGCCAGCGGTCATCGACGTGTAACGAAGTCGTTACATCCTGACAGTTCGACGGAGCTGCCGTGAGCCCCCCGTACCCAATCTGTCGCTTGGATGCCCTGCTGTGACTGGGCTGTCCTGGGCTCCCCCGGGGCTTCACGTTCCTTAACGGTGCTTGCCATGATTGATGCAAAGCCCCTCCCCCATGTCCACGACCACCCTGTTCGAGTTATTCGGCGGCTTCGCGGCCGCCTGCTTCGCCCTCTGGTTCGTCGCCGTGGGCATGCCTTCCACCAGGTTTGCACCTCCGGCCGTACTCACGATGGTGGCTCCTGCGGTGAAGACCTATCTGCAGCGCCCCGGACGCTTGGCGTCGTTCGGCCTGCTGCTGCTGAGGCTCACCATCGGCGCTCTGATGATTCACCACGGCCAAGAGAAGCTCGCCGATCCCCAGCAGTTCGCCAACACCTACGTGGCCTCCCTGCATCTGCCCTTCCCGCTGTTCTTCG
>JAPLIE010000119.1 GCA_026389265.1 Cyanobacteriota bacterium | reverse complement strand
TGAAATCAGCGTGGACCTCAAGGCTGGGCAGATCATCACCGTCGACTGGCGTAGAGATCCTGACGATCCCGCTCAAGATCCCCATCCACCCGAGCCCAACAAGCTCAGACCTGCTGTGGTCGTGCAGGACTCCGAGCTGTTTGATCCTGCCTATCCAACGGTGCTGGTGGTGCCGATGACAGGTGACCCCGAACAGGCGATCGAGGAACTGGCAGTGGTGCTCCAGCCGAGTGCCAGCAACGGGTGCAAGAAAGTGAGTTACCTACTCCCGCAGAATCTGACCTGCGTGGCCAAGACACGCATCGCTGCTTCCACAGAGTCACGGATCAGCAGCTCCGAACTGCAGCAACTGCCCCAGCTGGTGGTAGTAGCTATCGGCGGCTTTTCTTGACGCGTGACAAAGGCTCCAACTGGACCTAAGTACGGCTGACCTCACTCCTCATCAGTAGCCCCGAGGGGGATGAGCTTGATCTGCTTGCGGCCCAGCTTGATCTCTCTTGCCGTTCCGTTGGCTAGAGCGCCTTGAACGAATCTTCGCTGCTTGATCTGTCACGCTCATTGGACCATGAGACTTTGTGGCCATCAGGGATGACGCCTGACCTGGCAAAAGGCATCAGCATCGAGGCGGGTCGAGCAGATGCCACGGAACCGGCGTGGGCTGCACCGCACCATGCCCCACCCCCCAGCGGCAGCAAGGATCGGGCCGGGCTGCGTTTCCCGTTGGCGCACCAATCGGTGCGACCCAATAGCGCACCTATCGGTGCGACGCAGTCCTTGCAGTCGCCGTGGGGCCGGGCGACCGGGTGGCGTCCCACGCCCCTTCCTCCATGGCGATCAGCAAAGCTCCCCGCTGCGAAATCCGCTGCCTGGTCATGCACATCTATCCGGATGGCATCAAGGCCTATGGCCACGAGCGCATCACCCAGCCCATCGGGCGCCGCGGCAAGCCGATCAAGAAGCTCCGCTATATGCCCATGGCTCGCGCCCATGCCCTCGCCCGCAAGCTGCAGGGCCGCTTTGGCACCACGGTGTCGGTGATCTGAGGCGTTGGGCTTCTGCCGGCCGGAGTATCCTGGCCGGTTATCTCAAGGGCCCGTAGTAGTTGCAAAACTTCCGCAACTTCACGGCATTGCTACCTTCCTCTTTTTCGGGCTTTTCGTAAAAGAGGCCTATGCGATTAGCCGCTTCTTCTACACTCAGCTCGCCTATGTCGTGCTCCACACAGACCAAGCGGTTGAATCCATCAGGGTTAAGGGTACGCCGAAGCGAGTGCCAAATATAGCTTGCATTGCCCAGGATGGCAATCCCCGTTATAATGATAGCCAGGGCACGAGTTTCCTTGCTGATTTTCATGGGTGGTTGATTTGATACCTAGGTGCTTTTAAGGCTTCGGTTGCCATTGTCTCACTGAATCGCAATCGGGCAAGGTTTCGTAGCGCCATGTCGACCCTAGCAATTAGCCAGCCTACTACAGTTGCATAGGACAATAGGATCAAGTAATAGTAGCCAAGACTAGCTCGCCGCTCAGACGACAAGACAGCTCGTTCAGACGCCGGCACCCCCCTTCATCTCAATCTTGCTGTCAATTGCCTGCTTTGCTTTTTCCACACATTCATCGAGTGTTTTATGCGCAATGCCCGTAATTACCCCTGTGGGCTCTTGGCCAGGCTCAGTAATCTCATAGAAATACCCATAAGCAGGGGCAATAGGTGTGACTTTAATTTGCCAGCCTTTATAAGATTCTCCAAGCAATACAACGTCGGGCAAGGGTGATGAGTCGTCCAAGGGTGATGAAGGTTCCGCTAGTCCCAGTCCTAACTCACGCGCTCATCCACGACAAGGGGGTGAATGTTCTTGACGTAGGCTTTTAGGCGAAGGCTCACCGTTCAGGCGGCAACCCCCACCGGGCCAATCGCCTCCGACGCGATCGCCGGGACCTGATCTAGGTCCGCAGCGTCGGACATGCTGTTGTGCCAAGCCAGGAAAGCCGAAGCAGTCAGACCACCGCTACACCCGCCCAGCTCAAGCCCTGACGCCACTGGCGCCTACTTGTCTTCTTTCTCTATTCGTATGCTCGGACCAATTGGCCGCAAAGTAGGAACAAAACGCTGGAGGGCTCTGTCTAGCGCCATAACACCCTCCTCATTTACAAACATGAAGACAGCAGTCATTTGCTTTCCATCCTCCTCGTAGGTCACCTCGTAGTCCCATCTAAAACCATTCGGATTACGGGAAGCAGGAGGCCACCATGTCCACCTAAAAGTCTTATTTGCCCTCGTTAACCGTATATGAGAAGGCAAGATTCCCTCATTCCCGTCCACTTTCATGCGACCATCCTTAAAGGTAACAGTGCATTTATTTAAAGGCTTACCGCACCATGCATTGATAACATCAGGGGCTTCAGTAACTGCTGGCCCTAAGCCTGCAAGCACAGGAGCACCAAAGAAAAATAGCAAGGGTAAGAAAACTTTCTTCATAACCTTAGGAAATACTGAGCGAAGGTTCTGGGATGGCCTGCTGGAGATATTATTTCAGCAGCCAGAGGAATCGTCAATACCTGTAAAAGTTATTCCATTGAATTGGCGCACGGCTAGGGAGACCCTAGAAAACCCCTGACAAGTCTATCTCTCCGAGTCCCAATGAAGAGCGCCCTGTGAGGAGAGCGCATGCTGCTATGCCAAGATCTTTGATTTTGGACGTTTAACAGACTAGGGCTTTCAGCATATGGATCATGACCACTGATTGGATGATGGCACTGTTTGGTTCGCAAAACAGCTCCGCTATATGCCCATGGCTCGCGCCCATGCCCTCGTCCGCAAGCTGCAGGGCCGCTTTGGCACCACGGTGTCGGTGATCTGAGGCGTTGGCCTATGCCGGCCGGGGTATCCCGGCCGGTTTCAGAACGCCGAACGGATCACAGCTCTGGGGCGTAATCCAGGACAGCCTGCGAAAACTCAGGTAATCCCTGCAGTTTCAGGGTCTTCAGATACTCATCGACGGTTTTCGGCGGGTTCTTAAGGCTCGATCGGTGCTGCAGGATCGCTGCGCAGACGCGTTCGGGGTCCAGATTCAACTGGTCCACCAGAAAAGGATCGGGATGGCAGGCGCTAATCCCGTGGGTCGCCAGGACCTGCTCAGGGAAATCGCCAAGGTTGAAGGTGACGATCAGATCGGCTCCGCACTGGATGGCGGCAGCAAGGACATGGCGATCTTCAGGGTCCGGCAGGTTCAGGGCTGGGATCAAGGCCTGATAGCCGTCGACCAGTGCATCCCGTACATGAGCATTCATCAGCGCGCGGGTGCGCTCCAGTTGCTGCCTGGAGAGATCAGGGCGGTTACGCAGCACCGCCCTGATCCACTCCTCGTGGATCGCTTCGCTCCAGCGGGCCCGATAGAGATCCGTGAGCGCCAGCCGCAGCAGCAGATCACGCAATGGCGCCGGATAGAGAACACAGGCGTCGTACAGGACGGTGAAGCGATTCACCTCAGTAGCCCATGCCCAGCTCTTGAGCCTGGGCGGCCAGCTCATCGAGGGCTGTGACCCGCTGCTGGTCGATGGCTTGCTTGTAGGCCATCAGGTCGTGCAGACGGATGCGCCGATGGGTTCCGACCTTGCGGAAGGGAATTTCGCCCTGATTCAACCGCTCGATCAGGAACGGCCGCGACACGTTCAACAGATCAGCGGCTTGCTGGCTGGTGAGCTCCGCATGCACCGGCAGCAAGGTGACTGCATTTCCCTGGGCCATCTGCATCAGGATCTCTTGGAGCAACTCCAGGACCGCCGGGGGAAGGGCCACGGAGGCGCATTCCCCGTCGTCGAGCTCAAGGTTCACGCTGGCGCGCCGCAAGCCATGGGTGCCCCGGACCCGGGCCAGATCCCGCAGGCTGGCCTCAGCAGCCTTCATCACCTCGGCGCTGGGAGCCACGGGCTCGATGGAACCTGGGAGCGCCACGGCCATGGAGTTGAAAGGGGACCAAGCTCACCCACCCTAAACGAAACAAACGCAGCAAATGCATTATCCGCAGAGAGCTGGGTCATCTCTCCTCAGGCCGATGCCGCTGATGAGCTCGCTTGATCTGGGTGGTGTTCACCCCGCCAGCTCCAGCCACCAGCCGGATCCAAGACCCTCGACCATCCAGCGGCGGCCCCAGTTCTTCTCCGAATACCAGCGGTTCCTGCCGCTGCCGATGGCGGTGCTCACGTAGCCGCCGCCGACCAGGTCGGCCTCGCCGTTGGGGTCGTGCATCAGCACCGCTCGCCGGATCGGATCCCAGCCGACCACCAGGCTCCAGTGGCCCCCGCCAGATGGGGCATTGACGGGACCCTTGTGCAGCCAGCCCACCGGTACCGGGACCCCAAGCCGCAGTTGGGCGATCAGCTGCTCGATCCGGCCATCGGTGCGCAGCTCCGCCTCGATGCCCAGGCTCCGCAGGGTCTGGATCTGGGCCGCCGCATCGGTGGTGTCGCCATAGCGCTGTAGCAGGCCCAGGTAGTGATCATCGAGCTGCCCTGCGCCGGCCAGACAGCCCGGCTTGAGGTATGGGGTTCCCCCGGTTTCGTGGACAGATCTCAGGGCTACGCAGGGGTGAGTGTAGGGGTAGAGATGAACTGCTGTTCGTAGACAATCGGGCTGAGGTAGCCGATCGTTGAATGACGGCGCTCGCGGTTGTAGTAGCCCTC
Organism: Cyanobacteriota bacterium; assembly: GCA_026389265.1. Taxonomy (GTDB): domain Bacteria; phylum Cyanobacteriota; class Cyanobacteriia; order PCC-6307; family Cyanobiaceae; genus Cyanobium. The sequence continues at coordinate 1 of JAPLIE010000119.1, read as the reverse complement.
G